>CALFRR010000246.1 GCA_937919435.1 uncultured Alphaproteobacteria bacterium | reverse complement strand
GGTCGATCCCGCCCACACCACGCCCGCACCCGCCGCACTCGGAAGCCGGCTCCGCTCACCGAGAACGCCCGCCCGCGCGCTCCGGAGGCGGCTCGGACGGCCGTCGCGGCCTCCCGTCGTCGCGGTGTCCCCGTCCGACGCCTCGGCCCGTCGTCAGGACGCCTTCCGCCGGAGCCGCACCACGCTGAAGATGCCGAACAGCCCGAGCCGCCGGGTCTCCACCAGCTCGAAGCCCGGACGGCCTAGGATCCGCTCCACCGGAAAGTCCGGCCGCCAGCCGAGCTTGCGGGTGAACGGCGTCAACGCCGACTCGATCGCCCGCCGCCAGCCGCTCCGCGAGGCGAAGTGCGAGACGAAGATCGCCTCGCCACCCGACGCCGTCACCCGCTCGACCTCGGCCATCACCGCGTCCGGATGCGGCACCACGGTGATCGTGTACATCACCGCCACCGTTTCGAAGGCGCCGTCCGGAAACGCCAGTGCGGTCGCGTCCATCTCGTGGAGCGCCGCCACGTTGACGAGCTTCTCCTCCGCCACCCGCCGCCGCGCCATCGCCAGCATCTGCGGCGACAGGTCGATGCCGGTCACCTCGAGATGGGCACCGTAACGCGGCAGGGTCAGCCCGGTGCCGACCCCGACCTCCAGGAGACGCCCCGACCGCCGGTTGATGATCTCCACCGCCAGCTTCCGGCCGGCGTCGAACACCCGCCCGAACACCCGATCGTAGATCGGCGCCCAGCGCGAATAGGCCGCGAGCACCGCCGCTTCGTCGAGCCGTGGCGGCGATGCCGATACGCCGATCGCCCGCCCGTCGTTTCGAGAGACCTCCAGCGCCGCCGCGCTGCCGCGTCGTCTGACACTCTTGCTCATCGATGTCCCTCACTCCGCCGCCGCACGTCCGCCCGCGGACGGCACCAGCCCGTCGGCCGGCCGTTCCACCCCTGCGATCGTCCCTCCGCCGAGCACCCGGGTCTCGCCGTCGGCGCCGTCGTAGAAGACCGCCGCCTGCCCCGGTGCGACCCCGTGCTCGCCTTCGACCAGATCGACCATCACCCGGCCGTCTTCGACGAAGAGATGGGCCGGCTGCGGTGCCCGGGTGGACCGCACCCGGACCCGGACGTCGAGCCCCTCCGCGCCGAGACCGCCGAGCGGGCCGTCGCCGAGCCAGTTGACCTCGCGAAGATGAAGCCTGCGTGTCATCAGCGCATCGCGCGGGCCGACCACCACCCGCCGCCGATCGGCGTCGAGATGGACGACGTAGAGCGGTTCGCCGATCGCCACGCCGATGCCGCGGCGCTGGCCGACGGTGTAGTGGATGATCCCCTCGTGGCGGCCGAGCACCCGCCCGTCGAGATGGACGATCTCGCCCGGCTCCACCGCATCCGGCTTCAGCCGTTCGATCACGTCGGCATAACGACCGGAGGGCACGAAGCAGATGTCCTGGCTGTCGTGCTTGTCGGCCACCGCCAGACCGAGCCGGCGGGCGATCTCGCGGGTCTCGCCCTTCGGCGTGCCGCCGAGCGGGAAGCGCAGGAAGTCGAGCTGCTCCTGGGTGGTCGCATAGAGGAAGTAGCTCTGGTCACGGTCGAGATCGGCCGGGCGGTAGAGGCCGCGGCGGCCGGAGGCGAGGCGCCGGGAGGTGACGTAGTGGCCGGTCGCCAGCGCCTCGGCGCCGAGGGCGCGCGCGGTCTCCAGGAGATCGGCGAACTTGACCGTCTGATTGCACGAGGCGCAGGGCACCGGCGTCTCGCCGGCCAGATAGCTCTCGGCGAACCGGTCGATCACCGCCTCACGGAAGCGGTCCTCGTAGTCGAGCACATAGTGTGGAATGCCGATCGTCTCGGCGACGCGGGCGGCGTCGAGGATGTCCCGGCCGGCGCAGCAGGCGCCCTTCCGGTGGGTCGCCTCGCCGTGGTCGTAGAGCTGCAGCGTCACCCCGACGACGACGTAACCCTCCTGTTTCAGGAGAGCGGCGACCACCGACGAATCCACCCCGCCCGACATCGCCACGACGACGCGGGTCTCTGCCGGACGACCGGGAAGGTCGAGTGAATTCGTCATGGGGGAGCGTCACCTCAAGATCTCCCGCCGAGCGGGGCGCCGGCGGACGGGCGGCGCGACTATAGCCGAGCGGGACGGACGGGAAAACCCGGAAGACCGGCAGCTTCTGCCGATCCCGGCAGGGCTTTCCCGTCCACCGGACGCCCCGGACGCCTCATCGGCGCCATTTCGCCCCCGTCCGAGGTCTCGCAGAGGCCGTGGAGGGGTGACGGCGGATCTGGCCCCGCCTTTGCATCGGTGGGTGGACGAGCGTCCCCTTCGGCGTTCCAGGAGGTAGAGTTTGCCCACCGTCGACACCCTCCCCAAGGCTTCCGCCGCGCCCCGCACCCCCACTGCGCCGGCTGCCGGAACCGCCATGTCCACCGATCAGGCGAGCCTCTTCTCGCAGTTCCTCGACCTGCTCGAGGGCGCGATCGGCACCTCCTCCACGACGGTCACCGCGACCTCCGGTGACGACGCGACCACGTCGACCACCACCGACGAGTCCGACTCCGACGCGACGGGCTCCTCCGACCTCGCCGCCCAGATCGCCGCCCAGATGCAGAATGCCGGGGTCCAGTTCGCCACCGCCGCCGGCGTCGCCTCGCCCGCCGACCTCGGCGCCCGGGCTCCCGGACCGTCCCAGACCTCCGCCCCGAACACCGGCATCGACGGCCATGGCGGCAGCGCGGTCGGCGCCGCCGGTCCCGGCGCGTCGCTCGGCATCGCGGGCGCCGGAACCGGCACTGCCGCACCGACCGTCCCGACCGCGGCCGAGACCGCGTCCGAAGAGGCCACCGCCAACGCCGAGTTCGCCGCCAGCCTCGCCGCCAAGACCGCGCGCCGCACCGACGACGCCGAAGCCCGCGGCTCCGACGGCGGGACGTCGACGACGAACACCAACACCGACACCGATCCGCTCGGCCTCACCTCGCTCGTCGGCCGGGCCGCCCGCACCGCCCGCAGCGACGGGACGCCTCTGACCTATCGCGCACCGCAGACCGCCGAAGCGGCGAAGGCCGCGGCGACCGCCGATCAGGTCAAGGCCACCGCCGGCAAGGTCGATGCGGCGAAGGAAAACGCGGCGGCCGAAGCAACCGCCGCCGATCGCGCCCTCCTGGCGCAACAGGCCCAGAAGGGCGCTCCCAAGGAAGCCGAGACCACGGACCTCGACGGCGGCGCCTCCGCCCCCGTCGAGGCCCGACCTCCGGCTCATTCCAACACCAACCCCGCCGCCGCCGATCTCGCCCAGACCCGGCAGACCGCGACCGCCGACCCGACGGCTCAGACCACCCGCTCGGTCCCGGTCGTCCACGCGGTCACCCTCGCCGCGCTCGCCGAGACCGTCGCCGCACAGGCGAACCGCGGCCGGTCGCGCTTCGAGATGCGCCTGGAGCCCGCCGACCTCGGCCGCATCGACGTCAGCCTGACCGTCGGGTCGACCGGCGACGTCAAGGCTCATCTCGTCGTCGAGCGTCCCGAGACCCTCGACATGATGATGCGCGACCAACGCAACCTCGAACGGTCGCTGGCCAACGCCGGCCTCGACGTCGGCAACTCCGGCCTGCAGTTCTCGCTGCGCGGCGAAGGCGACCGGCGAGGTTCCGAACAGCCGCAGCCGACGATCGTCACCGCCACCGAAGAGGACGCGCCTCCGGTGGTGCCCGAAGTCGCCGCCGTCGCCTATCGCTCGCTGCGGACCGGAGCCCTCGACCTCAGGGTCTGAGCCCGACCGCCGCCGTCCTTCGTGTATCGCCCGCGTGAACCCCGGGATTCGCCGCCATGTCCATCCTAGGTCTGACCACACCGTCCCTGACCAACTCGACGAACACTTCGGCGACCGACAGCGCGAGCCTGACTTCCAACTACAACATGTTCCTGACGCTGCTCGTCACTCAGATGCAGAACCAGGACCCGATGAATCCGACGGACACGTCGACCTTCACCAGTCAGCTCGTCCAATATTCGAGCGTCGAACAGCAGATCAAGACCAACTCCAATCTGGCGGATCTGAAGGCGCTGCTGACTACGCAGAACGCGACCTCGCTGGTCAACTACGTCGGCACGACGGTCAGTGCCGGCAGCACGTCCGCCAACTGGGACGGAACGAACGCGGCGACGTGGAACTTCACCTCGTCGGCAGCGTCGAACCCGGCGACCATCGTCGTCAAGAACGCCGACGGACAAGCGGTGTTCACCACCACCCAGAAGCTCTCCGGGGGCAACAACACCTTCACCTGGAAGGGCCTGACCACCGCCGGCAAGACGGCCTCGACCGGCGACTACACGATCTCGGTCTCCGGTGTCGACGCCAGCGGCTCAGCGGTGAAGATCACCCAGGCGCTGACCGGCCGGGTCGACGACGTCGATTTCTCCGGCGACACGCCGATGCTGGTGATCGGCGGCCAGAAGATCAGCGCCTACAGCGTGACCAAGGTCTCCGCCCCCGCCGGCTCGTGACGCGGTCGCGACGCCGCCGTCACCTCCGATCCGCGTTTTTCTTCACGCGCCCGTCCGTTCTCCACGGCGGGCGCGTTTCGCATCCGCCGCCCGCGCCCCTCCGACGGCGCTCGCCAGCGGCACAGATACTCATTTCATATCAATCACTTAAACGGTCTTGGCGATTTTCGCCGAGCCCACGGAGACCGCCCGGTGGGATCGCAGAGCGAGACGTCCGGTCGCACGAACCATGCGAATTCGACCCCCTCCGTTTAGCCATATTTTAAGGCGGCACCGATAGGCTCCCCCTCGATGTGATCGCATCGAGTGTGTGAGAGTACGATGACCGATCAGTTCCGACCGAGAGTGAAATACGTCATAGGGCCGGACGGAAGCCCGCTCACGATCGCCGATCTGCCGCCGCAGGGCACGCGCCGATGGGTGATCCGCCGCAAGGCCGAAGTCGTCGCCGCCGTTCGCGGGGGGCTGCTGTCCCTCGAGGAGGCGTGCAACCGCTATACCCTGACCGTCGAGGAATTCCTGTCCTGGCAGCAGTCGATCGACCGCCACGGACTGGCCGGACTCAGGACGACACGCATCCAGCAATATCGTCAGTGATCGCGATCATCGGCAGTCTTCGATCTGCGTGACGGGCCGACCCTCGGGTCGGCCCGTCCGCGTTTCGGACGGACCGATCGGCCGCTCGGAGATGCCCTCCGCTCTGATTCGCCACGCGAAGGTTACCGCGAGCCGGCAAATTCGACCGGGTCGGGCTACCGGCCGGTGACGCTCGGCCGCGGAAAACCGGGGTTCCGTCCCGAAGCGGCACCGGCGTTAACGCCTCGTTTACCATCTACTGGGAAATTCTTGCCGAGCGGTTCGCCGATCCCCTCTCCCGGTCCCCACCCGGGAGCCCGGAGGCCGCCGCCCGGTCAGCCCTTCCCGAAGGCCGGCCGGGTCCGACCCGAAACCCGACGCCGGGGGCGGCTTCGCCTCGCCCACTCCCGGCTCCCTCGATTCACGGAGCAACCACGTGAACGGTGCGCTCGAGTTCCTGAAGAAACTCGGTCCGGCCCGCATCGCCGCGATGGGCGTCGTCACCGTTCTGCTGCTCGGCTTCTTCGCCTTCATCACCTTCAAGGTGTCGCAGCCGGTGATGACCCCGCTCTATTCCGACCTCTCGGTCAACGACAGCGCCACGATCGTCAAGGAACTGGAGGCCCAGGCGATCAAATACGAGCTGCGCCAGGACGGCGGTCAGATCCTGGTTCCCAAGGACAACGTCCTGCGTCTGCGCATGCGCCTCGCCGAGAAGGGCATTCCGGCCGGCGGCTCGGTCGGTTGGGAGATCTTCGACAAGGCCGACGCGCTCGGCACCACCTCCTATGTGCAGAACATCAACCATCTGCGCGCCCTCGAGGGAGAACTGGCCCGCACCATCCGCTCCATCGACCGGATCCAGGCGGCCCGCGTCCATCTGGTCATCCCCGAACGCCAGATCTTCCAGCGCGATCGCCGCGACCCCACCGCCTCGATCGCCGTCAAGCTGCGCGGCCAGCTCGACCCCGCCCAGATCCGGGCGATCCAGCACCTCGTCGCCGCGGCGATCGAGGGCATGAAGCCGACCCGGGTGTCGATCGTCGACGAAGCCGGACGCCTGCTCGCCTCCGGCCAGGGCGAGGAACCGGAAGGCATCGTCGCCGCCAGCCTCCAGGAGCGCACCACCGCCTTCGAGAACCGCATCGAGAACCAGATCGAATCGATCGTCGCCTCGATCGTCGGTCAGGGACGGGTGCGGGCCCGCGTCACCGCCGACCTCGACTACAATCGCATCACCCAGACCTCCGACACCTTCGACCCCAACGGCCAAGTGGTCCGCTCCACCCAGTCGAAGGAGGAGAACTCCTCCAACACCTCCGGCGACAAGACCGTCACGGTGGCCAATCAGGTGCCCGGCGGCGGCCAGGACCAGGGCGGCAACGGCACCAAGGAGGCGTCCAACACCTCCGAGGAGACGGTCAACTACGAGATCTCCAAGACCAGCCGCACCGAGGTGATGGAGGCCGGCCGGATCAAGCGGATCTCGGTCGCCCTGCTGATCGACGGTCTCTATGCCAACGCCCCCGACGGGGCCGTCACCTATCAGCCGCGTCCCAAGGAGGACCTCGACCGCATCGCCGCGCTGGTCCGTTCCGCCGTCGGTTTCGACGAAAAGCGCGGCGATCAGGTGGAAGTGGTCAATCTGCGCTTCGCCGAAGGGCCGGCGACGCTGCCGCTCGAAACGCCGAAGACCGGCTTCGCCGCGCTCTTCGACTTCCGGTCCGACGACATCGTGCGGCTCGCCGAGACCGGTGCGCTGCTGCTCGTCACGCTGCTGGTCCTGCTGTTCGGCGTCCGGCCGCTGATCCGCCGGGTGCTCGGCCCCGAAGTGACGACCGTCACGGTGACCGCCGACGGCACCGCCGCACTCACCGGACCGGGGGCCGCCACCCCGCAGATCGGCCCCGACGGACTGCCGCTGCCGCCCGCCAGAGCCGGCGAAGGCGGCGAGGCCGGCTCGACCGATCTCGTCAATCCCGCCCATCTCAGACTGGAAGAAGCCAAGGCCCTCGGTGCCATGCACGCCGGCTCGATCCTCAAGATCGGCGAGATGGTGACCGAGAATCCCAACGAAGCCGCCATGATCATTCGTGGCTGGCTCCAGGAAGCCGCGTGAGGACCGCCGATGTCGCTGATTCCCAAGAAGGCCGCTCCTGCGCCCGCGAGCCCGGGTGGTCTCCAGGTCTCCGCCACCGAGGCCTATCGCGAACTCGCCGGCGCCGAGCGGGCCGCGGTGTTGTTGCTGGCCCTCGGCGAGGCTCACGGTCGCGAAATCTGGCAGCGGCTCGACGAACTCGAGGTTCGGCAGATCTCGCTCGCCATGGCGAAGCTCGGCCCGGTCAATCCGGAGATGCTCGACAACCTGTTCGTCGACTTCGTCACCCGCATCTCGTCGAAGGGATCGCTGACCGGCAACTTCGATTCGACCGAACGCATCCTCGCCTCGTTCCTGCCGCCCGAGCGGGTCAACGCGATCATGGAGGAGATCCGTGGTCCCGCCGGCCGCAACATGTGGGAGAAACTGTCGAACGTTCAGGAGAACGTCCTCGCCAACTATCTCAAGAACGAATATCCGCAGACCGTCGCGCTGGTCCTGTCCAAGATCCGCGCCGACCACGCCGGCCGCGTCCTCGCCATCCTGCCCGACGAATTCGCGCTCGAGGTGGTCAACCGGATGCTGAAGATGGAGGCGGTGCAGAAGGAGGTGCTCGACAAGGTGGAGCAGACGCTCCGGGTCGAGTTCATGTCGAACCTCTCGCACACCACCCGTCGCGACGCCCACGAACTGATGGCCGACATCTTCAACTCGTTCGACCGGCAGACCGAGGCCCGCTTCCTCGCCGCGCTGGAAGAGAACAACCGCGAGAGCGCCGAGAAGATCAAGTCGCTGATGTTCACCTTCGAGGATCTCGGCAAGCTCGACGCCGGCGGCATCCAGACGCTGCTCCGCAACGTCGAGAAGGACAAGCTCGCCATCGCCCTCAAGGGCGCCTCGGAGAGCCTGCGCGACTTCTTCTTCGCCAACATGTCGACCCGTGCCGGCAACATGCTCAAGGAGGACATGGAGGCGCTCGGTCCGGTCAGGCTGCGCGACGTCGACGAGGCCCAGAGCCTCATGGTCAACATCACCAAGGACCTCGCCGCCAAGGGCGAGGTCATGGTCTCCAAGTCGAAGGGTGAGGACGAACTCATCTACTGACGTCCCGGTGGAAGGACCCCATGGCTACCCCAGCGCGTTTCCTCTTCGACATCGACTTCTCACGGCCGGAGCCCGTCCGGGCGCCGGAGCCGCCGCCGAAGCCGACGATCGACCTCGACCAGCACCTCGCCGAAATGGTCGCGGTGGAGGAGCGCACGCGCGCCGAAGCCTTCGCCCAGGGCCGAGAGGAAGGGTTTCTGGCGGGCCGCCGGGACGCCGAAGTGCGCGCCGCCGAACGGCTCGCCGACGAGGCCGGTGCACTCGTCGGTCTCGCCCGGCGGCTGCTCGACACGCTCGACGCCGAGCGGGTGGCGGCCGAGGCCGCGGCGGTCGAACTGGCCGTCTCCGTCGCCCGCCGGTTCGCCCAGCGTCTCGTCGACGCCGAGCCGCTCGCCGAGGTGCGCGCCCTGCTCGCCGACTGTCTCGCGCCGCTGCGCCGCGCGCCCCACCTCGCCGTCCGCCTCGCCCGCGCCGACGCCGACGCGCTCCGCCCCCACATCGACCGTCTGGTCCGCGAGACCGGCTTCGAAGGGCGGATCGTGATCCTCGGCGAAGACGAGGTGATCCGCGGAGATTGCCGCATCGAATGGGCGGATGGTGGTATCCTGCGCGACAGCGATGCGATCGCCGCGGAGGTCGACGCCGCCGTCGAACGCTGGCTCGCCGCCCGCCGCGAGACCGCGGCCGCGCCCGAGGACGGAAGGAGGATCGAGCCTTGAGCGACCCGACCCAGGATCCGGCCCGCGAAGGGCTCGAACTCGACGAGATGGCGACCCAGGCGCACCGTCGCGACGAGGAGGGTGGACCCTCGGCGCGTGGCGCCGCCGACCTCGAGGCGGTGTTCGACGTCCCCGTCAAGGTTTCGGCGGTACTCGGTCAGGCCCGCATGCAGGTCTCCGATCTGCTGAAGATGACCCGCGGCACCGTGCTCGAGCTCGACCGCAAGGTCGGCGAGGCCATCGACATCTACGTCAACGACCGATTGGTGGCTCGCGGCGAAGTGGTGCTGGTCGAGGATCGTCTCGGCGTGACCATGACCGAGATCATCAAGGCCGACAAATGAGGAGGCGGGCATGAGACTGCTCATCGTGGGAGCGCTCGGCGGCCAACTCGCGGTCGCCTCGCGGATCGTCATGGACCGCGGCGCCACCGTCGCCCACGCCGACACCATCGACGTCGCGCTGAAGACGCTCCGTTCCGGACGCGGCGCCGATCTGGTGATGATCGACGTCGGTCTCGACATCGCCGAGCTGATCCATCGCCTGGAGAGCGAACTGATCCACGTTCCGGTGGTCGCCTGCGGGGTCGCCTCCGACGCCCGCGCCGCGGTCGCCGCGATCCGCGCCGGCGCCAAGGAATACATCCCCCTGCCGCCCGATCCCGACATGATCGCCGCGGTGATCGCGGCGGTCGCCGAGGACGGCCGCGAACTGGTGGTGCGCGACGAGGCGATGGCCCGGGTGGTCCGGCTCGCCGATCAGGTCGCCGCCTCCGACGCCTCGATCATGATCACCGGCGAGAGCGGCACCGGCAAGGAGGTCCTCGCCCGGCACATTCACAGGAAGTCGCACCGCGCCCAGAAGCCGTTCATCGCCGTCAACTGCGCCGCGATCCCCGAGGCGCTGCTGGAGAGCGAGCTGTTCGGCCACGAGAAGGGCGCCTTCACCGGCGCCGTCGCCCGCCGCATCGGCAAGTTCGAGGAGGCCGACGGCGGCACCCTGCTGCTCGACGAGATCTCCGAGATGGACCTGCGCCTGCAGGCCAAGCTCCTGCGCGCCATCCAGGAGCGGATCATCGACCGGGTCGGCGGCACCCGTCCGGTGCCGGTCGACATCCGCATCCTCGCCACCTCCAACCGCAACATGGCCGAGGAAGTGCGCAAGGCGACCTTCCGCGAGGACCTGCTCTACCGGCTCAACGTCGTCAACCTGAAGATCCCGCCGCTCCGGGACCGCCCGGCCGACGTCCAGGCGCTCGCCGATCACTTCCTCGACCGCTACTCCAAGGCCAACGGCCTGAAGAACCGTCCGCTCGATCCGGACGCCCGGCGCGAGCTGGTCCGGGCGCGCTGGCCCGGCAACGTCCGCGAACTCGAGAACTGCATGCACCGCGCCGTGCTGCTGGCGAGCGGCGACACCATCGGCGTCGATGCGATCCGCAGCCCCGACGGTCTGCGCTTCGACGAGGCGTCGAGCGACGGCGCCGCTCCCACTCCCGCCCCGGCCCGCGATCCCGCCGTCGCCCGCGCCGCCGAGACGGCGGAGGCGGTGACCCGGGCGCTGGTCGGCCGCACCGTCGCCGACGTCGAGCGCGATCTGATCCTCGAGACCCTCGGGTCGACGCTCGGCAACCGGACCCACGCCGCCAACATCCTCGGCATCTCCATCCGCACCCTGCGCAACAAGCTCAAGGAATACGGCGACGACGGCTTCCCGATCCCGCCGCCCGGCGGCGGCAGCGAAGCCGCCTGAGCATCCGCCTTCGATCGCCGCGACGAGATCCGTCGCGTTCGCCGCCGTCCGACACCGACGCCGGATCACCGGCCCGCCGGAGGAAGCCGATTGAACGAGACCTTCGAGATTCTCGCCACGCTGTTCGCCGCTCAGGTGGTGATCGCTCTGGCTCCCGGCCCCAACACGCTGATCGTGATCCACGCCGCCACCCGTGACCGGCGGCTCGGTCTCGCCGCGGCGGCCGGCGTCTGGCCGGTCGGGCTGCTGTTCGCCGGCCTCGGCCTCTCCGGTCTCGGCACGCTGCTCGCCGCCTGGCCGCATCTCGCCGAAGCGATGCGGTTCGCCTGCGCCGGCTATCTGTTGTGGCTCGGTTTCGGCAGCATCCGCCGGTCCTTCGCCGATCCGGCGGCGATGCCGGTGCCCGCCGCCCCGGTAGACTTCGCCGCCGCCTTCCGCGCCGGCTTCTTCACCAACCTCACCAACCCCAAGTCGATCGCCTACTGGACCTCGATCTTCGCCGCCACCGGAGCCTCCGACCTGCCGCTCACGGCGCAGGCGCTCGCCGTCGTGGCGATGCCGTCGATCTCGTTCCTGTGGTACGCGGTCCTCTGCCTCCTGGTGGCGAGCCCGCCGGTCGCCGCGGTCGTCGACCGTTCGCGCGGCCTGCTCGACCGGATCGCCGGCGGCATCATGATCCTGTTCGGCGTCCGCCTGCTCGCCGGCCGCTGAACCTTCCCCCTTCGTCGCAGCGCCGAGGATCGCGGATGCGGCGACCCCGGTCGCGGCGTATCCTGCCCGCACCGCCACCACCGGCGGATTCCGGGGGACGCGCCGATGCCGCTCGACCTCCATACGCTGCTCCTCGCCGCCTCCGTCGTCGTCGTGCTCCTTCTCGCCCGGCGGATCCTCACGGGCCGCACCCGGCACCCCACTTCCGGTCCGACCGACACCGCGACGCCGGCCGGGGATGCCTCCCGCCGCCCACTTCCGGTGCCACGGGACCCGCCCGCGGATGCCGGCGGCTGGCGGGGTCTCGCCGCCCGCTGGCCGGCCGCGGGCCCGGCCGCTCACCCGATCGCCCGTCGCGCGACCGTCGCCTTCGGCGCCGTCCGCTGGAAGAACTGCGTCGTCGTCGGAGTGGACCCGGAGGGTCTGCTCCTGGCGGTGCGCATCCCGCTCCTCGGGAGCCTGGGAACCCGCCCCGCCGCGGTTCCCTGGGCGGCGATCGGCGAACCGCGGCCGGCGCGGCTCTACGGATCCGCCGCGGTGCTGCTGCCGCTCGGCGATCCGCCGATCGAGATGGTCGTGCCGCTCGCCCTGTGGCGACGGATCCTCGACGCACGCGCGGCGCTCGCCGCAGCGGGGACGTCGGTCTCGCCGTGAGGCACGTCCGCCACCCGAGCAGGGCAGGCGTGAAATCACGGTTTGAGCCATGTCGTTGACAGACTTCGGCGCTAGCCGTAGCGCACGAGGCAGCGCCGTTTTCCTCGCGGAAGCGACGGCCCGATCACAACCCGAGGAACCAGCACCATGAAACAACGCGCCAACCGTACCGATCGCCCGATGGTCATCGCCGGAGCCGGCCAGGGTGGGCTGCAGGCGGCCGAATCGCTCCGACTGGAGGGATGGGAAGGCGAGATCATCCTGTTCGGCGAGGAGCGGCTGGCGCCCTACTATCGGCCGCCGCTGTCCAAGGAGGCGCTGCTCGAGCCGCTCGACCTGTCGTCGATCGTGCTGCGCGGCCCCGAGGCGTTGGCCGGCAAGGGCATCGATTTCCGGCCCAACACCCGGGTCACCGGCGTCGACCGCGAGAAGCGCGAAGTGATCCTGGCGAGCGGCGCCCGTCAGCCCTACGAAGGGCTGGTGATCGCCACCGGCGGCGTCAACCGCCGTCTGCCGGTGCCGAACGGCACCCATCCCGACATCGTCTCGATCCGCGGCGTCGACGACGCCCACAAGTTCGCGGTGTCGCTCGCCGAAGCCGAGACCGTGGTGGTGGTCGGCGCCGGCTTCGTCGGCATGGAGATCGCCGCCTGCTGCCGCCTCAACGACAAGGAGGTGACCGTCGTCGAGCGCGAGAGCCGAGTGCTCGCCCGCGCCGTCTCGCCGCTGATCTCCGACACCTACGCCCGTCTGCACCGCGAACGCGGCGTCCGGCTGGCGCTCGACTCCTCGGTCGCCGAGGTGATCGTCGAAAACGAGAAGGTGAAGGGCGTGAAGCTCTCCGACGGCCGCGTGATCGCCGCCGATCTGATCGTCGCCGGCATCGGCCTCGTCCCCGCCGACGAACTCGGCCGCGACGCCGGTCTGCCCTGCGACCACGGCATCATCGTCGACCGCTGCTCGCGGACCATCGATCCCGACATCGTCGCGATCGGCGACTGCACCGCCACCGCCCACGAGCCCGGCATGCCGCTGCACAGGCTCGAGTCGGTACAGAACGCGCTCGAACAGGCGAAGTCCGGCGCCGCCGCGCTGATGGGCCGGGAAAAGCCGTTCCTGCTCGCCCCGTGGTTCTGGTCCGACCAGTACGAAATCAAGCTGCAGATGGTCGGCACCTCGACCGACCACGACCGGGTGGTGACCCGCGGCGACATCGACGGCTACAAGTTCTCCGCCTTCTACTTCAAGGGCGACACCTTCCTCGGCGCGGCGAGCCTCAACCGGGTCGCCGACCACATGGCGGCACGCAAGATCCTCGACCGCGGCATGAAGCTCACCCCCGAGCAGGTCGCCGACGAGAAGGTCAACCTCGGCGCCCTGGTCAAGGCGGCGGAGAAGGCGGCGGCCGAGACCGCCTGATCTCCCGCCCGCCCGCACGAGACACGACGCGACCGGCCGTCCACCGCATCGGCAGTGGACGGCCGTTCCATGTCCGCGTTCGGCACGCCGTCTTAACCCCTTGTTAACCATGCACCCGGCAAAAATTGCCGGGCATCGGGATCCTCGTCCCGCTGCGTCGATCGCCCAGCCGAGGACGAGAGTGCGATGAGCGACACGACCGCCGGTCAGACCCCTGCCCCGTCCTTCGTGATGCCGCTCGGCCTGCCGCATCCGAAGTCGTTGCTCGCCAATGCCCGGCGCGGCGACGTCGGCCTCGCCATGGGCGTCATGGCGATCCTGGTCGTGCTGATCGTGCCGCTGCCGGCGCTGATCCTCGACATGCTGCTCGCCGTCTCGATCACCCTGTCGGTGCTGATCCTGATGACCGCGCTGTTCATCCAGGCGCCGCTGGAGTTCTCGTCGTTCCCGACGCTGCTGCTCATCGCCACGATGTTGCGCCTGTCGCTGAACCTCGCCTCGACCCGCCTGATCCTCGGCCACGGCCACGAGGGGACGTCGGCCGCCGGCCACGTCATCGAAGCCTTCGGCACCTTCGTGATGGGCGGCAACTTCGTCATCGGCATCATCGTCTTCGCGATCCTGCTGATCGTGAACTTCATCGTCATCACCAAGGGTTCCGGCCGTATCGCGGAAGTGGCGGCGCGCTTCACCCTCGACGCGATGCCCGGCAAGCAGATGGCGATCGACGCCGATCTCTCCGCCGGCCTGATCGACGAGAAGACCGCCCGCGCCCGCCGCAAGGACCTCGAAGGCGAGAGCGCCTTCTTCGGCGCGATGGACGGTGCCTCGAAGTTCGTCCGCGGCGACGCCGTCGCCGGACTGCTGATCACCTTCATCAACGTGATCGGCGGCATCATCATCGGCGTCGCCCAGCAGAATCTGAGCTTCACCGACGCCGGCCACGCCTACACCCTGCTCACCGTCGGCGACGGCCTGGTCACCCAGATCCCGGCGCTGATCGTCTCGACCGCCGCCGGCCTGCTGGTCTCCAAGGCGGGCGTCGCCGGCGCCGCCGACAAGGCACTGATCGGCCAGCTCTCCGGCTATCCCCGGGCGCTGGGCATGTCGTCGGCGGTGATGATCGTGCTGTCGCTGCTGCCGGGCATGCCGACCATCCCGTTCCTGGCCCTCGCCGCCGGCGCCGGTGCGCTGGCGATCACCGTCGGCCGCAAGAAGACCGAAGAGGTCGCCCGGACCGCCGCCGAGACCGTGGCCACCGCTCAGGCCCAGGCCCCGAAGGAAGAGCCGATCCGCGACAGCCTGAAGATGGACGAACTCCGGATCGAGCTCGGCTACGCCCTGCTGCCGTTGATCAACGGCCCCGACGGATCCGACCGGCTGACCGAGCAGATCAAGGCGCTGCGCCGCCAGATCGCCTCGGACATGGGCTTCGTCATGCCGCCCTGCCGGCTGCTCGACAACGTGCAGCTCCAGCCGAACGAGTACATGGTCAAGATCAAGGAGGTCGAGGCCGGCCGCGGCGTCGTCTTCCCCAACCTGTTCATGGTCATGGATCCGGAGGGCCGGCAGATCGACCTGCCCGGCACCCACACCAACGAGCCGACCTTCGGCCTGCCGGCGACCTGGGTCGACCCGTCGCTGAAGGAGGAGGCGGCGATCCGCGGCCTCACCGTGGTCGATCCGGCGACGGTGATGTCGACCCACCTGACCGAGATCCTGAAGGCCAACGTCTCCGACCTCCTGTCCTACGCCGACGTCACCAAGCTGCTCGCCGAACTGCCCAAGGAACAGCACAAGCTGGTCGAGGACATCGTGCCCTCGCAGATCAACATCTCCGGCATCCAGCGCATCCTGCAGGCGTTGCTCGCCGAGCGCATCTCGATCCGCGACCTGCCGACCATCCTCGAAGGCGTCGCCGAAGCGGTCGGCTTCACCCGCTCGGCCGGTGCCATCGGCGAACACGTCCGCAGCCGCCTCGCCCGCCAGATCTCCGCCGCCAACCTGTCGCCGATGGGCTACCTGCCGATCCTGGTCCTGTCGCCGGCCTGGGAGATGGCCTTCGCCGAGAATCTGGTCGGCGAGGGCGAGGCCAGGAACCTCGCCATGCCGCCCTCCAAGCTCGGCGAATTCGTCGCCGCGGTGCGCGACACCTTCGACGAGGCGGCCCGGATCGGCGAGATTCCGGTGCTGCTGACCAGCCCCGGCATCCGCACCCACGTCCGCGCCATCGTCGAGCGCTTCCGGCCGCACACCGTGGTGATGAGCCAGGCCGAGGTCCACCCGCGGGTCCGGCTGAAGACCGTCGGCACCGTGTGAGCCCGAAATCGACGGTTCTTCCGTTTCCGGCGACGAAACGGTAACCATGCCGACACCATCATCGACTCCCGCGCCGGTCCGGCGTCGTCACGAGAAACGGTCTGCGTCCATGGTTCCGCGTCCCGCGCTCTCCGCCCTCCTCGCCCTGCCGCTCGCCGCGACCGCCGCGGCGGCGGCCGACGCACCGCTCCTCGGCCGCACCACCGACGCGATCGTCACTATCGGCGGTGGCGGCCGGGTCGCGCCGGAATGGGACGGCGCCAAGGCCTACATGCTGACCCCGATGCCGATCGTCGGGCTGAAGTTCCTGCGCTCGCCGCTGACCGGCAAACCGACCTCCGATACCGGCTTCGGCATCGCTCCGGCCTTCCGCTTCGTCTCCAAGCGCGAGTTCACCGCCCGCGACCGGCTGTGGGGCCTCGAGCGGGTCGGCGCCACCGCCGAGCTCGGCTTCGTCGTCGACTACACCGACACCTGGTTCCGCGCCTCCGCCGAGGTCCGCCAGGGCTTCGGCGGCCACCACGGCCAGATCGTCGAACTCGGCTTCGACGGCCGCTTCCGGCCGATCGATCGCCTGACCGTCTCCGCCGGCCCGAGAGTGTCCTTCGCCTCGTCCGAGTACATGAACACCTGGTACGGCGTGACCGCCGCCGAGAGCGCCCGGACGGGCCTGGCGACCCATCGTCCGGGGGCGGGTCTGCTCGGGGCCGGCCTCGCCGCCCGCGCGACCTGGGAGATCGACGACCAATGGCTGGTCCGCGCCGACGCCGGCTGGACCCGTCTCGCCGACAAGGCGGCGAACTCGCCGATCGTCCGCACCGACGGCGCCCGCGACCAGTTCACCGTCGGCCTCGGCGTCGCCTGGCGGTTCGGCGTCGGCTGGCACTGACCCGCCCGAACGGGCGTCGGCCGGAATGCAGAAGGGCCACCCCGGAGGGTGGCCCTTTCACGATCTGTCGATCCGTTTCGGCGTCGTGGCCTGCGGCTCAGCGTCGCGACCACGCGGCGTGGCGACGCGAGGCGACCTCGTCGAGCGCCACCTGCTCGGCCGCATCGCGCTCGGCGCGGTCGCGGCTCTGATCGCGCTCTTCGATCAGTTCGATCTTCTTCAGCTCTTCCACCGCCTCGGCCAGCTCGTCGCGTGCGCCCCCGAGCTTCTCCTCGAGGTCGTGGATCGAGACGCGGAGATTGTCGCGCCGCTGAATCGCCGCCTTGGCGAAGGTCGGATAGGCGAAATGCGTGATGTCGTGGATCCCGACGCGATTCTGCTCGCCGAGAATCTGGTCGTCGAGATCGGCGATCATCCGGTTGAAGTCGGCGATCATCGCTTCGAGCTGGGTCACCTGGCGACGCTTCTCGTCGACCTGGAACCGCTTGAGGCGAATGAGACTGTCTCTGGACTTCATGGTCGGCAACTCCCCGTGATCTCACCCATGCTAAGCGAGACCGGTTGCCAAAAGGTGAGTCTCTTCCGTCACGAAGCGAGGATCGCGGCGAGCCGATCGTATCCGTCGGGAAGTGACGTGCATTCGTCCTTGCGCTGACCGAGGAACGCCTCGAAGGCCGGCTCCAGACGGATCGCCGCGTCGACCTCGGGGCTCGACCCCTGCCGATAGGCGCCGAGCCGGATCAGCTCCTCCATGTCGGCGAAGGTCGCCATCAACCGTTTGGCCTCGGTGAGCAGCCCCCGCCGCTCCGGCGGAACCGACCGCGGCATCGTCCGCGACACGCTCTTCAGCACGTTGATCGCCGGATAGCGGCCGCGTTCGGCGATCTGACGCTCCATCACGATGTGGCCGTCGAGGATGCCGCGGACCGCGTCGGCGACCGGTTCGTTGTGGTTGTCGCCCTCCACCAGCACGGTGAACAGCCCGGTGATCGATCCGGATTCGCCGGTTCCCGGTCCGGCCCGTTCCAGGAGCCGCGGCAGTTCGGTGAATACCGTCGGCGTGTAGCCCTTCGAAGTCGGCGGTTCGCCGGCGGCCAGCCCGATCTCGCGCTGGGCCATCGCGAAACGAGTGACCGAATCCATCAGACAGAGGACGTCGCGGCCCTGGTCGCGGAAATATTCCGAGACCGCGAGGGTCATGTGCGCCGCCTGACGCCGCATCAGCGCCGGCTCGTCCGAGGTCGCCACCACCACCACCGAGCGGGCGAGGCCGTCGGCCCCGAGATCGTCCTCGATGAACTCCTGGACCTCGCGGCCGCGCTCGCCGACCAGCCCGATCACCGCGACGTCGGTCGAGGTATAGCGGGCGAGCATCGACAGGAGCACCGACTTGCCGACGCCGGATCCGGCGAAGATGCCCATCCGCTGGCCGCGGCAGCAGGTGACGAAGGTGTTGAGGGCGCGAACCCCGAGGTCGATCGGTCCGCCCACCCGGTTGCGCTCGCCGGCCGGCGGCGGCGACGCCTTGAGATGACGCGGATCGATGCCGCGCGGCAGCGGCCCCTTGCCGTCGAGCGGCTCGCCGAGGGCGTTGATCACCCGCCCGAGCCAGCCGTCGCAGGGGTGGACCGATCCGTCCGAGCTGGCGACCACCGCCCGACAGCCCATCCGAACCCCTTCGAGCGGCCCGAACGGCATGCACAGCGCCCGCCCGCCCTGGAAGCCGACCACTTCCGCCGGGACCGGCCGCCCCGACGGCGCCTCGACCGCCAGCCGCGAGCCGACGCTCATTTCGTGGACCGGACCGGCGACCTCGATCATCAGACCGCGCACCGCCACCACCCGCCCGTAGGTGGTGGTGGTCGATATCTCGTCGATCTCGCGGACGAGTGACTCCATCGCTTCGAATCGGTTCTACGGAACCGCCCTCCCTGGCCCGCTTCAGTAACTCGTTGTTAACACCCTTCGTCAAACAATATGAACGAAGGGGCGGTGTGGGGCCGTCCCGTTCACCGGTCGTGCACCGTGGCAGAGGTGATTCGAAAGAGTCGGTTCCAGACGTTTCTTAAAGTGACGTCTCAACATGAGACTTTCCAGATTCCCCTTCTGTTTCAGGCGTATGACCCTAGGGACATCCGTGGGCAAACGAAGCTTGCCGAGGCGAATCAGATTCTGTTAACCATTGTCCGGTAGGCTACCGAGTCGGGGTTGATGGGTGTCGTTCGCATACGGCTGGTCGGGGGCCGATGCGCCAAGCCCGGTAGAGGCGACATAGGGGATTGGCATGCGCGTACTGCTCATCGAAGACGACAGCGCCACGGCGCAGAGCATCGAACTGATGCTCAAGTCGGAGAACTTCAACGTCTATACGACCGATCTGGGCGAAGAAGGCATCGATCTCGGCAAGTTGTACGATTACGACATCATTCTGCTCGATCTCAACCTGCCGGACATGTCGGGTTACGAGGTCCTGAGGACCCTGCGGGTCTCCAAGGTGAAGACCCCCATCCTGATCCTCTCCGGTCTCGCCGGCATCGAGGACAAGGTGCGCGGGCTCGGCTTCGGCGCCGACGACTACATGACCAAGCCGTTCCACAAGGACGAGCTGGTCGCCCGAATTCATGCGATCGTCCGTCGCTCCAAGGGTCATGCCCAGTCG
>CALFRR010000245.1 GCA_937919435.1 uncultured Alphaproteobacteria bacterium | reverse complement strand
CCGACGCCGCCTCGCCGGCCGGCCGGGTCGAGGGCCGGCGAAGCCGGGCGAAGCTTCACCCTCGAGGCGGTCGACGGTCAGGCGGCAGGGCTCCTTCCGCTCATTCCTCCCACCGTTCCCTTCTTCTCCTGCAACATCAGGTTCCAGTCCCGCTGCACCGGCGAGAGACGCAGCCGTCGGCAAGCAATCTCTTCGGCCATCTTCCCTATCCGCTCGGCATAGATCTCGCCCTGAGCGTCGGCGTCGGTCGCGGCGACGAGCAGCGTCTCCGGCCGAGAGGCGAGCCGGCGCAACGCAACCTCTGTCGCCGGAGACCAACCGCCGCCGGTCGCGACGTAGAGGCTGTCCGGCCTCGACCCCTCCAAATCGGCGAGGCTCATCGCGTCGATCGCCGCCTCGGTGACGCAGACCCGTGACGCTCCGGCCGATCCGAACCGGAACAACACCTTCTCCCCGCCGGTCGAGAAGCCTCGCCAACGAGCACCGCGCTCCTCCCAGCCGACGAGAGCACCGTCGTCGTCGGTATAGGCCGCCCACATGCTTCCCTTCGGCCCCTCGCGCAGCAGATCCTGCCGGATCGCCGAGCGGAGGACGAACTCCGAAAGCCCCCGCTCGTTGCGGAGATACCGCCACGTCGCCGAACCGGGCCAGGGCGCGCGCCGCCCCCTCCAGCGTTCGGCGATCGAGGCGTCGGTCGTGACGTCCCTCCGCGGGCGTCGCCACACCGGCCCACTCGTCGTCACACCAACGAGGCCGGCGACCCGATCGAGCGCCTCGGGGAAGGTCTCCCAATAAAGATGGGCGACGAGAGCGAAGACGTCGCCCTTCGCATCGGAGAGCGGATCGAACCAGCCCCTCCCCTCGTGGGTCACGATGACGATCTGGGCCGCCCGACGGAATTTGAGCGCTCGTCGCGTGCTCTCGCGCGGATCGAGCGCGAAGCCGGCCGCCTCCAGCACGACGGCGCAGGTCACCCGCCCCCGCAGGTTTTCGATTTGGTGTTTCTCCATCGGTTTCCTGCCGGCGCGTGGCGCCGGGCCTCCTTGCTTTTCGAACCAATCCCCCGAGATATTTCCGGGACCCGATCCGCCGGCCGCGACGCGGGAAGGCCGGCAAGGGCGCGGACCGCAGGAGAGCATCGGTGGGACGCGCCGGCTCGCCGGCGCGTCCACCACACCGTCCGCGGCGAAGCCTCCCTTGCGGCCGCGCACGCGCTCGCGGCACCGGCAAGAAGATGCGGGCTCAATGAGCCCGCCACGGATCGAATTCGTGGATCACCTCGACGTCGTCTTCGTCGTCGATCTCGTCGGCCGGCAGCACGCCGTATTCGTCTCCCGACAGGAAGAGAACGACCGGGACCATCAGGGTGCGGGCGAGATCGAGAGCGTGAGACCGAGCGAGCGAGAGGTCGTGGGACATGGGGAAGGGCTCCATCGCGGAGCGGGGCCGATCCCCGCTCGATGGCTCCCCCGAGGTCACGCCCCCGACCGCGATCACCGCGCAGGCACAGCCGAAAGCGGCGGCACGCTCGCGTAGCCGACCCCGAAGCGGGTTGATCGTGGAAGGTCGGGGTGTGACGGGATGCCGTCAACCAGAGCGGGGGACGGGCCGGCTCTCCCGGAGGACCTGGGCTTTCCGTCCACGATGGCAGTGTTCGCAAGTGCCACGATGTCGTTTGCGGAGCCTCGGCGGCGGTTATGACGCACATCGCAGCAATCACATGACATATATATTAGGTGTGTATTTTCGAATTGAGATCGAGATTGAAATCACACGGGAGGGCGCTCAGCGCCCCCCCCCAAAGAAACGAAGAAACTGTGAGCTGTCAGCGACCGTTTTGTCGAAACCTCTCGCTACGATCGAGAAGATATCGATCGACAGCCGTCAGCGGGATGGGGGTGGCTTGGCGACCCTCGACGACGATCGGCGGGAGCGTTACCGGGGCAGGCGCCATCTGGGCTGACATGCTTCGGGGAGGTTCGATGAAGCGAGGGTTGGCTTCGCCACTTTCGGCGAAAACCACACTGGTCGAGGTTGCGATGAAGGCGACAACGAGGATGGGGCTGCGAATCATCATGGTCCAATTCCTGTCTTTCGTAGATGCCCGATGGACGGGGCCGGCTCGACCTGGATCGACGTTCCGTGATTTCAGCGATTGCGCCGGGTATTCCGCTGAATGATGTAACGATCGACATCCGTCAGAACGGAAGCCTGCGATCCCACAGAACCTCCGGTGTTCAAACTGGCCGCCGAGCGATCGGTCTGAGTAGCTGCAACGGCGGGGGCATTCGGGGCTTTGGGCTCCACGGCGTGAGCCATGGACATCGACGCGCCGAGGGCGAGAACGGTGAGGGCGTATGAAATGCGGGTCATCGTGTTTCTCCGTATCTGGAGTGTTATCGTCTCTCGCTTTCATCCGATCCGTTCGGGTCGATGCGAGAGGGGGACTGCGTTCGTTTCGACGAAAGCAATCTACGACGACCGGTATTTCTCCGTTTCTCAGTGATGTTTCAGCTTGTTACGCTGATCCGGCGAGGGCGAGGACCGGGCGTGCCATGAGGTTCCGGCGCCGGGAGCCGCACTTGGTCACCCGCGGAATCTTCACTCGGAACGGTTCCACGGGAACGACACCAGGGGCCGCGCCCCACGCGAGCCGGCCGGCTCGCGCATCGATCACCCGCGTACGTGCGGCAGGGTCACGGTGACCCGCAGGCCGCCACCCGGCCGATCGCCTAGCGCGATGTCGCCTCCATGGGCGCGGATCGTGGTGCGCGCCACGGCCATGCCGAGCCCGAAGCCGCCGGTTTCCTTGTTGCGGGAGTCCTCGAGACGATAGAATGGAGCGAATACTCGCTCCCGTTCGGCCTTGGGAATGCCCGGTCCCTCGTCGTCGATGGTGACGACGACGACGCCATCGAGGATCGTGAGCCCCACCGAGACCCGCTTTCCGTATTTCAAGCCGTTGTCGACAAGGTTGGTGAAGGCGCGCTTGAGGGCGATGGCTCGACATCTGAACGGTAGCCTACCCGGTCCCTCGTAGGCCACCGGACGACCGGCATCGGCGAAACCGTCACATATGGTCTCGACCAGCGCTGCGAGATCGACGACCTCACTGTGCTCACCCGCTCGTTCATCTCTCAAGTAAGAGAGCGTCGAGACGATCATCGCCTCCATTTCGGAAATGTCGGCGATGAATCTTCTTCTCAATTCATCGTCTTCGATGAATTCGGTACGCAGTTGCATCACGGTAAGGGGGGTCCGCAGATCGTGAGACACCGCCGCCAGCATTTGCGTGCGGTCTTCCAAGAGCCGCTCGATGCGATGCTGCATATCGTTGAAGGCCCGGGCCGCGGAGCGGATTTCCGCAGGCCCGTCTTCTGCCAGCGGCGGCGCCCCCACATCGACCCCCAATCGCTCGGCGGCCCGTCCCATGGCGCGAAGAGGAGCCAAGGTGGCGCGGATCATCAGGAGAGACAGCGCGAGAACCGTCGCCGCCATCAAGCCGGTCGAGAGCAGAACGCGGGTCGACGCATACATGTCGTCGTCCGGCGGCGCCGCATGGAGGCGCACGACGGTCTCGCCAGGAAGCGATACGGAGGCGACGATGGTCTCGGCCCGTCGGCCGTCACCCTCCCGACCGGCGACGACGTGACGAAGCGACAGGTCCCACTCTCGCAGTTCGGGGCGCAGGGCGTCGAGACGCCCCCGCAATCCCTCGAGGTCGGCGGCGATGGCCTCTGCTCGGTCCTTCGGTTCCGTTGCGGACGCACCGTCCAAATGGACGTCGAACGACGGTGTCGTCAGAAGGCGGGCGAGGTGGTCTCGCTCCTGGGGGGCGGCTTCGGCCAGAGAGGTGCGCACGCTCACCAATGTGTCGGCGAGGCGGTGCTCGAAGGTTCGTTCGTCCAGCGACGATGCGTCGAAGTGGTAGGCCCCGATGCTGACCAGATGCGACGCCGTGAGGCCGACCACCAGGATGGCGATCGTTCGTCCGGCGATGCTGTCGGGAAGGAGGTGGCGGAGTTTCACAGTCGTTCCACCGGCACGGTGAAGACATAACCGGCGTTGCGGACGGTCTTGATCATTCCGTCGTCCGGGCTGGTGTCGAGCTTGCGCCGCAAACGGCTGACCTGGACGTCGATGGCACGGTCGAAGGCCGCGGTCGCACTGCCGCGCCCGCGGCTCACCTCGAACAGATCGTCGCGGCTGAGAATGCGCTGCGGATGTTCGGCGAAGGCACTGAGGAGATCGAACTCCCCGGTGGTGAGGTCGACGAGCGTGCCATCCGAAGATCGGAGCTCCCGACGTACCAGATCCAGGGTCCAGCCGGCGAAGGCGAGGAGACGCCCGCCCGTCGCCGAAGGGGGCGCGTCGCCCTGTGCCGAGGACCTCCTCAACACCGCCTTGATCCGGGCCAGCAACTCCCTTGGGCTGAAGGGCTTTGTCACATAGTCGTCGGCGCCCATTTCCAAACCGACGACCCGGTCGGCTTCCTCGCCGAGAGCGGTCAGCATGATCACAGGGGTCAGGGATCGGGTCCGGAGTTCCCGGCAGAGCGACAATCCCCCCTCGCCGGGCAACATCAGGTCGAGGACGACCAGATCGACGGGACCGCTCGTGAGGCACTCCCGCATCTCGTAGCCGTCGCGCGCCGTCGTCACCTTCAGGTCGTGCTTGCGCAGGAACTGCCCGAGCAGGTCGCGAATGTCCTTGTGGTCGTCGACGACGAGGATGTGATGCTGCGTCGGCTCCATGAGGCTTCCTCACTTCGGTCCGGTCAACCCGGCCGGGACAGGCTACGGGGTGGCGACGATCGGCGCCACCGGGGAATGAACGCCGGGACCTGCGCCGCGTAGGCCGCATGGGCGTCGCCGAATTCTGCGGCGACCTCCTTCTCTTCGATGCGGGCGAGGCGGACGTACATGACGACCAGCACCGGGAACATCGCCAGCGTGAGGATCGTCGGCCATTGCACGAGGAACCCGAGCAGGACCAGCACGAAGCCGATGTATTGGGGATGTCTCACATGCGCGTAGGGGCCGGTGGTCGCGAGCGTTCCCAGGCGTTGGGCGGTGAAGAGCTCCTTCCAGGCGACACTGACGAGCACGAACCCGGCACCGACGAGGACGAAGCTGAGCATGTGGAACGGACCGAAATGCGGATTGGTGCGCCAGCCGAGGGTCGCCTCGAGCAGGTGCCCCGCGTCGTGGGAGAACCAGTCGACGTTCGGATAGCGGCCCTGCAGCCAGCCCGACAGGAGGAAGATGGTGAGCGGGAAGCCGTACATCTCGACGAACAGCGCGATGAGAAACGCGCCGAACATGCTGAACGAGGTCCAGTCGCGGCGGGTCTTCGGTTTGAAGAAGCTGAAAGCGAAGAGGATGAAGATCGCCGAATTGAGAACGACCAGTCCCCAGAGTCCGTAGGATGACGAAGGACTTTCCATAGCGTCAACCTCCCCGCGACGGCTGGTTTGGATCGGGTCCTCGGTCGCTGTGACCACCATGACCGCCGTGACCGTGGTGCATGAACAGATGCATCAGGGGGCAGGCCAAAATCAGGAGGTAGGGCAAGGCGCCCAGGGCGTGAGCACGGTGTTCGGAGAGCAGGAGGAAGGCGGCGACGGCCAGGAAGACGGCCGCCGTCAGCCCGGCTCTCGAACGCCAGAATCCACCACCTCGACCCCGATCCGGATGACCGGCGAGGTGAGAGTGTTCGGCATCGGGCGCAGCGCCGCGCTCCTGGTTGTGACAGTCGGTCGGCATTTTCGCTCTCCTCGAAGGTCCGGTCGCCGAGCGCCCGGGACCCGGTCTCACATGGCGCCCATCATGCCGGGCATCAGCAGCCGATCGGCCGTCTCTCTCTGTTGCTTGTCGAAGCCGGCGTAGAGCGGCTGCAACGCCGCCTTCACTTGGCGCAGAGCGTCGAGGCGAGCGCTCATCACGCGCTCGTGCATCTCGATCCGCCCGAGCGCGGTCTGGGCCATACCGCCTCCAGCTCCCGACATGCCGCCCTGCATCGTGGTCATGGCATCGGACATGCCCTGGGCATTGGCGCGAAGCGCGGCGGCGAATGTCTCCCAGGCCTTCGCTTGCGCCGATGTGATCTTCAAAGAGGTGGCGAGTTCGGCGAGGCGCGCATCGACGCGTTCCGGGGCCATCATCTGCATCATCCCCATGGCGCCGCCCGAGCCTCCCATCATGCTCATCATGCCCATCATGCCGGGCTGCTGTTGGGCTTTGGGAGGTGTGGCGGGTGCCGTGGCTGCCGCCGGGGCATCCGCTGGATGATGCGCATCCAACGCCAGAGCCGGCCCGATCAGACCCAACATCAAGGCGGTCGCACAGATTTCTCGCAGCATCTTCATGACACGTCTCCTCATCGAATTTCCGATGTGAAGCTAGCACCAGAAGGCGGAGACGCTTTTGCAGCCGTGTTTCAATGTGTAACGAGAAGGTTCGGCGGTCGATGACTCGGTTGACGGGCCGAGCCCGATGCAATACCGGATCGAACGATCGGAAATGGGTCGTTCGCCGCATCGCGTCGAAGCCTTTGGGCTCGTCGCAATCGTCGGTTTACAATATTCCCCGGTGTCCTACTTACTTGTACCGGGCTGTCTCGATCATGCAGCATACGACTTCTTTCGTCGAAACGGGCGAGATCCCATGCGAGCCGGACGGGCAATTCGGATGATGATGGCAGGCCTCTGGTTGATGGCCACGCTCGTCGTCGCCATGGTGCCGGCCGCCGCTCACCTCGCCGGGTCGCCTCCCTCCGGCGTGACCGTCGTCGCGCACGACGATTGCCCCGGCATGGCCGGCACGCACGACGATGCCTCGTTGCGACCTCCCTTGAGCTCGCCGTGTGGTGACCACACCCACCTGTGGCACGGCGTCGCCTGCGCCATCGGCGGGGCCTGCGTCAACCTGCCCGCCATCGCCCCGACGACGGAACCGGCGCCGATGATCGGCGTCTCGGTGGAGCCGCCGCCCGTCGCGTCCCGGCTGCGCGCCGGGATCGATCGCGCTCCCGACCTCAGACCTCCGCGCCTCTGCGTTCGCACTCTCTCGATCGCTGCGTGACTTCGGCCTCGTCGGTCGTCCGCGCGCTTCGAGAGACCTTCGAGCGTCGGTCGGTGATGCCGTATGCCCCGAACCGACGGTCATCGAACGTCCATTCGGCGTCGAGTCCCATTCGACTCGCGCTGTCGCGGAGATAAATAAATGTCGGACACGGTCGCAATCTCTCGCCGTTTGGCCCTCCTGGGCCTCCTGTCGATCGCCTTCGTCGCCTCTCCGGCCTCGGCCGGAGCGCGCGTGGAGGTTTGGAAATCACCCCTCTGCGGCTGTTGTGGCGGATGGGTGCGGCACATGACCTCACAGGGCTTCGACGTCACGGTTCATGACTTCGACGACGTCGAGCCGATCAAGACGGCCAACGGAATCGGCTCGCAGCTGGCGTCCTGCCATACCTCGGTCGTCGACGGTTATGTGGTCGAGGGTCACGTTCCCGCCTCCGACATTCGCCGCCTGCTGGCGGAGCGCCCGGCCATTAAGGGCCTCGCGGTCCCCGGCATGCCGAGCGGCGCACCGGGAATGGGTCCCGTCGGACCGTCCTACGAGGTGCTCGGCTTCGACGCGGACGGCCGCACCCAGGTCTTCGCGCGACACTGAGACATCGCCAGCCGGTCGCGGTCACCGTCGGATCGAGCGACGATCGCCGAACCGCCTCCACGCTCTCTACGACGATCTTCGGAGTAGTCGTCATGCTGTTCCACATTCTCGGCCCATACCGCCATCCTGTCGGGGTCGCGCTCGGGGCCGTCCTGTTCGTCGGCCTGGTGAGCGGGGCCGCCCGCGCCGAGCCGGCGAGCGAGATCGGCAAGCTCATCGACATGGCCCGGCGGATGAACCCGGACATCGCGGCCGCGGCTCTCGAAGCCGATGCGGCACGAGCTCGTGTCGACGCCGCCGGCGCCCTCGACGACCCGAAGTTCAAGGTCGAGCTCGCCTCGCCCCGGGCCGGTCGGAGCCTCGCTCCGTCGGGCCGGATATCCGAGGAACTCTACGAGGTGCGCCAGATGCTGCCTCTCTGGGGCAAGCTCGAACTCAAGCGCGAAATCGCCGAATGGGATGCGATGAAGGCGCGCGCCACGGCACGCGACGTCGAGAACCAGGTCGCCTATCGCGTCAAGGTCGCCTATGCCGAGTATCATGTGGCCCATCTGGCGGCGGACGAGACACGCCGGCTCGCCACGACGGTGAGACGGCTCGCCGACATCGCTCGGCAGCGCTATGCGCAGAGTGCCGGCAAACAGGCGGATGCCACCGGCGCCGAAGCCGAAAGCAGCGCACTCAGGGCGGAGATCGCCCGCCTCGACTCCGATCGCGAACGCGCGCGCCTGCGTCTCAACCGCCTTCTCGGGCGTGACACCCGCACGCCGCTGCCGGCGACGCCGCATCCCCGCCGCGTTCCCCGCCTCGACGCCGCGGTGATCGAACGACTGGTCGCCCGCGCTCATGCGGATTCACCGACGATCGGAGCAGGCGTCGCCGCTGCCAATTCTGCCGAACGGGCCCAACGGCTCGCCGAACGCAATTTCTACCCCGACGTCGAACTGGGTCTCGGCGCGATGCGCGAGAATGGCCGCTTCGACAACTACCGCGCCATGGTCGAGGTGACCATTCCCCTGCAATGGGGCCGCCGCGAGGCCGAGCAGCGCGAGGCGACGGCGATGGCCGCTTCCGCCCGCGCCAAGGTGGAGGCGATGCGCCAGGACGTGGCCGCCGACATCCGCGAGGCCAAGGCGATGCTCGATGCTCTGGCGGCGCGAAGGCGCGCCGTCACCGGGACGACCGTTCCCAACGCGCGGATCGCCCTGGACTCGGCGGTCAACGCCTACCAGCTCGGACGCGAGGAGTTCCCTGCCGTCCTGGCGGCGGAGCAGAGCCTCCGCCGCGCCCTCGTCGAATCGATCACCGTGCAGTTCGAAGAGCAGGTCAGGCTCGCCGAGATCGAACGCCTGATCGGAGGTGAACTGTGATGTATCGCTCCGTCATCGAACGCTCTCTTTCCGCGATCGCGCTGGCAGCAGCTGTCGGCCTCGCCCTGCCGTCGGCGCCGGTGATGGCCCAGACCGGCCATGCCGGGCACGGTGCGACCGCCCAAGCCACTCCCTCGCCGAGCGCACCGCCGAGCGAGAAGCGCCGGATCCTCTACTACCGCAACCCCATGGGTCTGCCCGACACGTCGCCGACGCCGAAGAAGGACGCGATGGGGATGGACTACGTGCCGGTCTACGAGGGCGAGGACACCTCGTCGGGAACCGTGTCGATCGGAACGGAGAAGGTCCAGAAGCTCGGCGTGCGAACCGAACCCGTCGTCCGCCGGACCGTGTCGCGCTCGATCCGGGCCGTCGGCACCGTCGCGGTCGACGAGCGCACGCAATACGTGGTCGCGCCCCGCTTCGAGGCGTGGATCGAGACCCTGCGGGTCGACACGACCGGATCTCCGGTCCGCCGCGGTGACGTGCTGATGGACGTCTACGGTCCCGATCTCGTTCTGGCCCAGCAGGAATATCTCGGAGCGCGCGCCGCCGGTGGGGTGCTCGCCGAGGCCGCTCTCCAGCGGTTGCGCAACATGGGCATCGACGAGGAGGAGATCCGCACCCTCGAGAAGACCGGCAAGGCGTCCCGCCTCGTCCCCTATCGTGCCGCCGCCGACGGCGTCGTGCTGGAGAAGAACGCGGTTCGCGGTATGCGCTTCATGCCGGGCGAGGTGCTCTACCGGATCGCCGATCTGAAGCGCATCTGGGTCCTCGCCGACGTCTTCGAGCAGGATCTCGGCGCGGTTCAGATCGGGCAGTCGGCGGAGATCGCCGTCAATTCGCTTCCCGGGCGCAGCTTCTCCGGCAAGGTCGGCTTCGTCTATCCGACGCTCTCGGCCGAAAGCCGCACCGCCAAAGTCCGGATCGAACTCCCCAACGACGAGGGACTGCTGCGCCCCAACCTCTATGCGACGGTGCGACTGGGCGCGACGGGCGATGCGGTCGAGACCCTCGCCGTGCCGGATTCGGCATTGCTCGACACCGGCAAGCGGCAGATCGTGCTGGTCGAAGTGGCGGAAGGGCGCTTCCAGCCCCGCGAGGTCAAGATCGGCCAGCGCAGCGACGGATGGGTGCGCATCGACGAGGGCGTCGCCGAAGGCGAGCGCGTGGTGGTGCGCGCCAACTTCCTGATCGATTCCGAAAGCAACCTCAGAGCCGCTCTCGGGGCCTTCGCCCCGGCGGCATCGCCGGCACCGTGAGGGGAGGGATCGACCGATGATCGCCGCCCTCATCCGCTGGTCGGCCCGCAACATGGTCTTCGTGTTGCTGGCCACCGCCTTCCTGGTCGCCGCCGGCGTCTGGTCGGTGTCGCGCGTGCCGCTCGACGCCTTGCCCGACCTCTCCGACACGCAGGTCATCCTCTACACCGAATATCCCGGCCAGGCCCCTCAGGTGGTCGAGGATCAGGTCACCTATCCCTTGACCACGGCGATGCTGAGCGTGCCGAAGTCGAAGGTGGTGCGCGGCTTCTCCTTCTTCGGCGCCTCCTTCGTCTACATCATCTTCGAGGACGGCACCGACATCTATTGGGCGCGGTCGCGGGTCCTCGAATATCTCAACTTCGCCGCCAAGCGCCTGCCGGAGGGCGTGACGCCGACGCTCGGACCGGACGCCACCGGCGTCGGTTGGGTCTACCAATACGTGCTGACGGCGAAGAACCGGACGCTCGCCGAGCTCAGGACGTTGCAGGACTGGTACCTGCGCTACCAGATCACCAAGGCGGAAGGCGTCGCCGAGGTGGCCAGCGTCGGCGGCTTCGTCCAGCAGTATCAGGTGGTCGTCGATCCGCAGAAGCTGCAGGCCTACGGCATCTCGCTCGCCAAGGTTCGCCAAGCGATCCGGTCGAGCAATCAGGACGTCGGCGGTCGCGTCGTCGAGATGGCCGAGACCGAATACGTCGTCCGCGGCCACGGCTATCTGAAGGGCGTCACCGACATCGAAGGTGTGGTGCTCAAGGTCGATCGTGGCACACCGATCCTGGTTCGCGACGTCGCCCGCGTCGAGATCGGGCCGGACGAACGCCGCGGGCTGACCGAGCTCGACGGCGAGGGGGAAGTGGTCAGCGGCATCGCTCTGCAGCGTTTCGGCCAGAACGCCCTCCAGGTGATCGACAACGTCAAGGCCAAGATCGCCGAACTGTCGGCCGGCCTCCCCGAGGGCGTGTCGATCACCTCGGTCTACGACCGCTCCGATCTGATCCTGCGGGCCGTCGACAACCTGAAGCGCACGCTGATCGAGGAGAGCGTCATCGTCGCGCTCGTCTGTATCGTCTTCCTGCTCCATGTCCGCAGCGCGCTCGTCGCCATCATCACCCTGCCGATCGGCGTGATGATCGCGGTGATGATCATGAACACGATGGGGATGACCTCCAACATCATGAGCCTCGGCGGCATCGCCATCGCCGTCGGCGCCATGGTCGACGCCTCGATCGTCATGATCGAGAACGCCCACAAACGGCTGGAACACGCCCCGCCGGGCGCGTCGCGCGCGGCGACGCTGATCGAGGCGGCGGTCGAGGTCGGGCCGGCGCTGTTCTTCTCGCTCCTGGTCATCACCGTGTCGTTCCTGCCGGTGTTCACGCTCGAAGCCCAGGAAGGACGGCTGTTCAAGCCGCTCGCCTTCACCAAGACCTTCTCCATGGCCGGCGCCGCCTTCCTGTCGGTGACGCTCGTGCCGGTGCTGATGTTGCTGTTCGTCCGCGGACGGATCCTGCCGGAGCAGAAGAACCCGGTGAACCGGTTCCTGATCTGGCTCTATCGGCCGATCATTCGGCTGGTGCTCAGGGCCAAGGTGGCGACCATCGTTCTGGCCCTGGCCGTGCTCGGGGTCAGCGTCGTCCCGGCGATGCGGCTCGGCAGCGAGTTCATGCCGGCCCTCGACGAGGGGACGATTCTCTACATGCCGTCGACGCTGCCCGGCCTGTCGATCACCAAGGCGGCCGAACTGCTCCAGGTCCAGGACCGCATCATCAAGAGCTTCCCCGAGGTGGCGACCGTCTACGGCAAGGCCGGCCGCGCCGCCACCGCGACCGATCCGGCGCCGACCGAGATGTTCGAGACGGTGATCGATCTGAAGCCCAAGTCGGAGTGGCGGCCGGGCCTCACCGCCGAGGGTCTGATCGCCGAGATGGACAGGGCCTTGCAACTGCCCGGCATCTCCAACGCCTGGACGATGCCGCTCAAGGCGCGCACCGACATGCTGTCGACCGGCATCCGCACGCCGATCGGCATCAAGGTCTTCGGCAAGGACCTCGACGAGATGGAACGCGTCGCCCGCGAGATCGAGACCGTGGTCAAGCAGGTTCCGGGGACGACCAGCGCCTATGCCGAACGCATCGGTGGCGGCTTCTACCTCGAGATCGAGCCGAAGCGGGACCAATTGGCGCGCTACGGCCTGTCGATCGGCGACGTCCAGGAGGTCATCCTCACGGCTCTCGGCGGCGAGATGGTGACGACGACCGTCGAAGGCCGTGAGCGCTTCTCGGTCAACGTGCGCTATCCCCGCGACCTGCGCTCGGATCCCGACGCCATCTCGCGCGGCATCCTGCTCCATCCGGAAGGCGGCGCCGCCGTTCCGCTCGGCCAACTGGCCGAGATCCGTCTGGCCAAGGGGCCGGCGACGATCCGCACCGAGAACGCGCTGCTCTCGGCCTACATCTTCGTCGACATTCACGGCCGCGACATCGGCGGCTACGTCGCCGATGCCCGCAAGGCGGTCGACACCCAGGTCAAGATGCCCCAGGGCTACTACGTCACCTGGAGCGGTCAGTTCGAATACATGGAGCGCGCCAAGGAGAAGCTGAAGGTCGTCGTGCCCGTGACGATCGGATTGATCTTCCTTCTGCTCTACATGAACTTCCGCCGCATCACCGAAACGTTGATCGTCATGGCCTCGCTGCCGTTCGCCCTGGTCGGCGGCATCTGGTACATGGACCTTCTCGGCTTCAACCTCTCGGTCGCGGTGGCGGTCGGTTTCATCGCGCTGGCCGGCGTCGCCGCCGAAACCGGCGTGGTCATGCTGATCTACCTCGACCACGCTTTCGAGGCGATCAAGGAGAAGCGCCGGACCGAAGGGCTGCCGCTGACCATCGGCGACGTCTACGACGCGATCATGGAGGGCGCGGTCGAACGGGTGCGCCCGAAGATGATGACGGTCGTCGCCATCATGGCGGGGCTCCTGCCGATCATGTGGTCGGACGGCACCGGTTCGGAGGTGATGCAGCGCATCGCCGTGCCGATGATCGGCGGCATGGTGTCGTCGACGATCCTCACGCTTCTGGTCATCCCGGCGATCTACGCGCTGGTCAAGGCTCGCGAGGCCCATGCCCCGCGCGCTCCGGCCACTCCGGCCGCTCTTCCCACCCCCGAACCCGAACCCATCCCCTGAGGAGCTTCTCGATGATCCGGACCTTCACCGCTTTCGCTCTCGCCGCCGCCGTCGCTCTGGCGCCCTCGCTCGGCCTCGCCCAGGACAAGGGCGGCACCACCGGCAAGGTCAACCGCGTCGATCCCGCCAAACACGTCATCAACCTGACCCACGGCCCGATCGCCGCGATCGGCTGGCCGGCCATGACCATGGACTTCGGCGTCGCGCCCGCGATCGATCTGAAGCCGTTCAAGGCCGGCGACAGCGTCGCCTTCACCGTCGCCAAGGGCGCCGGCGGCGTGTGGCTGATCGACAAGATCGAACCGGAGAAGTGAGCGGATCTTCGCCCTCGGTCGCCGTGCCGTTGCCGATGCGGTCGACGATCAAGGGTGCGTGCGATGCTCGCCGCCGGCCGTGCCGACGGGATCGTCGCCGGACGGAATGGCGCGGCACCGGATACTGACCCCTCCAGTGCCACGTCGAACGGCGGCGACGTTGCCTCGCCGCCGTTCACTTCTTGCGGGCCGGTACGTGCTCGACGCGAGGGCCGACGATCTCGACGGAACGGGCGGTGTTCGACGTGTGACCCCGACGGTCATTCCGACGGCGGACATCTCCCGAGATCGTCGAGGATCGGGCATTCGGGCCGTTCGTCGCCGTGGCAGGCGGTGACCAGCCGGCCGAGCGTCCGAGCCATCGCCTGCATCTCGGCGATACGGGTCTCGAGATCGGCGAGATGCCTCGCCGCCAAGTGGTGGACGTCGCGACTGGCGCGGCTGCGATCACGCCACAGCGAAAGGAGGTCGATGATTTCGATGGTGGCGAAGCCCATGTTTCGGGCGCGTCGGATGAATTGCAGTTCGCGGACGTCGACTTCGCCGTAGTCGCGATAGCCGTTCGAGCGGCGTGCCGCCGGGCGGAGCAAGCCGCTGGCTTCGTAGTGGCGGATCATCTTGGCGCTGACGCCCGAGGTCCGAGCCGCTTCACCGATGTTCATGACGAGGCGTTCCTTCTCGACGATGCGGTCGTCCTCCGGGGTGGATCGGACGGGTTGGAGACGGCGGTGATGGCGAAAGGAGGGTATTGACCTTCCCATGATGGGAAGGTGCAGCCTGACGAACAGTCGAGCAAGAGGCGATTTCGCTCGCATGTCGAGGAGCCGAAAATGACCGATCACCATCAACATCATCACCCGGCCACCGGTGCCGAAGCGCAGCCGCATGCCTGCTGCGGCGGCGGAGCGAACGGAGCCGGACATGCCCACCGCCACGGACCGGTCCTCGCCGAGCCCACCGCTCACGGTGCGGGCGCCGGCACCCACGTCGACCCGGTCTGCGGAATGTCGGTCGACCCGACGTCCGAGCATCGTTCCGTCCATCGTGGACAGGAGTACTTCTTCTGCTCCGCCGGTTGCCGAACCAAGTTCGAGAAAGATCCGGAACGCTACCTCGGAGGGCCCGCCCCCGTCACCCCGGCCGTGCCGGCGGGGACGATCTACACCTGCCCCATGCACCCCGAGGTCCGCCAGATCGGACCCGGCAGTTGCCCGATCTGCGGCATGGCACTCGAACCCGAGATCGCCACCGCCGAGACCGGACCGAGCGAAGAACTGCGCGACATGACGCGCCGGTTCTGGATCGGCCTCGCCCTGGCTCTGCCGGTCGTCGCCCTCGAGATGGGCGGTCATGTGCTCGGCCTCGACCGATTCCTCGGCGGCGTGCAGTCGAACTGGTTGCAGGCGGCGATCTCCACCCCGGTGGTTCTGTGGGCGGGTTGGCCCTTCTTCGTGCGCGGCTGGCTCTCGCTCGTCCGGCGCTCGCTCAACATGTTCACCCTGATCGCCATGGGAACCGGCATCGCCTGGGTCTACAGCGTGATCGCGACCGTCGCTCCGGGTGTCTTCCCGCCGGCATTCCGCGGCCACGACGGATCGGTCGCCGTCTACTTCGAGGCCGCTGCGGTGATCACCGTCCTGGTGCTGCTCGGCCAGGTGCTCGAACTTCGGGCCCGCGAACAGACTTCTGGGGCGATCCGGGCGCTGCTCGAACTCGCCCCGGCGACGGCACGCCGCATCGCCGCTGACGGATCGGAGACGGAGGTCTCGCTCGGCGAGGTCACGGTCGGTGACCGGCTCAGAGTGCGCCCCGGCGACAAGGTGCCGCTCGACGGCGAGGTGATCGAGGGCCGCTCGAACGTCGACGAAGCTCTGGTCACCGGAGAGTCGCTGCCGGTGGTCAAGGAGCCGGGAGCGCGTGTGATCGGCGGAACACTGAACGGTCAGGGCTCCTTCGTGATGCGCGCCGACAAGGTCGGCCAGGACACGATGTTGGCGCAGATCGTCCAGATGGTGGCCAAGGCGCAGCGCTCACGGGCGCCCATCCAGCGGCTCGCCGACCGCGTCTCCGCCTGGTTCGTCCCGGCAGTCGTGGCGGTCGCGGTGCTCGCCTTCGTGGTCTGGACGATCTTCGGGCCGGAGCCGGCGATGACCTGGGGCCTGATCGCCGCCGTCGGCGTGCTGATCATCGCCTGTCCCTGCGCCCTCGGTCTGGCGACGCCCATGTCGATCATGGTCGGCGTCGGGCGTGGCGCGCAGGCCGGCGTCCTGATCAAGAACGCCGAGGCTCTGGAGCGCATGGAGAAGGTCGACGTGGTAGTGGTCGACAAGACCGGGACGCTGACCGAGGGCCGCCCCCGCGTCACTTCGGTCGAGGTGGTCGGCGGCTTCGACGAGGCCGAACTGCTTCGGCTCGCCGCCAGCCTCGAGCAAGCGAGCGAACACCCGCTCGCCGCGGCGATCGTCGCCGCGGCGCAGGACCGCAGCCTCTCGCTTCTGCCGGTCGCCGACTTCGACGCTCCCTCCGGCCTCGGCGTCATCGGTCGGATCGATGGACGCACCGTAGCGCTGGGCAACGCCCGCTTCCTCGGCGGGCTCGGGATCGACGCTTCGGGGATCGAAGCCACGGCCGATCGTCTGCGCGGTGACGGCGCCACGGCGATCCTGGCGGCGGTCGACGGTCGGCCGGCCGGGGTCGTCGCCGTCGCCGATCCGATCAAGGCTTCGACGCCGGACGCGGTTCGCGCGCTCCACGCCGCCGGCATTCGAATCGTGATGCTGACCGGCGACAACCGCACCACCGCTGCGGCGGTGGCCGCGCGGCTCGGCATCGACGACGTCGAGGCCGAGGTGCTGCCCGAGGACAAGGGCCGGATCGTCGCCGCGCTGAGGACGTCCGGACGGGTCGTCGCCATGGCCGGCGACGGCGTCAACGACGCGCCGGCCCTCGCCGCGGCCGACGTCGGCATCGCCATGGGAACGGGAACCGACGTCGCCATGGAGAGCGCCGGCATGACGCTGCTGCGCGGCGATCTCATGGGCATCGTCCAGGCCCGCGAGCTCGGCCGGGCGACGATGACCAACATCCGGCAGAACCTGTTCTTCGCCTTCGTCTACAATCTCGCCGGCGTGCCGATCGCCGCGGGGATTCTCTACCCGGCCTTCGGCATCACCCTGTCGCCGATCGTCGCCGCCGCGGCGATGGCGCTGTCGTCGGTGAGCGTCGTCGGCAACGCCTCGCGACTGCGCGGCGTCTCGCTGGGGTGAAGTGCGGCTCGACGGAAAGGGGCGTCACCGGATGCAGGATGGGAAGATCATGCCGCTCGACGGCCGCGAGAAATGGTCGCCGATGCAGAAGATCCTGCACTGGTCGGTGGTGGGGCTGTGCCTCGCGCAGATCCCCACCGCCTGGGCGATCGCTCGCACGCATGTCGCCCATCACTTCGGCCTCGCCCCGCAACCGGTCGATCTAGTGCTCCACAAGGTCCACGCGGTGTCGGGGGGACTGATCTTCCTCGCCGCCTGCCTGCGTCTCTGGCTCCGTCGGGGGGCGTTCGACGCCGGCCGTTCGGTCGAACCGGGGTACCGCCGCGGGATCCTCGACCTGGCGGCCGGGGTCACGCACGCTTGCCTCTATCTCCTCATCCTGGTGTTGCCGATCACCGGGTTCCTGGCGATGTACGTGACCGGGGCGGCCGCCCCGATCCATCGGCTCGGAATCCGACTTCTCTGGGTCCTCGCGAGCCTCCATGTCGCGGCCGCCCTCTTCCATGCGATCGTCCTGCGGGACGGTGTGTTGAGCGCCATGCTGCCGGGCAGGTGGCGCAGAACACCGTCCTGACCGCCGGACGGATCTCGCGCCCGCAGATCTCCCCTTGCATCGAGCCACTCCGCATGTAAGGGTTTTCACGATGCCGCACCTGCTTCGCCAACTCGTACTCGTCTCGATCGCCGTCGCCTTCGTGGTGACGAGCGTCGGCTGGGGCGTGGTCAGCGGGCGGTCCACCTTCGCTCCGCTACCGGCGGGCCACCACGAACGGGTCACCGTTGCGGGCCTCGAGCACGAGAAGGATCACGACCACGATCTGGTCGGTGGCCAATGCGGGGACGACGCGCAAGATCGGTGCTCGAGTGACCATGCGCACGACAAACTCGCGGGTTCGTGCTGTGCGTTGGCTTGTCATTTGGCGGTGGCAGCGATCTTCGAGGCGTTCACCATACCGCGGTTCGAGCTCGCTGCCGGTGCCACACTCGTGATCGAAGAGCGCGAGGGTGTGGATCGGTCGCGTCTCGAGCGTCCCCCCCGCATCTCTGCAGCTTGATCGGCGACGTCCTCCGACGCGGCGATGATATCGCCCGTCGTGGGAATGTGCGCCGTCCGCGTCCCATCGGCTGAGCGCCGGTCGGGATCAACGAAGGCGGCCATGCCGCCTCGCGTCGACACGCTGTCCAGAGTTTCTCCCATGAAGACATTGTTGCTGGTGGCTTTGGCCGCCACGCTCTCCGCATGCGCCGGTACGCCCGGTGTCATGGTCGGGCCGGACCCCTCCGACTCGACCGTGCCCGTCGGCTCGCTGCGACACACCCCCGCCACCAGCGGGCTCGTCGATCTGATGCCGGCCGAACCGAAGCCGTGGGCCGACAGCAATCGCTCGGTCTCACCGAAGTCGGGGGCGGCAGAATGATCCGACCCTCGACCACAATGGATCTTTCACGCCGATGGCTGGCGATCGGCTTCGTCCTGTTCGGTCTCGCCGGTTGCGCGTCGTTCTCCGAGGATGGCGGAATGTCCACCGTCACGGACGAGGTGTCGCGGGCGATCGCCAAGGACGCGGTGAAGATCGCTTCTCCGGAGGAGGCCGCGGCGGCTCGCCGACGCGTGAGCGGTTACCTCGCGCGACCGATCGATGCGGATGCCGCGGTTCAGATCGCCCTCCTCAACAACCGAGGCCTGCAGGCCGATTACAATGCCCTGGGGATCGCCGAGGCGGATCGTGTGGCGGCGAGCACGTTGCCGAACCCGACGATCGGGATCGACAGGTTGGCCAGCGGTTCGGCCGTCGAGATCGAACGGAAGTTGGCCATCGATCTCTTGGCGCTCGCCACGTTGCCGGCGCGCTCCGAGATCGCGCGTACGCGGTTCGAGGCGGCACGTCGCAAGGCGATCGAGGCGACCTTCCGAACGGCCGGTGAGACCCGCCGAGCGTGGTACCGTGCCGTGGCATCCCGGAACACGGTCTCGTTCCTCGAGCAGACGCAGGCGGTGGCCAACGGAATTGCCGAGTTGACCACGAAGCTCGGTGAGACCGGCGGTGCGACGAAGATCCAGCAGGCGCGGGCCATCGCGTTTCAGGCGGAGGTGGCGGGGGAGCTCGCACAGGCCCGATTGGGCGCGGTAAGCGATCGCGAAGCCCTGACCCGCGCGATGGGGCTCTGGGGCGTCGATCTCGGCTATCGCCTTCCCGGAACCCTGCCGAAGCTGCCCAAGGTCCAGAAACTCGCGAATGCGGAAGCCGAGGCGATCGACCGGCGTGTCGACCTCGCCGCGATGCGCCTCGAACTGGAGGCTCTCGCGAAATCCCTCGGGCTGGTCGAGGCGACACGGGTCGTATCGCTCGTCGACGTTTCGTTTCGAGGAACCTACGACCGCAGCACGGCGGGCGGCGTGACCGAGACGTCCTTCAAGCGCGGCGCCGGCCTGGACCTCCAGATTCCGATCTTCGATCTCGGGGAGCCGGAGACCCGCAGGGCCCGCGAAACCTACATGCAGGCCGCCAACCTCCTTCTCGCCAAGGCGGTCGACATTCGCTCCGAGGTCAGAGCGGCCTACGCGGCCTATCGCACCAGACACGATGTCGCTCTGCTCTATCAGACCAAGATCGTTCCTCTGCGCAAGACGATCAACGAGCAGGCTCTCTTGAACTACAACGGAATGCTGATCGACGTCGTCGAGCTTCTGACGATCGCGCGCGAAGGCGTGCAGAGCAACGTGGCCGCGATCAATTCCAAACGCGACTTCTTCATCGCCGCGGCGGACTTCGAAGCCGCGATCATCGGCGGCACTTCGGGGCCGGCATCGCCGGGCGCCGAACCGGCCGCGGGCGCCGCATCGGCGCCGGCCGGACATTGAACGAGGAGACGATCCCATGACGCTATCACGCCGATCCTTCCTCGGCACATCCGGAGCCGCGCTCATCGGTGCGGCTGCGGTCAGCGGGCGAGCCGGCCACGCCGCCATTCCCGAGGCCCCGACGATGAAGGAGGCGGCCATGCAGCCGCCCCTGGTGCCGAAGTCGGGACCCGACTACCAGCCCGTCGTCACACTCAACGGCTGGACGCTTCCCTGGCGGATGAACGGCGATTGGAAGGAGTTCCATCTCGTCGCCGAGCCGGTCGTCCGCGAGATGGCGCCCGGCATGACCGCCCACCTCTGGGGATACAACGGCCAGTCCCCCGGCCCGACGATCGAAGCCGTCGAAGGTGACAAGGTCCGCATCTTCGTCACCAACAAACTACCCGAGCACACGACGGTCCATTGGCACGGCCTCATCCTTCCGAACGGCATGGATGGCGTCGGCGGATTGACCCAGCCACAGATCAAGCCGGGCAAGACCTTCGTCTACGAGTTCGTGATGACGAAGAGCGGAACCTTCATGTACCACCCCCATGCCGACGAGATGGTCCAGATGGCCATGGGCATGATGGGCTTCATCGTGGTGCATCCGAAGGACGTGTCGTTTCGACGTGTCGATCGCGACTTCGTCTTTCTGCTCTCGGCTTTCGATATCGAGCCCGGCGCCTACGTTCCGAAGGTCACGACCATGACGGAGTTCAATCTCTGGACATGGAACAGCCGGGTGTTCCCGGGCATCGATCCCTTCGTCTGCGCCAAGGGCGACAAGGTCCGGATCCGCTTCGGCAACCTGACGATGACCAACCACCCGATCCACATGCACGGATACGACTTCAAGGTCTCGTGCACCGACGGCGGCTGGGTTCCGGAGAGCGCGGCGTGGCCCGAAGTGACCATCGACTGCGGAGTCGGACAGATGCGGGCCTTCGACTTCGTCGCTGAAAGAGAAGGCGACTGGGCGATCCATTGTCACAAGTCACATCACACCATGAACGCGATGGGTCATGGCCTGTCGAACTACATCGGGGTGAACAAGAAAGAGATCGCCGGGAAGATCCGAAAGCTGATCCCCGACTACATGCCCATGGGCACCGCCGGCATGGCCGACATGGGCGACATGGAGATGCCTCTTCCGGACAACACCTTGCCGATGATGACGGGTTTCGGGCCATTCGGCCCGCTGGAGATGGGCGGCATGTTCTCGGTGGTGAAGGTTCGGGAGGGGATCGCTTCCGACGATTACAAGGATCCCGGCTGGTTCAAGCATCCGGCCGGAACGGTCGCCTACGAGTGGAAGGGGGAGCCGAAGAAGGCTGAAACGGCCCCTAGCGGCCCGCCCACCCCGGCCCAAAAGGCTGAGTTCCGGGCCGTGAAGCCCCGGATGTCCTCTAACCACGATCACTGAACCTGAGACAGGAACCGACATGCACATGCGAATTCTGATCGTTACACTCGCTGCTTTAGCCGTTCCGACGGCCTCTCTTGCCGATCCGGGTCACCGCAAGGACGAGCAGCGCGCCTATGGGGAGCCCGGCAATCCCAAGAAGCCCGCTCGCGTCGTCGCACTCGAGATGCGCGATGCCGACGGGAAGCTGGAATTCGTTCCCAATCGGATACCGGTCCGCAAAGGAGAACAGATCCGCTTCGTGATGAGAAACCACGGCGAAATCGACCACGAGATGGTCCTCGCCACCAAAAAAGAAAACCTGAAGCATCTCGAAGAGATGCGAAAGAACCCGGACATGGAGCATGATGACCCGAACGCCAAGCGGTTGAAGCCGAGCGGTGACGGAGAAATAATCTGGAAGTTCACGAAGGCCGGAGAGTTCGACTTTTCGTGTCTGATCCCCGGCCATCGGGAGAGCGGTATGTTCGGAACCGTGATCGTCAAGTGATTTTCTGTCGAAAAGGAGAAGTTGAATGAGAAAAATCCTGATTGCCGCGCTCTTCGGCCTCGTCTCGACGGTTGTTCGGGCGGAGACCGCTCCAGCCGATGGGCAGGTCACCAAGATCGATGCTGCTCAGAGCAAGATCACTCTCAAACATGGACCGATCAAGAATCTCGACATGGACAGCATGACCATGGTCTTCCTCGTCGCCGATGCCGGCATGCTCACCAAGGTGAAGGTAGGTGACAAGGTGAGTTTCGAGGCAGATCGCGTCGACGGTCGACTGACCGTCGTCAAAATACAGAAAACCAAGTAGTTCGTGATCATTGACTGTGCCGAGGAGCATCGATTCGGTGCTTCTCGGCACGACTCGGTGAGATTAATAGTATATAATGTTTAGATATTGTATTTTACCAGATCAATGAAATCGTGACTTCTCGTGCCCATCCCGAAAATGACTCTACATAAACTCCCGACCCTTTCGAGGATGGCCTCGCTGGTGGCCGTTCAGGCGAACGGCTGGACCTTGGCGTTGTAGGCGGCGAACACCTCGATCTTGGCGTTCAGGGACGGCTCGGTCGGGTCACCTATCCGCCGGGGCATTACGTCGATTACGGCTACAACACCGACGGCCGGATCCTGTCCATCCAAATGGGTGCTCCCGGCATCGACAACGGCCTCGCTTGGCATGCCACCTTCGATCAGGCCTACGGCATCGATCGCATCGAGGTGATCTCCTATCCCGACGCCAGTGGACCGACGGTCTTCGACCGCCTCCGCCCGCATTCCGACGGGATGAACATCACGGCGCTCGACGACCAACAGGACAACAGCCGTGACGCGACCTTCGGCTACGACGCCGCGAACCGGGTGAATTCGTCGACGACCACCGAGGCCGGTGTGCAGCAGACCTGGGGCTGGATCTGGGACCAGACCGGCAACCGGCTGACCGAGACCCAAACGCCGGACGGTGGCGCGACGACGACGCGGACCTGTGCCTACCTCTCCGGCACCAACCGGCTGTCGACGGTGACACAGGGCGGAACGACACTGCGGGCCTTCATCTACGACGCCACCGGCAATCCGACGCGGGACACCCGCTCGGGCGTGAACACCGACTACACCTACGACGCCGCCGGGCGGCTGCGGATGGTGACGGTGGCCGGTTCGCTGAAGGCGACCTACACCTACGATGGGCTCGAGCGACTGGCGATCCGGACGCTGACCAACCAGACGCCGTCGGGGACAACCCACTTCATCCACATGTTGTTGAAGAAAGCTATGGAGCAGACAACCTTCAGCTGATCTTGGCGATCGGCTATGTGAAAAAGCTTCTCGCCAATTCACGTGTCGTGCGCTGGCTCACCCAACATCACCCGGAATACCTGAGTGAGTTCGAAGCAATGGCCGGTATCGAGAGCTTCACCGACGGCAAGCTCGCTGCCGAGTGACGGAGTGGACGCAAAACTGGAATCGATACGGGCATCGCCGCCAGCCTTCGACTTACAGCCGCACAGCCTTCCCCGTCCGCCGGCCGGCTTCATCGTAGTACCGCGCCGCCTGCTGCACCGAGCGATGCTGCGACTGGGCCATCGCTTCCGGCAGCGACACCCCCTGCCGCGCCGCCTCGGTCAGATACCCGGACCGCAACCCGTGCGCCGAGACCTTCCCCGACTCGATCCCGGCGCGCCCCGCCCGCTTCTTGACGATGGCGTTGATGGTCTGGGCGGTGAGCGCCTTGCCGTCGAGATTGCCCCAGCGGTCGATCCCCCGGAACACCGGCCCGGCCTCGATCCTCGCCGCCGCGAGCCACGCCTTCAGCGCTTCGACGGGACGGCCGGCGATCACCGCGAAGCGATCGTCGTCGGCCGTGCTCGTCTTGGTGCGCCCGAGCCGGATCGTCATGCAGGGCAGCAGCTCCGAGGTCGGATCGCGCGGATCGGCCGGCACCGGGTCTTCGTCGCGCAACCGCTCGACGCGCAGATCGGCGAGTTCCGAGCGCCGACGGCCGCCGGAGGCGAAGCCGACCAGCAGGATCGCCCGGTCGCGCAGGTCGACGAGCGAAGCGGTCGAACAGGTCGCGAGCATCGCGTCGAGCACATCTCGGGTGACGGCGGTGGCACTCTTGCGCCGACGAGACCGATCGGCGGCCCGCACCGCCAACCGCATCGCGGCCTTCAACGACGGCGATCCGAACGGCCCGTCGAGCCCCTTCCAGCGATGCAGCGTCGACCAACTGGCGAGACGCCGCTGCACCGTCTGCGGCGCGTGGGGACCGACCGACCGCAGGACTCCGTCGACCCGCAGCCGGCTCGCCACCTCCTCCGGCATGCCGTGATCGGGATCGGTGGCGCGCTCGGCCGGGTCCCACAGGTGGTGGGCGACGAACTTCAGGATCAGGCTCTCCGGCGCCGGCCACGGCAATGGCACCCCGAGCGCCGCCCGGCACCAGGCCTCGAGATAGGCGAGATCGGAGGCGAGCGCCCGCAGCGTATTCTCGCCGATGCCGCGTTTGGCCAGATGGCGCAGCGTCGCGACGTCATCGTCGGAGAGGACCGTCGCCAGACGGTCGCGGCGATCGGCGGGGAGAATGGCGGCGAGCGCATCGAGGGTGAGGGCGCGTTGCGTCTCGGGGTCGGACGTCGGGCTCGGCAGATCATGATCCATGGCGTCGTCCGATCGGTTCCGATCTGGTTCGCAGGAGGGTCAATCCAGCGCCCCGGTTTCGTCGGTATTGGCCACCGTGTTCGGACGTCGCTCCGGACGCGGCGCCTCTTCCTTCCCTTGCGAGATCCCACACCACATCGATGCCGGACTCGTCCGTCGCCGCCACCGATCTTTCGTCGGCGCCCGACGACGCGGAGAGCACCGCAACCGATCGAGCGTCCCGGCAGAGAAGAACCTCGTCGCCCCGCCGAGCGAGATCGATCAGTTCTTCGAGCCTTTCACCGGCCTCGGCGACGTCGACGAGCACGCGCATCACCCTCACCAGATCCGCTCGTGCAGGATGGCATCGAACGCGCCGTCCAAGGACAGGAAGCCGCAATGCTCGAGCCGTGCCTGCGCCGCCAGGATGCGATCCCACGGATCGCGGTGATCCCAGTCGAAGGAGGCTGCGAGCTCGGCATGGAGATCGGTGATGGGAAGCGTCTGCAGGCCACTCTCGGCGACCGCGGCGCGCAGCTCTTGCGGGCGCAGATCGAGCTTGCCCAGCCGGACCTTGTTGTCGATCTCGTAGAACGAGACGGCGCTGACCAAGACGACGTTGGCCTTGTCGGCGATCAGCGACCGGGCCTTCGGCGAGAGGCGCTCGCTGCCGATGATCCACCAGTAGAGCGCATGGGTGTCGAGCAGCAGTTTCATATCGACGAGCCGCCCCGGGCGGGTACACCCTGCCAGATGCCGAGATCGTCGTTGCCGTCGCCGGCGTCGATCGCCGCCTGTTCGGGATCGGGATGGTCGAAGAGGTCGTCGGGCAGGCGGCGCGCCCGCAGGAGCCCGAAGGGGCGCTTGCCCTCGGGGGTCGCCGGGCCGATGCGGGCATAGACCTCGTTGCCGCGCAGAATGACGATCTCCTCGCCCTGATTGGCGCGTTCGAGCACCTCGGCGAAGTTCCGGCGCGCCTCGCCGATCTTGTAGGTGGTCTGCGGCATCTGAGCCTCCGGAGATGCTGTCGAGGGAGGATAGCACCCCGCTGGAGGCCTCACAATGTGCTTGTACATCTCACCATCGATAAGAGATACTTATCGATGATGAGCCATACCCGCCGACCCATGTCCGAGTGCCGGAAGCAAATTCCGACTTCACTTCCGTTTACCGATCGTTCACCATGTTCGCCAACATGATGCGGTCACCCCCCACACGCCTCGACGCCCTCCCCTGGGCCCGGCTCGCGCCGACGCTGTCGCTTTCACTCAACGATTTCAATTTGCAACGCGTAGAGAAAAATCGGCACGCGATTTTCACTCTTCGATCTCAGTAAGTCACAGCCATCCATCTATCCCGAAAGAGGTTTTTGCCTTGAAACCCGAAAAGTAGGCGGCAACCGTCACGAACCGTCCTCCCCTCCCCTCGCGGGCCTCACCATGACCTCCTCGCGCACCGGCGTTCCCGATCCGCTCCCTTGGCCCCTGCTGGCGCGGCCGCTGGCCCGGGCCGAAGATGCCTTGGCTCGGCTCGACGAGCGCCTGCGGACCAGCCCGATCCGCGACGGCTGGATCGCCAGGACCCATTTCGTCGACGCTGCCGCCGCGCTCTGGCTCGATGGCGAACTCGTCGCCCTCGAAGACCTGGTGCTGCACGACGCCCGTCTCGATGCGCGCGCCCCCACCCACGAACTCACCCGGGCGCACGCCGTGCTGAGGGAGCGCCGCCGCATCGCCGGCGCCGAGCCCGGTTGGGCCCTGTCGGACGCCGGCCTCGCAGCACTGCGTGGGCGCGACGCGCGCGATGATCGCCTTTCCCGAGAGACAGGACAAGAACCGGACCTCGCCTTCGGCGATGAGGACGACGAAGACGCGCCCGATGCCGACCAGTTCGGCGCGAACACCGGCGACCGAACCCTGGCCGACGCCTTCGCCGCGGTCGACGCGGCGATCGCCCGCTCGAACCGTGCCCTCGCCGGTGAGGCGTCGCGGCCGCCGCCGCGCCGAGATCGTTACACGCTCGTCTACGACCTCGACTGGGACGAAGAGGCGCGTCTGGCCGAGTGGCGCAGGGTCGTCGATCGAACCCGCGATCTGCCGCCGACCCTCGCCGCCGCGATCGCCCACACGGCCTGGGGCTCAATCGAGCCGCTACAACGCGCGCCCAGCCTCGGCCGCCTACTCGCCGCCGCCCTTCTGCGGGAGCGCGGCAAGGCTCACGCCCATTTGCCCTGCCTCGCCGAGGGCGCCAAGGCGGTGCCGCGCGAACGACGCCGGCACCGCGACGCATCTGTGCGTCTCGTCGCCGAGCTCGAGGCCATCACCGCCGCCGCAGAGGAGGGGATGAAGCAGCACGACCGCTGGCTCACCGCCCGCACGCTGCTGCTGCGCAAGCTCGCCGGTCGCCGCTCCACCTCCCGGCTGCCGGAGCTGGTCGACCTGGTGATCTCAAAGCCGCTGGTCTCGGCCGGCATGATCGCCGAGGCGCTCGCCGTCACGCCCCGCGCTGCCCTCAACCTGGTGGCCGAGCTCGACCTGCGTGAGACGACGGGCCGCGGACGGTTTCGGGCGTGGAGTGTCCTGTGACCGCGTCGCGATCGCCGTGACCTACCTTCGAACGCAACCCGCCGGCGGCGACACGAGCATAGGCCACCACCAAATCCAAGAGGTAGACCAGCTTGAAGCGCTTGTCGGTCGGAGCGATCGTGCGTTGACCCCACTGGTACCAGACGTGGGCGGTCGAACGCGTCTGGCTCCACCTGAAGGAACGCTACCTCTCCCACCGCGTCTTCGCCGACGTTCCGGCGATCATCGATGCCTGCGCCAAGGCGTGGAACGATCTCCTCGCAGAAAAGGGCCGCGTCGCCAGCCTCACCGCCTATCCCTACCTCAAACAGGTCAGAACTTCATGAGGTTGGTATAAGTACCGGTGTAACCGGGCTCGCGCATTTCCGCGTTAGGCGCGTCGCCGTCAGTTTGGGGTCGTGGGACATCTATGTGCGCGATCTGCACATCGACAGCATCACGGTGAAGACGAGAGACTTCCGATGATGGACGCTCTTATCGGATCGAGCGATGCCGATCCGCTATGGCATTCCCATCGCCGAGGATAAATCCTACGAAGTAGAGCGCACGAAATTGAGCTTCGGCGCCATCACGACCTTCGTATGCCGATTGAGATCATGGTGGCTCCACTCCGCCGCCGCCATGTAGTGCTTGAACGTGTCGCTGAAGTATTCGTCGTCGAAAAAGCCGATCAAATCCCAACTGTCTTGTTGCGAAAACGGCACTGCAAAGACATAGATATAGCAGCCAAATCGAAACTCCCCGATGACATGGGGAAGTCGGGTGTGCGGTTGCTTGCGCGTATAGACGGTCAATTGAGCGGATGGGTCTGGGGGTAGAAAAATCGTAGCGGCCGCGACCGTAGGCAGGCGGCGATCGGCATGCGTATTGTTCCGGACCCAATCGATCGTTTCTGTAAGGAATGTCAGCTGGTCTTCGGCCACCACGGACAGAACCATTTTGACAAGGGCCCGATAGACCGCTGAAGGCGTGAGCGACGACCCTTTCCCGAGATCGACAGTCAGGGCTCCAGCTTCATCGACCGCAACGGAGCGTGACTTGATGATCACCTTGCTCCCGTCGTGACTTAGAGCACCTTCGGCAAACTGAAGTTCAGGCCGCCCGTTGTGTTTCCCTCGCCCCTGGGTCCCGAGGAAGACCCGTTGTATGTCGAGCATCGCAATCAGCGATGGCTCAGTGTTCTGGCCAAAATACTCGTTACAATCGTCACATTCTTCGGAAGACTTCAGGTGATCGTTGCCTAGCGCTGTCGGAATGACGTGGGCAGCCTTTTTGAATGCCGCCCCGGTTTCGGCGGTTCGGCCGCAAAACCGACAGCAGCGGGAGCTTCGGTTGGCACCGACGAGCGTCCGCCGATCCGTGCGCGGATTCGAAATTTCATAGTTCGCGAGGAGCGCACCAAACAGTCCGTCCTCATCGTTGTTAGCTTTATGGTCGGGATGGTTCAGTTGATGCAGAAAACGTTCGGCTGCCAGTCTATTGACCGTCGTATTCGGTTGGGCTGGCAGCAGCAGGAAACGCTCGCAGTCCTGGAGTGATCCCACAATCTGCTTGAGCTTATTTAGGGGAGGCATGGCAGCACCGTGCTTCATGACGATAGCGCCAATGGCCGCTTTGAGCTCTTTTGACGCGACCTGCACGGCGTCGATGCTGACGTCGGTGCCATCTGCTTTGCCGAACACGGAGATGATCTCCTGAACGCTTGCTGCATTGGCCAGGCTGAACCGGAAGCGCATTTCCGTGCCGCCGGTCTGGGTCATGATGTAGAGTGACACCTCACTGAAAATGGTCGGGCCTGCGGGTGTGAAGCGAACCCCCGCCGCCTCCAGGACGCTCCGGATAGCCGCGAGATTATTGGCGATCGGCGTGCGCGATCCCTTTTCGAATTCGGCGATAGTCGAAACGCTGACACCCGCCGCTTTCGCCAGATCCCCCTGTGACCATTGCAGGAACGCTCGCGCCGCTCTCACGTCCTCGGGGCCTAGTTCCGCTTCCAGCTGCATAACACTAACCTCAGTGAATATCACTCACCTTAGCAAAATAATGCTTGGTGCGCAAATTTCCGCGGCCAGAGGTCCGCCTCATCGCATCATGTCGCGAATCGCACTGCTCCGCCGCTCTAGCGGTGGGCGGGGCAAAATGGCCGCGTCGCCCGCACTCGGTGCCGCCGACCCCGGCGGCACGAAACCGCGGCTCGGATTTCCTTATTGCATACTCTGGCAGCATGATGCATATTTCGACTTCAATATGCATCAAGGCGCTCATAAGTGCAACATTTCTCCGTTATACAGTCACTTTGCCGACTTGGGCTGAAAGCCCAAGACCCTGCTTTTCGGCAGCAGGTCGAGCGGCTGCACGAGCGACTGGTCAAGGCCGGTGACACCAAAGATGCAGAAACGCTGGCCCGTCTGCTCAATGCCGCGACGACCGCGACGGCCATGCAACCGACCAAAGTCGAACTTTCGCGATTTCACATCACCGGCGAGCCGCTGACGCCGCAGGTGCACCCGCCCGTCGATCGCGAGACGTCTCAGCCCCTGTGTCGCATCGTGCTCAAACCGTCAGAGATTGCCCGACATCCTGTTCTGAGCGAGCGCAGCAGCAAGGCGGTCTCCGACCTCATCGCCGAATGGAAAACCTTCGAGCGTTTGAATGCGCTTGGCGTGCCGCCCGGCCGGTCGCTGTTGATGTTCGGACCGCCTGGCTCCGGTAAGACCTTGACCGCTTTTCACATCGCAGCCGCGCTCGGCCTGCCGCTGATCGACGCGCGTATCGATGGGCTGATCAGCTCGTTCCTCGGCACCACGGCCCGCAACATCGCGAACCTATTCGCGTTCGCCAATCGCTACCGCTGCGTGCTGCTGCTCGACGAATTCGATGCCATCGCCAAGCTCCGTGACGATCCGCAGGAGGTCGGAGAGATCAAGCGCGTCGTCAACAGCCTTCTGCAAAGCCTCGACGCACGCGCCGACATCGGCATCACCATCGCCATCACCAATCATCACAGGCTGCTGGACACCGCCGTCTGGCGACGCTTCGACACGCAGGTGCAGCTAGGCCTGCCCGACGAGCAGGCGCGCGCCGAGATGCTTACGCAGTTCCTGAAGCCTCTCGCCGTCAATCAGGCCTTCGTGCAGCTGATGACCTATGTTGCGGACGGCGCCTCGGGTGCCGATCTGAAACGCTACGCCAACGCCATCAAGCGACAGATCGCATTGCGGGGCGAGGACGCTTCGCCAACCCATCAGTTCAAGGCGTTGTGCGAGGTGCTCGCGCGCGAGCCGTCGATGCGCGTCCATCCGCGTGCCCAACTCATGATCGATGACATCGAGGCGTTTGTCGCCTCTGCGATGCATGATGCGGCATTCCCGGTGAAGCAGAAGCCGCTCGCTTCGCTCATCGACGTCAACCAGGCAACCGTCAGCCGCTGGCTTGCGCGCGCGGCCCCATCGGAGGCGCGTCATGCCCAATAATCCCGTCCAGTTCGTCACCAACGGCGAAGATTACATCCAGGACCGTGATCCCGGCCGCAAAGGCGAGGAGAAAGATTTTTTCGAGGATCGCGATGCCGATTTCCGAGCGCACCAAGATGCGCTCGTGCAGACGTTGGAGACCATCAACCAGGCCATCACGCGCGCCGGCTATGGCCCGGCGACCTATGTGCGCGTGACTTTGCGCGAAGCCGCGCTCGCAAAATCCTACCGCCCGAACTCCGCGCTGTTCACGCCCGACCGTTTTCCATGCGTCGGCGCTGGCGCGATCGGTGAAATCTTTTTCTTCCTGCCGCAGGTGCAGTTTCCCGAGCTTGTCGCGCGCATCCGCAGAGCGGAGGCAACCGTGCCCGTCACCACGTCCCGCTCGGGGCGAGTCTACCGCACGACCACACGCTTGCGCTCCGAAGTCGGCGCGATCGAGAGCATCGAAATCCTGCCCGCGACCGATAAGCGCCTGTTCTCGGCTGCCGAAGCCGTGCAGGCCTTCGTCGATCCCAGCGCATTTCCTGGCTATCAGGTCGAATTGTTCGAGGTTCCGCCTCTCAATGCGATCGAGACCGACCGCTGGGGGCGGCGGCAGCTCTTCGAGAGTCTGTTCAAGCTGCTCACCTCGCTCGGCAATGGGACGCGCAGCTATCTGCTTCCCGCTGTCGGCCGCACTCCGATGCTGGAAGTGCAGTTGACGCGCTCGCCCGACGAACCCGCGCTGCTCGATCTCAGCCAACTGGTGACGACCAGCGCCGATTTGCCGACAACGGTCCCCGAGGTCGATACATCCCCCGATCGTCACGAAGCGGCGCTTGATCGGCTTGCCAGTCACCCGCTGGTGCGCCGGATTGATCCCCCTGTGCGCCTTACCTTGGAGCAGGCGCTTCGCCCGACCGAGGCGCGCGCCTTCGCTCTGCCTGCTCCGGCCGCAGGCAGCAGCTACCCCAAGATCGGCATCATCGACAGCGGCGTTGGCGCAGCCTTCGCCGCCTGGACACTCGGACGCTTCGATCACCTGACGCCTGACCAGGTAGATGCCGCGCACGGCAGCAATGTCGCCGGCATCGTCGTCGCCGGGCAAGCCGCCAACGGACCAGCCATCGCTCCCGAACGCGACGGCTGTCAGGTCTACGACATCGCGCTCTTTCCCAAACTGCCCTTCAACTTCGTCTACAGCGGCGGCTTCAGCGATTTCCTCGAAGAAGTCGAGCAAGGCATTCGCGAGGCCAAGGAGGAGCACGGCATCCGTGTCTTCAACATGTCGATCAACACCTGGAACGCCGTTCAGCGCCATAGCTATTCGACGCTCGCCGCCCGCCTCGATGCGATCGCGGATCGACTTGGCGTGCTCATCGTGAATTCGGCCGGCAATCTGAAGCCCGCCGACGCCCGAACGCCATGGCAGAACACGCCACGGGACAATCTTGCTTATTTTGCTGCCCGCACATCGCCCGACACGATCTGTCAGCCGACGGAATCGGTGCGCGGTCTCTCCATCGGCGCTCTCAATTGTCCAGGCGGGCCCCAGATCGCCGATACGCCCGCTCGCTACAGTCGCCGCGGTCCGGGTCTGCAAGTCGGCATCAAACCCGATCTCGTGCATTACGGCGGCAGCGGCGCACTCGTCGCAGGGCATCCGACCGGGCTCGTATCGAGTAAAGCCGATGGGGCAGCAATGCATGTCTGCGGCACATCGTTCGCGGCCCCGCTCGTTGCGCGCACACTCGCTGAACTCGACCTCTCGACCTCACATTTTCTGACGCCACGAACATTGCGAGCGCTGGCCATCCATCACGCGGACACGCCAGAACCGATGACGAAGCGTGGCCTGAAGGACCTCGCGCGCCAACTCACCGGCTTCGGTCGCCCGCCATCAGCCGCGGAGATGTTGGAGACGCCGGATCATCGCATCACCATGGTCTTCGAAGGCAGCTTGCCCAAGGGCGCCGATCGTCCGCAGATCATGCGGTACGAATTCGCTTGGCCGGCATCCCTCGTCGATGCCGCGACGCAAGCCTGTTCGGGACGCGTCCGCATGACGCTCGTCTACGATCCGCCACTCGATCCAGCCTTCGGTGCCGAGTTCGCACGCGTCAATCTCGATGCCGCGCTCAAGCAACAGCAGCCCATCCCGCGCAAAGACGGCCAGCCGTCTTTCTCGGACCAAACGACGATGCTCGGATTGCCCCAAACCAGCGGCCTGCCTGTGCGCGAACGCGCCCTGATCGATCACGGCCTCAAATGGTGGCCGACCAAGAAATACGTGGCCAATCTCGATGGAAAGGGAACCAGCGCGAACTGGCGTCTGGAAATCTCCAGCCTCACCCGCGCCGAGGCAACCTATCCCGCTGAGGGGGTCCCGTTTGCACTCATCCTCACACTGGAAGACGAGAGCGGTACGAAACCGATATTCCAGACATTCCGCCAATATCTGCAAACCCGTGCCACGGCCGTCACCGACATCCAGGTCGCGCACCGCGTGCGCCAGCGAGCCTAAAGGCCTCACGAGACCATGGCTGACTACCACTTTCACCAACTTTCCCCAGACGACCTGGAGATCCTTCCGCGCGGTCTGCTGCAAGCACATTGGGATGTCACGATCGAAATCTTCAAGATCGGCAAGGACGGTGGGATCGATCTGCGATACGCCGCCGGCACTAGCAAAATCATCGTTCAAGTGAAGCACTTCGTCAGAACCGGGCTTACGGGTCTGATGAGGGAGTTGGCCAAAGAAGCAGCGAAAGTCCGCCGCCTTAAACCGACCCGCTATGTGCTGGTCACGTCGGTTCCGCTATCGGCCGTCAACAAGGATGCGATCGTCGCACTTATTGGTTCCGTACCTTTCTATAAAAGGGTGCCGTTTTCACCGCCTGCGGCCCGGGAAATGGCGCTCGGTAGACGTCAGCTGGGCGTCAGGCGCCGCCGCGAGCGTGTAGATTCCGGTGATCCCGGCCCCGGTCGGGCGCGCCACTGCTGAGAAAGACCCAAATGGCCTTCGACGCCGACGCTTTGCATCCGATGCGCTTCCTGCGCCAGTTCCCCGAGGCGAAGGCGGTCATCCGCCGCGAGGTCAACCACTGCCATAACGGACTGATGACCGGCGAGGCCTTCCGGCGCGTCGCGGATGCCGGCATGATCGCCTACAATCAGGCGCTGGACAAGCTCCCTTTCGAGAAGCGGCCGGCGACAACCGACGTGGCCGTCGCGGCGATTAGCACGGCCGCGCACATCGTCGCGTTCGCGGCTGGCGGCCGCAATTCGATCTGGCTCCCGGCGGAGATCGTCGCGCTTCTGGGGCGAACCGAACTCGGCGATATCCGACTCGCCGACATGTGCCTGCCGTTCCGGTGCTTCTATCTCGGCTTCGCCGGCGGGCTGGAGGTCGGTCTTCCCGGCGCGCCGAACGTCATCGATGGCGCCTATGTCGAGAGCTTTACGCGCGGTCCCGAAGAAACCTCCGCGCCCAACTTGTCCTTTTACATCACCAGCCGACGAACCGACGGACCACATCGCGGTCCTGGCGCATGGATCCTCGGCCACGAACCGCACTTCTTTGCCCCGTTGACGCTCAACTCACCGGACGACACGTTGCAGGACGCGCTGGATCGGGCGATCTCGGCCAATGATGTCGGTCTGCGCCCGGATCCCGACGCCCTGGCGCGTCTTCGGCAGGGAGTGGAGGAGGCTCGCAACGACGGCTTTCCCGTCGGCCTGCCGGAGATCGGAAGAGCGTCGTGGAGGGAAAGAGTGTAGATCTCGGTGGGCGCCGT
>CALFRR010000244.1 GCA_937919435.1 uncultured Alphaproteobacteria bacterium | reverse complement strand
ATCGCCGGCTCGGCGAGCGTCGCGAACAGCATCTCGCGCGACGAACCGATGCCGCCGAAGGCGGTGCCGACGTCCATTCCGGCGAGCGCCAGGAAGAAGCGGGCGGAGCCGAGCAGCGCGGTGATCACGATCAGGTCGGCGGCCCAGGAGAAGTGCAGGCCGGTGGCGAAGGTCGGGACCAGCGCCGCCGCCACCCAGGTGGTGGAGAAGATGATGTAGGGGGCGTTGCGGAACAGCCAGGAGGCGTTCTCGGCGATCACCGCCTCCTTGTGGACCAGCTTGCCGAGGTCCCGGTAGACCTGGAGCAGCGGCGGTCCGCGGCGGCGCAGCAGGCGCGCCTTGACCACCCGGGTGAAGCCGAGCAGCAGCGGTGCCAGCACCAGGACGAGCACCATCTGGGTGCCCTGGACGAGGAGGTCGAGGATCAGCCCCATGTCGCCACCATGACGAGGAGCCCGACGAGGGCGACGAAGACGAGGGTCAGATAGCTGCGGATGGTCAGGTACTGGAGCGCGTCGAGGCGGCCGGCGACGTGTTGGACGACGCCGGCGATCGGCGCGAAGAAGGTGTCCCAGACCAGATCGCGCAGGGTCAGGACCAGCCGGGCCGGGCTCGGATCGCCCGGCTCGGGCATCGTCGAGACGATCTTCGAGCGGAACACGATCGGCCCGAACACCCGCCGGAGCGGCTGCGCGAAGCTGTCGGCGGTGTACTGGGTCGCGGGATCGGAATCCGGGGTGCCGCAGTCCCAGGCGGGGCCACGGCGGAGCTTGCGCGAGGCGTGGTCGTGGATCACCCGGATCGCGAGGCGCATCGACAGGAAGATGAACAGGAACACCAGCAGGCCGGAATAGGACGAGCGGCTCTCGGTGATCGGTACGATCGACAGCAGCGGCACCAGCGGCTGCGGCGGCATGGTCGAGCCGAGGAGGCGGTAGACCGCCGGGGCGAGCGCGTCGATGACGAAGTTGGGCAGCAGGCCGACGGCGAGACAGAGCCCGAGCAGCGCCTTCATCACACCGCCGGTCCAGGGATCGCCTTCGTGTGCTTCGGCCGCCTCGGGCGAGCGCGGCCGGCCGAGGAAGGCGATGCCGAAGGTGCGGACGAAGGCGGCGCCGGCGAGGGCGGCGGCGAGCGCCAGCATCGCACCGGCGGCGGGCACCAGGATCTTCAGGCCCCACTGCGGCAGCGCCGGCGAGAGCAGGATCGCCTGGAGCAGCAGCCATTCCGAGACGAAACCGTTCAGCGGCGGCAGCGCCGAGATGGCGAGGCAGGCGCCGAGGAACACCCAGGCGACGTGCGGCATCCGGTGGACGAGGCCGCCGAGGCTCTCGATGTCGCGTTTGCCGGTGGCCACCAGCACCGCGCCGGCCCCGAAGAACAGGGTCGACTTGAACAGCGTGTGGTTGAAGGCGTGGAACAGCGCGGCGGTCAGGGCGAGGGCGGCGGCGGCGGGCATCGCATTGGCCGAGAAGGCGAGGGCGAGACCGATGCCGATGAACACGATGCCGACGTTCTCGACCGTCGAATAGGCGAGGATCCGCTTGAGGTCGCGTTCCAGCACCGCGTGCAGGACGCCGAGCACCGCGGTCACCGCCCCGAGCCCGAGGACGATGCCCGACCACCACCATGACGGCTCACCGGAGAGATCGAAGACGACGCGGACGAAACCGTAGATCGCCACTTTGGTCATCACCCCGGACATCAGCGCCGAGACGTGCGACGGGGCGGCCGGATGGGCGAGCGGCAGCCAGACGTGGAGCGGCACCAGACCGGCCTTGGATCCGGCGCCGAGGATCATCAGGCCGACGACGCAGCCGGTGGTGAACTCCGAGTGGTGGCCGGCGCGCATCGCGGCGAAGCCGTAGTCGCCGTTCGAGCCGGCGAGCAGGCCGAAGGCGAGCAACAGCATCAGCGTGCCGAAGCTCGCCATGGTCAGATAGACGGTGGCGGCGGAGCGGTTCTCCGCCTCGCGGTGGTGGGAGACAACCAGCGCCCAGGAAGCGATCGACATGAACTCCCAGGCGACCAGGAAGGAGAAGGCGTCGTCGGCGAGGACGACGAGGTTCATCCCGGCGAGGAAGGCCGGATAGAACGGCAGCACCCGCCCGGGAGCCGTCTCGTGGCGGCCGTAGCCGACCGCGCAGAGACTGGCGGCGACCCCGCCGACCCCGACGATCACCAGGAACACCGAGGTCAGCGGATCGATGGCGAAGCGCGCGCCGACCCAGGGCAGGCCGATCGGCAGGACGAGGCTCGCGTCGCGCGACGACGGGTCGAGCAGGGTCCAGAGCCCGATCGCCAGGAGGACCGCGGCGGCGGCGGCGGAGCCGAAATAGACGACCGGCCGGGCGAGCGCGGGCCGGCGTCCGAGGATCACCGGGGCGAGCGCGGCGAGGGCGAGCAGACCGAGGACGGCGAAGAGCGCGATCACCACCGGCATCGGATCGCCTCCGCTTGTGGTCCGGACGTCGGAGCGGGTGGGGGCGTCGCGATCATCGTTCGTCCTTCGCCTCCGTCGCGCGCAGTCTGACGCCGCGGCCGGTCGCATGGCTCGGGGCACCGTCGCCGATCAATTCGATCCCGGCGTCGGCCAGAGCCGTCACCAGCTTGGTGAGGGAGTCGACGTTGCCGCGGATGAGGCCGGCCGAAGCCTCCATCCGCTGGATGGTCGGGACCGACAGGCCGGAGAGCTCGGCGAGGCGGCGCTGATCGATGCCGAGGAGCGCCCGGGAGGCCCGGAGTTGAGCTGCAGTTATCATGTCTGAGACATCAGTTTCAAATCGGTGGACATGATGTTCGATGTCGTACGAGTCGTCGAGGGGATGTTCGTGCAGACGAGACCAACGGCCGATGCAGACCCGGCGACGAGAATAGGCCAGCCTCGCGCAGCCGGATACAATCGATTAGGTCCGTGGTCGTCAGACGTTGGTCTGGGGCCGGTCCGGTCGGTGCGCCCGGGGGCTCGTCGGAGACCGGTCGCCGGTGGCGGCGGACGGCGGAGCGCATCGGCGGAGGGGCCGCCGCTCGCCGTCCTGCGGCGCAATGTCTCTGGTTGCCGGCTCATCGGTCCGGCGGCCCGACCGGCCCGGTCGGCCGTCGAATGTTCGTCAACGAAGTCTTTCCGATTTCTTCGTCTCGCGGGCGGTGTGGCGTCGTTCGCCACTGCAGCGCAAGCGTTGCAAGGAGATGGTGCGCCCGTGGAAGCTCCGCATCGACGTAGGTGCCGTAGGTTCGCCGTTCCGCCGGCATCTCTGTCATGTCGGTCGACTTCGTTCGAGGCATGGAGTGTTTCCGGACACCCCGAATACCGGGCGAATGATTCAGGAATGATGTATTCGTCGCATGAAAACAACTTATCTACTCGTCGTTCATGGTGAGATTTTGCGCGATACGCGAAATGACGTTGCGACCAAAGTTCATAGGGCTCAACCGTACTTGGATTCGTCTGCCGGTCGGACTATCCAGCCACCAGTACGTGGCGAAGGGGAAAGACCACGGTCTCTCCTCGATTGGGTCACGCCGAGGGAGGCAGTAAAATGTCTGCACAAAGTGTGGGGCGCCGCTCACCGCTCGAGTGGCTCGTCTGGGTGGTGATCGCCGTCGTCGGGGCGACGGCGCTCGCCGTCGTCGCGCTGAAGCGCGGCGAGAGCATCAATGCGCTCTGGTTGGTCACCGCGGCGGTGGCGGTCTATCTGATCGCCCTGCGTTTCTATGCGCTGTTCATCGCCAACACGGTGCTCGGGGTCGATCCGAGCCGCAGGACCCCGGCGGTCCGGCGCAACGACGGTCTCGACTACGTCCCGACCGACAAATACGTGGTGTTCGGACACCACTTCGCCGCCATCGCCGGTGCCGGCCCGCTGGTCGGTCCGGTGCTCGCCGCGCAGATGGGTTATCTGCCGGGCACGATGTGGCTGCTCGCGGGCGTGGTGTTCGCCGGCGCGGTGCAGGACTTCGTCGTCCTGTTCGCCTCGACCCGGCGCGACGGCCGCTCGCTCGGCGACATGATCAAGACCGAGCTCGGCCCGATCCCGGGCGTCGTCGCCTCCTTCGGCATCCTGATGATCATGGTCATCCTGCTCGCCGTCCTGGCGCTGATCGTCGTCAAGGCGCTGGCCGGCAGCCCGTGGGGCACCTTCACGGTGTTCGCGACCATCCCGATCGCCTTCCTGATGGGGCTCTACAGCCGCTTCTTCCGTCCGCATCGGATCGGCGAGATGTCGCTGATCGGCGTCGTGCTGCTGCTGTTCTCGATCGTCTACGGCCGCAACGTCGCCGAGAGCGCGATGCTCGCGCCGCTGTTCACCTTCAAGGCGGAGACCCTGGCGCTGCTGCTGATCGGCTACGGCTTCGTCGCCTCGGTGTTGCCGGTGTGGCTGCTGCTCGCCCCGCGCGACTATCTGTCGACCTTCCTGAAGATCGGCACGATCGTCGGTCTGGCGGTCGGCATCGTCTTCGTGATGCCGTCGCTGCACATGCCGGCGGTCACCAAGTTCGTCGACGGCACCGGGCCGGTGTTCGCCGGTGACCTGTTCCCGTTCCTGTTCATCACCATCGCCTGCGGCGCGATCTCCGGCTTCCACTCCCTCGTCTCGTCGGGCACCACCCCGAAGATGATCGAGAACGAGAGCCAGCTCCGGATCGTCGGCTACGGCGCGATGCTGATGGAGAGCTTCGTCGGCGTGATGGCGATGGTCGCGGCCTCGGTGCTCGACCCCGGCGTCTACTTCGCGATGAACACGGCGCCCGGCGTGATCGGAACCACCGCCGCGCAGGCGGCGCAGGTGATCTCCGGTTGGGGCTTCGTGGTCTCGCCGGACGTGCTCACCGAGATGGCCAAGAACGTCGGTGAAGCGACGATCCTGAGCCGGGCCGGCGGCGCGCCGACGCTCGCGGTCGGCATGGCGCAGATCCTGTCGAACGCCATCGGCGGCCTCGCGATGATGCCGTTCTGGTATCACTTCGCGATCCTGTTCGAGGCTCTGTTCATCCTGACCACTGTCGACGCCGGGACCCGCGTCGCCCGGTTCATGATCCAGGACCTCGTCGGTCTGGCGATCCCCGGGTTCAAGCAGACCAAGTCGTGGGGCGCCAACCTCGTCGCCACCGCGATCGCGGTCGCCGGCTGGGGCTACTTCCTCTACCAGGGCGTCGTCGATCCGCTCGGCGGCATCAACACCCTGTGGCCGCTGTTCGGCATCGCCAACCAGATGCTGGCGGCGATCGCGCTGACCTTCGTCACCGTGATGCTGTTCAAGATGAAGCGGCAGGCCTACGCCTGGGTGACCGTCGTTCCGCTCGCCTGGCTGTCGATCTGCACGCTCTACGCGGGCTGGCAGAAGCTGTTCGACGCCCGTCCGGCGATCGGCTTCATCGCCCAGGCCAAGCGCTTCGGCGCCGCCGCGGCGGAAGGCAAGATCCTGGCGCCGGCCAAGTCGATGGAACAGATGAACCAGGTGATCTTCAACAACTGGCTCGATGCCGGTCTGACCGCCCTGTTCATGGCCGTCGTCATCGCGATGATGGTGTTCGGCGTCCAGGCGATCATGAAGGCGGCGGGCAATCCGCTTGTCTCGACCAAGGAGGTGGGTGATGAAGGGGTGCCGGGTCTGCGGGCTCAGGCTTCCTGACCTCGGCGAAGTCGGCCGCCTCGTGCGGCAGACCGCACGATCGATGGTCGGCGTGGGCGACTACGAAGCCTACGTCGCCCATCGCCGGGCCACCCACCCGGACGAGGACGTGATGACCGAGACCGAATACTTCCGGCGGGCGCAGGATCTGCGCTACGGCGGCGGTCCGGGCGGCACCTTCAAGTGCTGCTGAGGAGATCTGCGACGCGGCGGGCTCCGGCTCGCCGCGTCGTCGTTCGTCACGACGGATCGGGGCACGCCGGCTTCGCCCGTGCCGATGCGATCGTCCGTGTCGGATCGCGGCCGGACGGAGGCGGGGGCGGACACGGTTTTCCCGCGGTGTGTCCCGGACGGTTCGGCGAGCCGTCGGACCGGGTCGCGTAGGGTTTCCGGCATTGCCCTCGATGGTCCGGCCGACGAGGCCACCCTGGACGTCGTGCCGGATGGTCTCGACGCGGCGTCGACTTTCCGAGGGTGTCCCGGCGAATGGATTCTACTTGCAAGTTCCTCCGGTTGTCCGCAAATACGGACGATCCGCCGGTTCGATGCCGGCCGATCGGCGCGTCCTCGTGACGGCCGGCGGCGGCGCGGAGTCCCGGAGGAAGGCGACCCGTCGCCGGTGTCGGGTCCGCGCGGGAGGAAAACATGCAGATCGAACCGTCGCTGGTCGCCGTCGATTGGGGTTTGTCCTGGCTGAGGATCTGGGCGATCGGCCCGGACGGCCGGGTGGCCGCCGAGTATCGTTCGCGCGACGGCTTCAACGCGACCGCTCCGGGCACCTTCGAGCTGATCCTGAAGGATCGGCTGACCGCGATGGGGCTGGCGATCGGCGGCGATCGTCCGGTGGTGCCGGTGATCGCCTGTTCGATGGTCGGGGCGCGCGGCGGCTGGCGCGAAGCGGGCTACCTCGACGTGCCGGCCTCGCTCGACGACCTCGCCGGTGCGGCGGTGCGGGTTCCGGCGGACGGGCTCGACGTGCGCCTTCTCCCCGGGCTGGCCCGGCGAGATCGGGCCCGGGCCGACGTGATGCGCGGCGAAGAGACCGAACTCCTGGCGCTGACCCGGATGAAGCCGGGTCTCTCCGGCATGATCGTGCTGCCGGGAACCCATTCGAAGTGGGTGACCCTCGATCGCGGCACGGTGGTCGACTTCGTCTCGGTGATGACCGGCGAGTTGTTCGCGGTGCTGACCGAGCACTCGCTGCTCCGGCAGGCGGTGGGCGGCGCGGTGGCGACCGCCGATCCGACCTCGGCGGCGTTCCGGCGCGGCCTCAAGCGCGGTCTGGCACGGCCGGCGGGGGTGCCGTCGGCGGCCTTCTCGATGCGGGCGACCGGGCTGCTGTTCGATCTGCCGGGGGCGGAAGTGGCCGACGAGCTCTCCGGGATCCTGATCGGCGCCGAGATCGGCCATCGGATGGCCTCGGCCAACGGGCTGGTGACGCTGGTGTCGTCGGGGCCGCTGGCCGCACTCTACCGGGCCGGGTTCGACGCGGCGCAGATCGACATCGACGTGGTCGACGCAGAACAGCTCGCGTTCTTCGGCCTGTGCCATGCGGCGAAGGCGATCTGGGGCGGTCTGGTGCCGGATCTCGCCTGAACCGGGCGTTCCGCCCCGGACATGGGGGCGGGTTTCGAAACAAAACGGGCGGGTGCCGGAGCGCCCGCCCGTTTCGTCTCATGCCGCCGATCCCGTCCCGTGTGGTTCGTCTCGCCTCACCGTTTGACCTTGTTGTAGACGTCGAAGAAGACGGCGGCGAGGAGGACGGAG
>CALFRR010000243.1 GCA_937919435.1 uncultured Alphaproteobacteria bacterium | reverse complement strand
GCGTCGATCACGTGCCGCAGATCGGCCGGCCGCTCGGCCGGATCGGGGGCCAGCATCCAGGCGAGGATCGGCCGCAGGCGCGGATCGACGTCGGAGAGGTCGGGTATCCGCTGGCGCTTCTCGACCGTCTCGAGAGCGGTGCCGCGCATGTCGCGCGCCCGGCCGGTCGCGGCCTCGGCGAGCACCAGGGCGAGGCTGTAGATGTCTGAACGGGCATCGACCTCGCCGCCGAAGAGGCCGATCTGCTCGGGAGAAACGTAGCCGTACTTGCCGGCGAAGCCCTGGCCGATCACCGTGCCGAGGGCGCCGCCGATTTGACGAGCGATGCCGAAGTCGATGATCTTGGCCCGGCTCGGATCGTCGCCGGGCAGCAGGATGTTGTCGGGCGAGATGTCGCGGTGGAAGATCTCGTGGTCGTGGGCGACGGCGAGACCGCCGCCGACCCGTCGGGCGAGCAGCCGGATCTCCTCGAACTCGAGCCGGCGTTCGGCGACGATCGCCTTCAACGGACGCCCCTCGACGTATTCCATCACCAGATAGGGGCGCTGCAGCGTGGGATCGAGCGAGAACAGGTAGTAACGGACGATCGCCTCGTCGAACAACGCGTTGAGGGCGGCGGCTTCCTTGCGGAACATCGCCAGCGCCATGTCGGTCTCGACGACGTCGGCCCGCACCACCTTGATCGCGACGCGGTCGCCGGTGTGGACGTTGATGCCGACGTAGACTTCGCCCATGCCGCCGGCGGCGATCTTGCGGCCGATCTCCCAGATACCGTCGAGTCGCGTCCCGGCGGGCAGAGTACCCGTGTAGGTCGCCTCGTCCGACGTCGCCATGTCCGCCTCCGAGATCTCGATGCCCGCCGTTCCTCCGGCCCCGGCGATCGGTCGATCCGATATTTCTACCGATTCACTACGAAAGATCCTTCTACGGAAGCGTATCATGTGGTGGAATTCACCATCGTCGCAACCCTGTCTCGGGGAGTGGACCCATGCCTTCGTCAGCTCGTCGTCCTGCGCGTGCCCTCGTCGGCCGCGGTTTCCTGTCGATGGTCTTCGCCGTGACCATGGCCCTGGCGGTTCCCGTCGAGCCGGCCCGCGCCGGCGGCGGCGACTTTCTCGGCGGCGTCGCCGTCGGGGTGATCGGCACCACGATCATCAACGGACTGAGCACTCAGAAGAGCGCTCCGAGTTCTTCCTCGGGCACGACGACGCGGCGGGTCCGCGAGCGTGAACGGGTGCCGGAGGAGAGCATCGAGACCCGGACGATCCGTCAGGATCAGTCCGATCTCGCGACGCTCGGTTATTTCGGCGCTGCCCAGGACGGTCGGAAGTCGCCGGCCTTCGAGGCGGCGGTGGTCCAGTACAAGCTCGCCAAGGGGCTGATCGGCACCTCGATCCTGTCGGAGACCGAACGTGCGCTCCTGCGCACCGAGGCGGTCCAGCGCGGCGTGCTGATCGCGATCGGCGATCCGGCGGCGGATCCGATGGTGGTGCCGGGCGGCGAACGGCGCGCCCAGGTGGCGCTGAAGGAGCTCGCCCTCTACGACGGTCCGATCGACGGCAAGAAGGGCAAGAAGCTGACCGCGTCGATCTCGCGCTGGCAGGCGAGTGCCGGTCGGGCGCCGACCGGGGTGCTCTCGTCGGAGCAGATCCGGCTTCTGATGTCGACCGTGGTCGATCAGGCGCAGGGCCGACTGGCGGCGATCGACCAGCAGTTCGCATCGATGGCCCAGGCGATGCGGCCGGTGCCGGTCCAGCCCGCGGTGACCGCGGCGCCGGCGGTGACGCCGCAGCCGGTCGCCGTTCCGCAGCCGGCGGCGATGGTCCGGCCGGCGGTGGCGGTCGAAGCGGCTCCGGCGAAGTCGACCTTCGCGGCGATCGAGCCGTTGAATCCGAAGGCGAAGACGATCCGCCCCTACGACATCGCGGTGGTGATCGGCAATCAGGCCTATCAGAACGGCATCCCCGAGGTGAGCTACGGGCTGCGCGACGCGGAGGCGATGCGGTCGGCCCTGGTCAACCACCTCGGATTCAACGCCGACAACGTGATCATGGTGGAGAACGCCACTCAGGGCGATATGGCCACGGTGTTCGGCAATCGGGAGTCGTTCAAGGGCAAGATCTGGAAGTACATCGATCCGGACGGGCGCTCGAAGGTCTTCGTCTTCTATTCCGGCCACGGGATGCCGGACGTGCAGAGCAAGTCGCCGTTCATCCTGCCGGTCGACGCCAATCCCGCGACGGTGACGATCAACGGCTATCCGCTGGAGCTCGTCTATTCGAACCTCGAGAAGCTGACCATCGAGAAGGCCTACGTCTTCCTCGATGCCTGCTTCTCCGGTGGATCGAACACCCGGATGCTGATCCAGTCGGCGTCGCCGATCTACGTCTCGGCCAAGGTCGACACCGGTGTCCGCTCCGACAAGCTGACCATCCTGGCGGCCTCGGAGGGCGATCAGCTGGCCAGCTGGGACGATCGCGAGGGCCACGGCCTGTTCACCTCCTACGTTCTGAAGGGGCTGGCCGGCGAAGCGACGGCGGGTGGCGACGGTCGGCTGACCGCGGCGGAGCTGCACGCCTACGTGCTGGAAAACGTGCGCCGGCAGGCGCGACGGATCTACGGTCGCGAGCAGACGCCGGTGCTGATCGGCGATGCCGAAGCGGAGATCGTCCGGCGCTGAGCGCGGGCATCGACGGGGGAGGGCGGTGCGGACCGTCTCCCCCGGATCCGAGGGCACGGCGCGAGGAGCGCGGTCGATCCCGTGCGGCGGTGTCGCGGATGTGCGGCCGAGGCGCGCCCTGCGCGCGGCCGGCGGGACTGGCCTCCCGGAAGGGATTCGAACCCCTGACCTACGGTTTAGGAAACCGTTGCTCTATCCTGCTGAGCTACCGGGAGGCGCGTCCGGCGAAACGGGGCGGAACGTCCCGTCTTCCGCCTCGCCCGAGGGTCCGTGAGGATCTCCCGGCGACGAGGCGCCGCCGGTCGGATAGCATGTTTTCGCGCGGCGTGCACCCCCTCGGGATGCCCGCGCCGGAGGCGTGGCCGCGCGATGTCGGGGACGGCGACGATGGGGCGGATCGGGCGGGTGGCGAGGACCTGGGCGGGCCTCGTCGTCGCGACGATGCCGTCGTCGACGGGAGTGGCCGCCGAGGAGGCCTGTACGGTCGGGGCCGCCGATACGGTCTGGGTGGAGAAGGCGATTCGCGGCGACGAGATGCTGCTGGTCGACGGGCGTCTGGTGAGCCTCGCCTCGGTCGAGGCGCCGCGACCGGATCTCGCCGGCGACGGACGCGATCCCGCGGCGCTCGCCGCCGCCCGGGCGTCCCGCGAGGCGTTGGCCGAAGTGGTCGAGGGGCGCGAGATGCGACTCGTCGACCTCGGCGAAGACCGCCACGGCCGGCGGCGCGGACATCTCCTCGATGCGGCGAGCGGCGACTGGGTCGAGGCGGGGCTCGTCGCCGCCGGTCATCTGCGGGTGGTGCCCGGACGCGACGACCGGGCCTGCGCCGCGGCGCTCCTCGACGCCGAGGCGGAGGCGATCGCCGCGCGGCGCGGCGCCTGGGCGACCCGTTTCACGCCGATTTCGGCGGACGGCTCCGATCTCGCCGCAATCGTCGGCTCCTATGCGGTGGTCGAGGGGCGCGTCGTCTCGGTCGGCCGATCGGGAACGCGCCGGTTTGTGAACTTCGGTCCCGACATCCGGCGTGACTTCGCGGCAGTGTTGAACGATAAGGACCTGCCCGGACTGGCCCGGCGCGGGATCGATCCGGATCGGCTCCGCGGACGGACGGTTCGGGTGCGGGGCATCGTCGAGGGACGCGGCGCGCCACGAATCGTCGTGGAATGGCCCGAGACGATCCAACTGGTGACGAGGTAGGCCTTGGTTTCACGGGTAAACGACGGCGCGATACGGCGGCCGAGGCGGATCGCCCGGGCGATGGCCGGCGTCGTCGCGTTGGTGACGATGCTCGGGCTCGCCGGTTGCGGATCGGTCGGGCAGACCGACCCGATGATCTCGGGTTCGCCGCGAGCGCTGGTCACCGGTCCCGGGCCGGCCGGGGCGGATCCGGAACACGACCGGATCGTGATGAGCTACGGCGGCGTCTACGACGACCCCCATGCGGCGACCGCGGTGGCGCGGGCCGTCGGCCGGATCGTCGCCGCCTCCGACGATCCCTCGCAGTCCTACCGGATCACCATTCTGAATTCGCCGGCGGTCAACGCCTTCGCGCTGCCGTCGGGCAATCTCTACGTCACCCGCGGTCTGCTGGCGCTCGCCGAGGACACCTCGGAAGTGGCGGCGGTGATCGCCCACGAGATGGCCCACGTCACCGCCCGGCACGCGATCGCCCGGGCGCGGCGGGCGGAAGCCGCCTCCGAGGTCACCCGGGTGGTCGCCAACGTGCTGCAGGATCAGGACGCCCAGCGCTTGGCGCTGGTCTCCACCCAGTTGTCGCTCGCCCGCTTCAGCCAGGTGCAGGAACTCGAGGCGGATGCGATCGGGGTCCGGACGCTGGCTCGGGCCGGCTTCGATCCGTTCGCCGCGTCGCGGTTCCTGTCGGCGATGGCGCGGTTCGGCGAGTGGCGCAGCGCCCGCGGCGGAACCCAGCGCAATCCCGACTTCCTCTCCTCGCATCCCTCGACGCCGGAGCGGATCTCCTTCGCGGTGCGGGCGGCCCGCGAGATCGGGGCGCCGGGGCTCGGCGAGCAGGAGCGCGACCAGTATCTCTCCGGGCTCGACGGCATGGTCTATGGCGACGATCCGTCGGAGGGCTTCGTCCGCGGCCGGTCTTTCCTGCACAAGGGGCTGGGGATCCAGTTCTCTGTGCCGCAGGGCTATGTGCTCGAGAACACCACCAAGGCGGTGCTGGCCACCGATCCGCAGGGCACCGCGATGCGGTTCGACGGGGTGGCGGTACCGGCCGACACGCCGCTCGCCGACTATCTCGGCTCCGGCTGGGTCAACGGACTGGTGCGGGAATCGGTCCGGGCGACCACCATCGCCGACCTGCCGGCGGCCACCGCGACGGCTGTCGCCGACGGCTGGACCTTCCAGCTCGGGGTGGTGCGCAAGGCGAACACGGTGTTCCGCTTCATCTTCGCGGCCCAGGAGCCGGCGCCGCAGCTCGATCAGGCGCTCGCCGAGACGATGGGCAGTTTCCGCCGGCTGACGCCGGAGGAATCGGCGCGGCTCCGGCCGTTGCATCTGCGCGTGGTGCGGGCGAAGCCCGGCGACACGGTGGAGAAGCTCGCCGAGCAGATGACCGGCGTCGATCGCAAGGTCGAGCTGTTCCGGGTTCTCAACGGGCTAGGGCCGACCGACGGGATCGAGCCGGGCCGCGCGGTGAAGCTGGTCGGCGACGGCTGAGCCTCGCTTCGACGGCGCCTCCGACCCGCTCGACGAACGACATCGGCCGCCGAGGGGGCGCGGCGGCCGACGAAGTCCGATGTCCCCCGACTTCAGACGAAGGCGGTGCGATCGGGATTGCGGGCGAGCAGAGCCGACTTCAGCTTCTCGAGCGCTCGGGCCTCGATCTGGCGGACCCGTTCCTTGGAGATGCCGAGGCGGGCGCCGATCGATTCCAGGGTCTCGCTCTCTTCTTCGAGCCGCCGCCGACGGACGATCCTCAGTTCGCGGTCGTCGAGGACCCGCAGCGCCTCGGCGAGCCAGGCGTGGCGGCGTTCGTCGTCGATCGCGCCGCCGACGGTGTCGTCGAGGGCGGGCGCGTCGGAGACCAGCAGGTCCTGCCGTTCGGCGCTGCCGTCCTCTTCGTGGAGGGGCGCGTTGAGCGAAGAGTCCGGCCCCGACAGGCGGGCCGACATCGCCTCGACGTCGGCCACCGACACCCCGAGGGTGGTGGCGATCTCGGTGGCGATCTCGCGCTCGCTCTCGTGGCTGCGCTCCTGGAGCAATCGGGCCCGGAGCCGGCGCAGATTGAAGAACAGCGCCTTCTGGGCCGACGAGGTGCCGCCGCGGACGATCGACCAGTTGCGCAGCACGTAGTCCTGGATCGCCGCGCGGATCCACCAGGCTGCATAGGTCGAGAACCGGACCTCGCGTTCCGGTTCGAACCGGGCGGCGGCCTCCAGCAGACCGACGTGGCCTTCCTGGACGAGATCGGACGACGGCAGGCCGTAGCGACGGAACTTGGCGGCGATGGCGATCACCAGCCGCATGTGGGACGCCGTCAGACGGTGGAGCGCGTCCTCGTCGTCCGCTTCGCGCCAACGGCGGGCGAGCTCGCGCTCTTCGTCGCGTTCGAGGTAGGGAGCGGCCATCGCCGCCCGAACCAGACGACGACGTTCACTGGGGACGTCGACCATCGTAGTCGCCTCTCTCGGCCCGGATCCGCCGGGCCGGCCGGATTTGCGGGAGCGTCGAGGGCCGACCGGGCGCTCGCGTCGGCCAGCCCCTTCTCGGGGCGAGGCGGCTCCGCTCATTCGGACCTCCGGACCGCACCTTCGCGGTGGGACGGGGGAGAGCGGATCGACGGCGGAGCGGCTCGGCCTCGGGCCTCGGCTCCTGATCACGAGAAGCCTATGCCTCGGCGGGGCGTTCGTCCAGGAAAATGCGAATGAGTATCAGTCTTGATCCAGTGTACCGACCGTTCGGCGATGCGAGACGATCATCCGAGGCGACGTCCGAGCCCGCGGAGGGGCGGGCGACGCCGGATCGCGCGGCGCGACCGGCCGGAACGAACGAAAGAGCCCGGGCCGTCGGGCCCGGGCTCTTTCGAAACGACCGTATCGATTGCGATTTCGCCGATCAGGCGGCTTCTTCGCGATCGTCTTCGGCGAAATCGGCATCGGCGGCCTGATCGGCGTCGGCGTCGGTCTCGCCCTTGCCGACGGCGCGGCGCGGGCCCTTGGTCAGATTGGCCTCGACCAGACGGATCGCCTCGGTCTCGGAGATGTGATCGACGGCGGCGACCTCGCGGGCCATCCGGTCGAGTGCGGCTTCGTAGAGCTGCCGCTCGGAATAGGACTGCTCGGGCTGGCTGTCGGCGCGGTAGAGGTCGCGCACCACCTCGGCGATGGCGACGAGATCGCCGGAATTGATCTTCGCTTCGTATTCCTGGGCGCGACGCGACCACATCGTCCGCTTGACCCGGGCGCGGCCCTTGACCGTCTCCAGAGCCTTCTTGACGACGTCGGGCTCGGACAGCTTGCGCATGCCGACCGCGGCGATCTTGGCGACCGGGACCCGCAGGGTCATCTTGTCCTTCTCGAAGGAGATGACGAAGAGCTCGAGCCGATAACCGGCGATTTCCTGATCCTCGATACCGGTGATCTGGCCGACACCATGCGCGGGATAGACGATGTATTCGCCGGCCTTGAAGCCGTGGCGGCTCTGCGACGCCTTCTTGAGGGGGGTGGTGGCCATACGCCCGATACTCCTGATCGATGGGCCCGTCGTCACGGGACTTCGCAGTGCGAAACGCCTCCCGACGACGCCGCGGGTGACGCGGCGACGACGCCGATGGTGACACGTCGCCCGCCTCCGGCACGGCCGGTGGGACAGGCGTCCGTCGGTAGTCTGTTCAGTCGGACCGGCTGGTGCTTTCCCTGTGATCGATCGGCTTCGTCGCAACCATGTCTTCGTGCCCGGCAAACACCGACGGGGACGTCGGCTCGAGCCGGGAGGCTGCAATGATCGAAGCGATCATTCGGAAACTCCGCGTGGGAGAAAGCGGGAGGGATTTCGACTGCGGCGTATTACATACCACGAAATGGGCGAATTTCAAAGTCGGAAGCCGTTGCACGAACCCGATGCGCGGTCACCGTCGGGTGATCGCGGGCGCTCGCCTCGGGGTTGTGTTCCGCCCGGCACAATCTGCCGGCGGCCGTCGATGCGGATCGCTGAATCGGCGGGTCCCGCCGATTCAAAATGGCTCGGAAACGAACGCTCAGTCGCCTTTTCCGGGCTTCGGCGAGAAGTACTTCTCGAGTTTTCCTTTTTCGCCGTCGAAGGTCTTCGCTTCCGGCAGAGGCTCGCGGCGGGCCGTCAGATTGGGCCACTGCTTGGCGTATTCCGCGTTCAGCGTCAGCCACTTGTCGAGGCCGTCCTCGGTGTCTGGGCGGATCGCCTCGGCGGGGCATTCCGGCTCGCAGACGCCACAGTCGATGCATTCGTCGGGATGAATGACGAGCATGTTCTCGCCTTCATAGAAACAGTCGACCGGGCATACCTCGACACAGTCGGTGTACTTGCACTTGATGCAGTTGTCGGTGACCACATAGGTCATTTCGATGCCCTCTCGTCTCGCCTCGGCCGGTGCGCGACGGAAGCGCCGCAGCGCCTGCGTCGCCGCTCCCGGGTCGTCACACCGGCTCCGGGTTAACCGACGGGGCGCCGAAGCGCAAGCGCGGCTCCGTCGGGCCTTCGGCGTAGGGGAGGAACCGTAGAGACATGCGCCGACGGCACGGGGCGGCCATGTGCTGAGCGCATCAGTCGGCGTCGTCGCCCCGATCGGCATCACGGTGGCGCGTCGGCGAGAGGTCTTCGAAGAGGTGCGCGGCGGCGTCGGCGGAACCGCGCCGGTCGGCGAAGCCGAGGATGCGCAACACCCGGACACGGTCGGGGAGAACGATGGTCAGGGTCTCGCCGATCTTCACCGCGGCGCCGGCCTTGGTCTCGCGGCGGCGGTCGATGCGGACCTTGCCGGCCTCGACCAGATCCTTGGCCATCGCCCGCGTCCTGACCACGCGGGCGTGCCACAGCCACCGATCGATCCGTTGCCTTTCGCCGTCCATGGGGCGTCCGGAAGCAACGGCCGGGCGGACCCGGCCGACGGGCGAGGGTCAGATCCGCCGGTGTGTCCGGCGGATCCGGTCACTTCTTGCGGTCGTCGCGGCCCTTCGATTCGAGCTCGGCCTTCAGCGCCAGCAGCGCGGCGAAGGGCGAATTCGGGTCGATCGGCTTCTCGGGGCGCTTCTGACGATCGTCGGAACGGCCCTCGTCGCGGCGCGGCGGACGGTCGTTGCCGCGCTCGGGCCGCGGACGGCCACCTTCCGACCAGCGCGGGCGTCCACCCTCCGGTGCGCCCTCGCCGCGCGGCGGCAGGGCGGCATCGCGGGAGATCGGAAGAGCACACGTCTGAACTCCAGTCACACTT
>CALFRR010000242.1 GCA_937919435.1 uncultured Alphaproteobacteria bacterium | reverse complement strand
GCCTCGAGCGCCAGCGCCTTGCGCAGCACCGGCGGCGTCGTGCCGGGGTTCGCCGCGAGCGCGGCGAGGACGTCGGCGTAGCGCGAGGGATCGCCCACCACCGCGCCGTGGGCATGGTTCTTGGCGGAAGCGCGGATCATCGCCGGGCCGCCGATGTCGATGTTCTCGATCGCCGTCGCCCAGTCGGCGCCGCGGGCCACCGTCGCCTCGAACGGGTAGAGGTTGACGACCAGCAGGTCGATCCCGTCGATGCCGTGGGCGCGCATCGCCGCGGCGTGGTCGGGGTCGTTGCGCACGCCGAGCAGGCCGCCGTGGACCTTCGGGTGCAGGGTCTTCACCCGGCCGTCCATGATCTCAGGAAAGCCGGTCACCTCGGAGACGTCCTTCACCGGCAGCCCGGCCTCGGCGATCGCCTTCGCGGTGCCGCCGGTCGAGATCAGCTCGACGCCGGCGGCGACGAGCGCCCGGGCGAAGTCGATCAGGCCGGTCTTGTCGGAGACCGACAGCAGCGCCCGTTTCACGGGGACGAGATCGGGGGCGGGAATGTTCTTCGGCTCGACGGACATCGCGGGGGACCTCTTCGGGTGGCCGGCCTCGAGAAATACCGCGGCGTCGGACCGGGACGGCGCCCGATCCGCCTCGGACCGGAACGGGAGACGGTGACGGCGCCGCCGATAACACGAATCGGGAGCGGGAGAAACCCGAGGAAGGTCGAGGGCGGCGTCCCGGCTGACGCGGGGCGCGCGCGCGTGAGGAAGCGGACCGGCGTGCTCAGAGACCGGCGTCGGGGTCGGCGACTCGGCGCCGGGCGTTCGCCGCCCGGGTGGTGCGGACGAAGCGCCAGGCGACCGACCGGCCCGCGCCGGCCTCGGCCGACAGCACGATCTGCGAGGTGCGGCGGATGCCGTGGGGATCGGCGAGGTGCACCGATTCCTCGATCTCCGGCTCGATCTCGTCGCAGTGGAACTCCCAGGCCTCGCCGCCGTGACCGGCGAGCAGGATGGCGCCGCCGGCGGTGCGGGCGGCCCGGATCGTCGGATGCAGGTGGAAGCGCACCACCCACGGGGGCACGTCTTCGTGCTCGAGGCCGTCGAGTTCGTCGAGACCGGCGAGCACCGCGCCGTCGGCCGACAGCGACAGGGTGCGGACATGGACGAGGCCGTAGTCGGCGAACCAACCGTCGTGGCTCGCGCGGACGGTGACGCCGGTCTCGTCCTCGCTACGGTCGACCTCCACCCGGCTCGGGCCGCGGACCAGGATCGGCCCCCAGGCGCGGGCGAGGATGCCGCTCTCGCGGATCTGGGCGGAGGAATGATCGTCGACGATCAGCGTCGAATGGGCGGCGGTCGTGCGGGCGAGACGCGGCCAATCGCCGGTCGGACGCATCGGTGCGCCGCAGTTGACGACGAACCGATCGTGGCCCGACGAGAGTTCGAAGGAGAGCGTGCCGGCGTGCGCGGCGGCGGCATATTCGGGCGGCGGCGGGCGGCCGCAATCGAAGATCGCCACCACCTTCGGCGCCTCGAGCCGTTGATAGCCGCCGTCGGGTGCGGTGCCGCCGGGACGGATCTGGCCGTCGTCGTAGGCGAGGACGGTGGCGACGAGGTCCATCGGCGTCGCCCCGGCGCCGTTGAACAGGGCGAGGGTCCCGTCTGAGTGCCGGAAGAAGCGCAGCATCGGCATCATCCGGTCGATGGCGCCGGTCAACGTCGCCGAGACGGGAAAACCGCGGGCGGCGAGCGCCTGGCGGACCGGCAGCAGGTCGACCACCGCGTCGAGCACGGCGATCGGATTGCGACAGAGGTGGCCGCCGTCGTCGAGGATCTGACGCTTCAGCTCGTCGTCGAGGCGGCGGGCGGCGGGACGGACGAAGCGCCGGAAGGCCTCGACCGACAGCGCCGTGGCGAGGATCGCCAGCGCCACCCGGAGCCGCGGCAGACCGGCCGGCTCCTCACCGCGATGGGCGCGGAGCCAGCGGAACTGGCGGGTCAGTCCGGTGAGGAAGCGGTGGTAGAAGCCCTGGTCGGCGTCGGCGAGGATCATCGGCGACTGCGACAGCCAGGCCATGGTGCGCCGGGCGACGACGTCGGCGTCCCAGGCGATCGGAGCATGCTCGGGCTTCCTCAGCCAGTCGTCGACGAGGATGCGGGCGTTCGAGCGGGCGAGGGCGCTGTCGGCGGCGCGCAGATGGCGGAGCCAGCCGAAACCGTTGAGGACCCGCGCCCACTCGCGGTTCGGTGCGGCCGCCTCGAAGGGCGAGCGGCCGCGGCAGTCGACGATCTTGCCGGAGAAGACGAAGATCCCGGTGTAGATGTCGGCGGCGACCGTCGGGTCGGCGGTGCGCAGATCCTGCGGGGCGACGGTCAGCCGGTCGGCGGCCGGCTCGAACAGGGTGCGGGCCTTGCGGACGATCCGGACGAACGGCACGACCAGACGCCGGGCGATCAGGCGACCGACCAGCTTCCATTCGGTCCGCGTCGCGCCTCCCGCCTTCGCCATGCGCTCCCGTCGCCGCTCGATCCGTCCGTCGGTCGCTGAGACCCGACGTCGACCAAAGGCACCCCGACAAGGTAAAGAGCCGGTTAAGGCCACCCCGTCAATTGGACGGAGGCCGTGGTCCACTGCGGCGCAGTCGCACCGCGAAGAAGCCGTCGAGGCCGGAGAGCCGCGGGTCTTCGGCGGGAAGCATGTCCGGAGTGGTCCGCATCTCGCCCTCGGCGGTCACCGCCGCGGCGAGGCCGCCGATCTCGGAGGGATCGATCGGCACCCGCTCGAACGGGGCACCGGAGGCGAGGAAACGGGCGATCTGCTCTTCGCCCTCCGCCTTCTCCAGCGAACAGGTGCAGTAGACGACGAGCCCGCCCGGCTTCACCCAATCGGCGACGCGGGCGAGGAGGTCGGCCTGGAGGCGGGCGAGATCGTCGACGTCGCCGGCCTTCTTCAGCCGCCCGACGTCGGGATTGCGACGGATGGTGCCGGTCGCCGAGCAGGGCGCGTCGAGCAGGATCGCGTCGAAGGGCTCCGCCGGACGCCAGTCGGTGAGATCGGCGGCGATCGTCTCGACGTTCGACAGCCGCAGCCGGGCGAGGTTCTGCTTCAGCCGTTCCAGGCGATGGGGCGAGACGTCGACGGCGGTGACCTTCGCGCCGGCGAGCGACAGCTGGATGGTCTTGCCGCCCGGTGCGGCACAGAGATCGGCGACCCGCAGTCCGGCGACGTCGCCGAGCAGGCGGGCGGGCAGCGCGGCGGCGGCGTCCTGGACCCACCACGCCCCTTCGGTGAACCCCTCCATCCGGTCGACCCGACCCTGGCCGAGCAGCCGGACGGTGCCGGTCGGCAGCACGACGCCGCCGAGCTTCTCCGCCCAGAGCGCCGGATCGGCGGCGACCGAAAGATCGAGCGGCGGTTCGACCAGATGGGCGCGGCCGAAGGCGCGGGCGGTGTCCTCGCCCCAGTTCTCCGACCAGCTCCGCCACAGCCACAGGGGCGTCGCCAGACGATCGGCGTCGAGCCCGGCGAGGATCTCGTCGCGCGATCGGGCGATCGTCCGGAGCACGCCGTTGACCAGCGCCTTCCAGGGGCGGGCGTCGCGGTCGCGCTCGGCGAGTTCGGTGGAGAGCGACACGGCGGCGTGGTCGGGGATCTCCATGAACAGGATCTGTGCGGCGCCGATCCGCAGGATGGTCCGGGCACGGTTCGCCTTCTTCGGCAACGCCCGCTCCATCCGGCCGCGGATCGCGTCGTCGACGAGACCGAGCCGGCGCAGGGTGGTTCCGACGATCGCCCTCACCAGCGCCCGGTCGGCCGGCGACAGGGCACGGTACTCCGGCATCGAGGCGCGGTGGTCGAGCACCCGGTCGAGCGGTCGGCCGCCGTCGAGGACGTCGTCGAGGATGGCCACGGCGAAACGGCGGACGGCGAGACCGGGGGTCGAGGCGGGTGCGCGGGGCGCCGCGGCACGGGGGGCGGAGGGAGCGCGGTCGCGCGGTGGCATGGGAACGGCCTTCTTTCGGAGCGAAGCGGGGTCGGTGTCGGTGGTTCGACGGTTCGACGCATCCACTTCGGACATGCTATCACGGGCGCGCGGTCGACGGACGCGAGGGCGAGATGACGACGGACGACGAGACGGGCGGGACGAACGGGGAGACGGCGCCGCGGCGGCGGTTCGAGGATCTGCCGGCGGCCGCCCAGCGGGCTCTCCTGGAAGCGGAGGAGCGCCGCCGGGCGATGGACGCGGCGGCGACGCCGATGCCGAAGGAGATCGCCGGGCGCAACGGTCCGGAACCGGTGCGCTACGGCGACTGGGAACGCAAGGGCATCGTCTGCGACTTCTGACCGGCTCGCCGCGATCAGCCGAACAGGCGCCGGTCGAGTTCGGCGAACCACGCCGGCTCGGCGAGGCCGCGGCGGCGATGGGCGGCGATCAGCGTGTTGGCGAGCAGGGTGGCGACGGTCATCAGGCCGACGCCGCCGGGCACCGGGGTGATCGCGCCGGCCACTTCGAGCGCGCTCTCGAAATCGACGTCGCCGACCAGCCGGGTCTTGCCCTCGCCCTTCTCCGGTGCCGGGACGCGGTTGATGCCGACGTCGATCACCGTCGCGCCGGGCCTGATCCAGCTTCCGGGGATCATCTTCGGCCGGCCGACCGCGGCGACCAGGATGTCGGCCCGGCGGCAGACCTCGGCGAGGTCGCGGGTGCGCGAATGGGCGATGGTGACGGTGCAGTCGGCGCGCAGCAGCAACTGGGCCATCGGCCGGCCGACCAGGGTCGAGCGGCCGACCACCACCGCTTCCAGTCCGGAGAGCTTCGGCAGCACCGTGTCGAGCATGATCATCGAGCCGAGCGGCGTGCACGGGACCAGCGCCGGGCGGCCGGAGGCGAGGCGGCCGGCGTTGAGCTCGTGCAGGCCGTCGACGTCCTTCTCCGGATCGATCGCGGCGACGATCCGGCCGGCGTCGAGATGCTTCGGCAGCGGCAGCTGGACCAGGATGCCGTCGACCAGCGGATCGGCGTTCAGCGCGGCGATCAGGGCGAGGAGATCGGCCTCGGCGGTGTCGGCGGGCAGGCGGTGCTCGTAGGAGCGCATGCCGACGGCGACCGTCTGCTTCGCCTTGGAGGCGACGTAGACGCTCGAGGCGGGGTCGTCGCCGACCAGCACGACGGCGAGGCCGGGGGCGGCGCCGGTCTTCACGACGAAGTCGGCGACGCCGGCGGCGACGGTGGTGCGGAGGTCTTCGGACAGGATCTTTCCGTCGATCGGCCGTGCGGTCATGTCGGTTCTCCGGGGCGAGCCCGCGGCGACGGCGGGCCGAGGTGGGACGGGGCCGGTCAGACGGCGACCGAGCGGGCGAGAGCGGTGGCGATCGCGTCGGGATCGCCTTCGATGCGCAGCGTCTTGACGCGCGAGGTGGCACCGGAGACGAGCGCGACGCGGGACTTGGCGACGCCGGCGGCGGCGGCGACGAGCGCGACCAGAGCGGCGTTGGCGGCGCCGTCCTCCGGCACCGCACGGACCTGGGCGGTCAGCACCTCGGTGTCGTCGGAGAGGCGTTCGTAACGGCCGAGCGCGTCCTTGGCGGCGCGCGGCGTCAGCCTGACCCGGAGCCGGAGCGCACCGGCCTCGGCGGTCGCAGCCGAAGCCGGCCCGGCCGAGGCCTGCCTCACCACTTCAGGATGATCAGGTACATGTACTGGCGGATCAGGTAGATCGCCAGGAACACGACGATCGGCGACAGGTCGAGACCGCCGAGATTGGGCAGGAAGCGGCGGATCGGCCGGAGCACCGGCTCGGTCAGGCGATAGAGGATGTCGCCGATGGTGGCGACCGCCTGATTGCGCGAGTTGATCACGCCGAAGGCGAAGAGCCAGGAGAAGACGATCGAGGCGATCAGCACCCAACCGTAGAGATCGAGTACGAGATCGACGACCTTCACGATGGGAAGGAGAAAAGCCATGGGGTTTCCTGTCCGAGTTGGTCGCCCTCATGTAGCGTTCGCGCCGCCGATTGCCAAGGCCGGGGCGTCCGCGCCGTGCGGACGTGGTTCATCGTGACGGCCGTGCGTCGGCCGGCCGCGGCCCCTCGTCGCCCGCGGCGGGATGGCGCGCTCCGGCCGGGACCGATCGGCCCTTCTCGCGCGGCGACGAGATCGCGCGGCTCGGCGTACGTCGACCCTCGCCCGCCGTATCGCGTCGGTTCGTTCGCGCGGACCTCCGACGCCGGCGCCGCCGATCACCGTAAGCGTGAAGGAGATCCCATCTTTCTGCGGGTCGAGCACGGTCATAGGGTGAAGGCGTTGGAACGCTCATGAACTTCTATGGGTGCGCCAATGTCTGCAGATGGAACATTCCATGTCGTCGAGGCGATCGTCGAGGGTGACGAGGCCGGTGCTGCGGCGCGGCGGCGTTGGTCGACGACTTCAAGAAGCGAACGGTCGCGTCGATCCTGGAGCCCGGTGTGAACGTCTCGGCGGTCGCCCGACAGATGGGCGTGTCGCCGTCGCAGTTGTTCGGCTGGCGTCGTCAGGCCCTGGCAAAGGGCACGGTGGCAGCGTCGTTGCCGGATGGTGCCGCGGTCGTCGCTGCCGTGCCGCGTTCGGCGCCGGTCGTCGAGATCTCGATGTGTGGGGCGGTGATCCGGGTTGTGGCCGACGTCGTTGAAGCCGATCTGCGGCGCGTGGTGAGCGACTGTCATGTCGGTCAAGCGCTTTTCCATGGGGTCTTGTCCCTGAGGATGACGAGGAGCCTTCTGGCGACGGCGAGGAGGGCGAGCATCTTCGGCTTTCCCGCTTGGAGCAAGCGTTGCTAGTATCCCGTCCCGCAAATGACTTTACAAAGAATTGCGGAAGGAGGATGA
>CALFRR010000241.1 GCA_937919435.1 uncultured Alphaproteobacteria bacterium | reverse complement strand
GTCTGGACCGCCACCAGCGAGGCCATCCTCCAAAAGGTCGAGCGCGTATGTAAAGACATTTGCGGGACGGGATACTAGAAGGTGATCGACTGGTCACCAGATGGAGCGCGGTCGGTGTGGCGCGCAAAATCGGGCCGTCGTGGATCCTCAGCCGCCGACCGGAACGGTGGGCAGGCGCTCGCGATTCCACATCGCGTCGGAGGCGAAGCGCTCCGCCAGCCAGTCGAGCAGGGTGGTCACCACCGGCGACGTGCCGAGCTTCTCCGGGATCGCCGCCTTGAACCACATGTCGGGCACCACATAGCCGGTCAGGATCGGCACCAGGGCGCCGGTCGCCAGCCACGGTTCGACGACATAGGCGGAGATCATCAGGATGCCGTGGCCGTCGAGGGCCGCCGCCCGGAGCACCTGCCCCTCGTTGACGCTGAGCTTGGGCGTCACCGAGACGCTGACCGGTCCGCGGTCGCTGTCGAAGGTCCACGCCGCCCCGGTCGCCTTGAAGCAGAGGCAGTCGTGGGCGACCAGTTCGCGGGGGTGATGTGGCTCGCCGCGCCGCTCGAGATAGGCGGGCGAGGCGCAGACCAACCGGTGGAACGAACACAGCGGCACGTCGATCACCCCGTCGAAGGCGGGCGAGAAGCCGCCGATGGCGATGTCGAAGCCCTCTTCGGCCGGATTGATCGGATGATCGATCAGCTCGAGATCGATGGTGATGTCCGGGTGCAGTCGCTGGAACCGGTTCAGCACCTCGCCGAGATAGATGATGGTCAGGGTCGACGGGGCCTTCATCCGGATGTGACCGCGCAGGTGGTCGGGAGACGGGGTCATCGCCCGCATCGTCTCGTCGTAGTCGCTGACCAGGGTGCGGACCCGGGCCAGGAAATCACGCCCGACACTGGTCAGTTCGACCCGGCGCGTCGACCGGGTGAACAGCGGCGTGCGGATCTTCCACTCCAACTGGCTCACCCGTTTGGTCACCACCGACGGAGCCACGCCGAGCTCCCGCGCCGCTCGCGAGAAGCTGCCGGTGCGCGCGGTCACCAGGAACGCCTTGAGATTGTCGATGCCGTCCATCGGTCGAGCCCCGGATTGTTCGCGAAACGCGGGAAATGATCGCTCGTCTCGGTGTATTGCGCTTCCTTATCGTGAGCTTAGGCTCCTCGTCGACAATCGCCAAGAAACTCCGAGGGAGAGACGATGAACGAGGAGAACCGGATCGTCCGGGAGAGCGCGCGCGACCTCCCGATCTTCGACAGCTGCGACGTGGTGGTGCTGGGCGGAGGTCCCGCGGGCATCGCCGCCGCCGCCGCCGCCGCCCGTGCCGGCGCCCGCACCCTGCTGGTCGAGCGCTACGGCTTCCTCGGCGGCATGGGCACCGCCGGCGGCGTCACCAACTTCTGTGGCCTCTACGCCAACGTCCACGGTCACAACGTCCGCGTCGTCCGCGGCGTCGTCGACGACCTGCTCGAACGGCTGGAGAAGCTCGACGGCCTCAACGCCCCGCACATGGTGCTCGGCAAGGTCCTCGCCCAGGCGTTCGACGTCTCCGCCTTCAAGATCGCCGCCGACGATTTGGTCGTCACCTCCGGCGCCCGAATCCTCTTTCACGCCTTCGCTGCGGGGATCGTCGCCTCCACCCCCGGCCGAATCGACGCGGTGGTGCTCGAGACCAAGTCCGGGCGCGTGGCGGTCCGGGCGGACGTCTTCGTCGACTGCTCCGGCGACGCCGATCTCGCCGCCTGGGCGGGCGTCCCCTTCGAGGTCGGCAGCGGCCCCGGCGGCATGCTCTATCCCTCGACCATGTACCGCATGGGCGGCGTCGACCCGGTGCGGGCCGGCGAGGCATGGCGCACCATCCCGCAACTGATGGAGGAGGCGGTCCGCAACGGCGCCCGCTTCCCGCGCAAGGGAGCGATCGTCCGACCGCAGAAGCACCCCACCGAATGGCGTGCCAACATCACCCAGCTCGCCAATGCCGACGGCTCGGCGGTGAGCGGCATCGATGCCCGCGCCCTCTCCGACGGCGAGATCGAGGGGCGCCGGCAGGTGCGCGAGACCTTCGCCTTCCTGCGCACCGTCGCCGGCTTCGAGCACACTTATCTGACCGAGATCGCGCCGCAGATCGGCATCCGCGAGACCCGGCGGATCGTCGGTGAATACGTGCTCTCCGAATCCGACGTCCTCGACAGTGTCGGCTTCGACGACACCATCGGCGTCAACGGCTGGCCGGTGGAGAACCACGTCGCCGGCGGGGTGGAGTGGCGTTGGCCGAAGATCCCCGAGAGTCGCGGCTTCAATCATCTGCCCTACCGGATGCTGCTGCCGCTCGGGGTCGACAATCTGCTGGTCGCCGGCCGCTGCGCCTCGATGACCCACACCGGTCAGTCGGCGGCGCGCGTGATGGGGCCCTGCTTCGTCATGGGCGAGGCCGCCGGCACTGCGGCCGCGTTGGCGGCTCGCGGCGGCGTGACGCCTCGCGCGCTCGGCGTCGACCGGTTGCAGAACCGGCTCGAGGCGGACGGCGTCTATCTCGGCAAGAAACTCCCGGAGGAAACTCGATAATGAGCACCGACACCCACACGGTCGCCACCGTCGCCACCAAGACCGAAACGACGTTCTATCGCTGGTTCGTTCTCGCCTTCGCCTGGCTCGCCCTGCTGATCACCTTCGTCGACCGCCTCGCCTGGGCCAACGTCGCCGTCACCGTCGGCCAGAACCTGGCGCTGCCGCTCGCCGCGCTCGGCGTCTTCGTCACCGCCTTCTACACCGGCTATGTCGTCGCCAACGCGCTCGGCGGCTTCGTCAGCGACCGGGCCGGGCCACGGGTCGTGATCTTCTGCTCGCTTCTGCCGCTCGGCATCGCGACCTTCCTCTTCGGCAATACGACGTCGCTCACCTTCGGCCTGATCTGTCAGGCGTTGATGGGGCTCGCGGCCGGCGTCGACTATTCGGCCTGCGTCAAGCTCGTGATGATGTGGTTCGCCAAGGAGGAGCGTGGCCGGGCGATGGGCCTGCTCACCACCGCCACGTCTCTCGGGGTGGTGGTCGCCAACGCGATCGTGCCGTCGTTGATGAAGTCGGTCGGTTGGGAGAACGTCTATCGCATCTTCGGCGTCTCGACCGTCGCCCTCGGCGTGGTGATCTTCGCCGCGTTGCGTCGCGACCCGCCGCACGCCGCGCCGCCGCGCCGCGCCCCGTTCTGGAGCGAGGCGGCCGATCTCCTGTCGAACCGTTCGCTGGTCCTTCTCGCCGTCGGTGGCTTCGCCGCGATGTGGGGCACCTGGGGCTTCACCTTCTGGGCCAACGCCCTGATGGTGAAGGGGCATCATATCTCGGCGATCGAGGCGGGCGCGGTCGTCTCGTCCTTCGGCATCGGCGCGGTGATCTCGAAGCCGCTGATCGGTCTCCTCTCCGATTGGCTCGGCGGACGCCGCAAGCCCCTGCTGGTCCTCTGCTTCGTCGGCTTCGCCGTGACGCTCCTCGTCTATGGAAATCTGACCGGCCTCCGCCAGTTCAGCTTCGCCGCACCGCTCCTCGGCGTCTTCGCCTTCGCCTACACGCCGCTGCTCGCCGCGATGATCGGCGAGACCGTCGGCGTCGCTCGAACCGGTGCGGCCACGGGGCTGACCAATGCCGTCTGGCAGATCGGCAGCGTCATCGTGCCGGGCGTCATCGGTGTCGTCTATCAGAGCACCGGATCGTTCGTCGCCGCCTTCGCGACGCTGGCGGCCGGTCCGGTGGTCGCCGCCGTCTGCATGCTCCTGTTGGTCGAGCGTCGCGATCCGGTCGCTTGATGCCGCCCCGCCCGCTCGTCTCGATGCCCTTCCCCTGAGGGGCGCCGGGACGGCGGCGCGGTCCACGGACTCCGGCGTCGGCGAGGCGAGGACGGTACGGGTCGGTTTCGCGCTCGGGAGTCTCGCCCGCCCCGGTTCCTCTTCCGACAACTCCGATCGCGTGAGCCCGCGGTGCCCGCCCGCGGCATGGCCGTGCCCGTCCGGGATCGCCCGGCGGGCCGGGTCGGGCCTACGGCGTCGGGAGGCGGGCTTCGAGGACCACCGCACCTTCCGTCCCGGCTTCCAGGACCGCCTCCTCCGTCGCCAGGAGCACCGCGTCCCCGACGGCCGCCGAAATCTCGCCGATCCGGATCTCCCCGGCGACGACCAGCAACCACGTCTCCGCCCCCGCGACGATCGGCCGTCGGCCACCGGCGGGCAGCGCCAGCCGATCGATGACGAACCGTGGGCAGGCGACGAGCCGGGTCGACTCGGCGTCGAGCGGTTCGGGCGGGGCCGTCGGCGCGACCGGCTCGAGCCGTGCCGCGGCGACCGCCTCGTCGATGTGGAGGGCACGGTCGCTGCCGTGGTCGAACAGCCGGAAGGTGGTGTCGCTGCGCTGCTGAATCTCGGCGACCACCAGCCCCGGCCCGATCGCGTGGATGGTTCCGGCCGGCACGAACACCGCGTCACCCGCCCGGACCGGACGATGTGCGACGAGATCGACGATCGAACCGTCGGCGATCGCGGCGCGCAGCGTCGCCTCGTCGATCGCGATCCGCGGCCCCAGGCACACTTCGGCGCCCTCCTCGGCGGCGAGCACGTACCACGCTTCGGTCTTGCCGTTGGCGAGGCCGAGCGCCCGGGCCCGGGCATCGTCCGGATGCACCTGGATCGACAGCGGGCGGGTGGTGAACAGCAGTTTGACGAGCAGGGCGGTCGGACGCCCGCCGGGTTCGGCGCGATCGAACCACACCTCGCCGATCGTCTCGCAGCCGGTGTCGATCGTGCTCCACGGCGACAGACCGGCGCGTCCCCACGGTTTGGCGACGGCATGGGCCCGCGCCTTCTCGATCGTCATCGTCGGCCTCCCGACCGGTGTTCCCGTTTCCGTCGACGCGATCCCGGTTCGCTCGGTCGCAGACCCGACGCCGCGGCGTCTCATCGAGCCTTCGCCCGGGGACCCGGTCACCGCGTCGGTTTCCCCGACGTCGCGCCGCCGCGGCCGATGTTCCGCGACACTATCCCCGCCGCGCCCGCAGAGGCAAACGGTAGCGATGACGAAACGTTTCGAACGACGCTTTCGAAACCCGCCCACGTTTACCGAACGCCAACCCACGAACGATAGGATTCGAAGAATTCCGGATGTGGCCGACGAGGATGGTGGACGCCGATGACGAAGACGCAGATCACCGCGATCACGCGCGACGTCACCGAGATCGAGGCCGATGCGATGTTCGATCTGGCGCCGATCTCGCTCTGGGTCGAGGACTACACGGGCGTCAGGACCCGCTTCGCCGAGTGGCGGGCGCAGGGTGTCGAGGATCTCCGTGCCTTTCTCCTCGAGGATCGCGATCGGGTCCGTCAGTGCGCGTCACTGATCCGGATCGTGCGGGTCAACCGCCGCACCCTCGATCTGTTCGAGGCGCCCGATCTCGTCCGGCTGATCGCCGGGCTCGAGATCGTCTTCCACGGCGACATGTTCGAGAGCCACGTCGACGAACTCGTGCAACTGTGGGAAGGGGCGAACCGCTTCACCAGCCGCACGGTCAACTACACGCTCTCCGGCCGCCGCCTCGACATCATGTTGTCGGGACGGATCCTTCCCGGCTCCGAGGAGGACTGGGCCCGTGTCCTGGTCGCCGTCGAAGACATCACCGAACTCGAGACCGCCCGCCGTGCCCTCGGCGAGAGCGACCGTTACGCCCGCGGCCTGTTCGATCATTCGCCGGTGTCGCTGTGGGTCGAGGACTTCTCGGCGATCCATCGCCTGATCGGGGACGTCCGCGCCTGCGGGATCGAGGATTTCCGCACGTTCACCGACGTCCACCCGGAATTCGTCGAACGCTGCATGAGCGAGATCCGGGTGGTCGACGTCAATCGCGAGACCTTGCGCCTGTTCGGTGCCGCCGACCGCACCGAGCTGCTGCTGCGCAGTCACGAGATCTTCCGCGACGCGATGATCCAGCCGTTCCGCGAGCAGTTGATCGATCTGTGGGACGGCAAGACCCTGCAGCACCGCGAAGTGGTCAACTACGCGCTCGACGGCGAGGAGCTGCATCTCCTGATGCAGTTCTCGGTCCTGCCCGGTCACGAGAGCGACTGGTCTCTGGTCCAGGTGGCGCTGACCGACATCACCGCCCGCAAGAAGGCCGAGGTCTATCTCGAGTTCCTCGGCAAGCACGACGTGCTGACCAAGCTGTTCAACCGCAGCTTCTGGGTCGACGAGATCAACCGGCTGGAGCGCGCCGGGATCATCCCGGTGACCGTGGTCATCGCCGATCTGAACGGGCTGAAGCACGTCAACGACACCACCGGCCACGCCGCCGGCGACCAGCTGCTGCGCCGAGCCGGCGAGATCCTGTCGGCGGCGGTGAGCGGCGGCATGCGCGCCGCCCGGATCGGCGGCGACGAATTCGCGGTGCTGATGCCGGGCGCCGACGAGCGGGCCGGCGAGATGATGATGGAGAACATCCGCCGGCTGGTCGACCTCAACAACCAGTTCTACGGCGGCGCGCCGCTGAGCTTCGCCATGGGCGCGGCGACGCGGCAGCCCGGCGAGCGGCTCGAATCGGTCGCCGGCCGTGCCGATGCGCTGATGTACAAGGAGAAGCGCGCCCATCATGCCCGATTGGGCGATTGATCGGATGGGCGCCTCCGCGGCCCGGGACTTCGATGCGGCGCGCCGGGTTCCTCGGCCGTCGGCGGGTGTCGTCCGGCCGATGACCGAGACCGACGTCGAAGCGGTCGCCATGCTCTACCGGAGGGTCTTCCGGACGGGGGACGAGGCGCCGTCGACGGAACTGCGCGACTACGTCCGCGATCTCGCCTTCGGTGCCCCGGCCGCCGCCGGCCGGTCCGGCGGTCTCGTCCATGTCGGCGCGACCGGCGAGATCGACGCCGCAGTGATCATGGTGCCGATGCGGATCGTCGTCGCCGACCGGGTTCTCGACGCCGAGGTGCTCTCCACCTTCATGGCCGACGAACGACCGTCGGCGGGGCGTCCGGGCGCCCGTCTGGCGCGCCATCTCTCGCGGGCCGGCCACGACCTCCTGTTCACCGACACCGCCCGGCCGATCAGTGCCGGCCTGTTCGAAGCCTTCGGCGGCGTCGTGTTGCCGGTGCACAGTCTCGAATGGCTGCGCGTCTTCCGACCGGCCGCGCTTCTCGCCCGCCTCGCCGAACGCCGCCACCCGCGTCTCGCCGGGGCGCTGCTCGCGCCGTTCGCGGGGCCTCTCGATCGTCTCGCCCGCTTTGTCGTCGGCCCTCTCGCCGCCGAGGCCGCGACCGCCCGGCTCGAAGAGATCGACGAAGCGGCCTTCGTCACGCTGGCGCCGCGCTTCGTCGCCCATCGGACGATCCGACCGCTGTGGGCGCCGGAGGACCTCGCCTGGACCCTCGCCATGGCCCGCCGGCTGAACCGCAACGGTGCGCTGCGCCTCTGCCGCGTCGTCGACCGCTTCGGCGAGACCATCGGCGTCTCGGCCCATTGGGCGGCGTCCGGGACGATCGCCCGGGTCCTCGATCTGCCGACCCTGCCGGGCCGCGAGGCCGAGGCGATCAGCGCCCTCCACGCCGATCTCGACCGGCTCGGCGTCGCCGCGGTCCGCGGTCCGTGCCGGCCGGGGCTGATCGAAGCGCTCTATCGGCAGCCGGGGACGATCTTCCGCCACAACGCCCATGCGGTCTGCCTGACCCCGCACGCGGACGCGCGGGAAGCGGTGCTGCGCGGCGACGTCCACCTCGGCGGGCTCGCCGGCGAGAGTTGGAGCCGGTTGATCTCCGACCGCTTCTGACCGACGGGGCGCGCGTCGCCGCGTCGCGCCCCACCGTCTTGCCGTCGTCATCGAGCCGTCGCACCATGCGCCGCTTCCGAAACCGGCGGCTCTCCGGAGCCGACAGCAGACGAGGAAGTGATCCCGTGTTCGAAGATCGGTCGATCGGGCTTCTCGCCGAGGGCGAGGAGCGGGCGGTGGTGACGTTGTGGACGCGCTGCAATCTGGTGCGCCCCTGGAACGATCCGGTCGACGACATCCGAATCTGCCGAGACAGCGGCCATGGCGCGGTGCTGGTCGCCCGTGACGAAGGCCGGGTGGTCGGCGCGGCGATGACCGGTCACGACGGCCATCGCGGCGTCGTCTACTACCTCGGCGTCGATCCCGACGCCCGCCGGGCCGGTTGGGGCCGCCGTCTCGTCGCCGCCTGCGAGGCGTGGTGCCGCGCGGCCGGCGTGCCGAAGATCAATCTCCTGGTGCGCAAGGAGAATCTCGGCGTGTTGGCGTTCTACGAGGCGATCGGCTTCGCCGACACCCACTGCGTCTCGCTCTACAAGGCGCTCGATCCGGAGCGGGCGACCGTCGAAGCCGGGATGAAGGCCGACTGGGCGGCGAAGCTCGCGGCCCGCGAGACCGCCTGAGACGCCGACGGGTCCGCGTCCGCCGGAGAGAGGATCTCTCTCCGGCGTGACCGGTGCCGCTCAGGCGAGATCGTCGTCGCCGCCGAAACCGCCGCCGTCACCCCAGTCGCCGCTTCCCCAGTCGTCGCCCCGACCGTCGTTGCCGTTCCCGGCGTCGAACAGGCCGGCCGACCGGGTCTCGCCGCCGAAGCCGCCGCCGGTCTGGTCGCCGCCGTTCTGGAAGACGTTGACCGTCTCGTTGATCACCGACGTCGGTGCCTGATCGAGCAGACCGGCCGATTGGCCGATGCCGTGACCGCCGCCGAACAGTCCCCTCAGCGCTTCGAAGGCGAACAGGCCGCCGGCCACTCCGGCGCCGGTCCGGAGCGCGCTGCCCCAGAAGCCGCCGCCCTGCGGCTGGGCCGGTTGCCCCCACGGGCCGGCGGCCGGCGCCTGCCGATCCCACGGCGAGGGCTGCGCGGCCGGTCGGTCCCACGGTCCCGGTTGCGCCGGGGTCGGCGCCTGCGGCCGGTCCCACGGCGTCGGGCCGGTCGGCGCGTCGAACAGGCCGCCGCTCCGCCCGCCGACCTGCGAGCGCGCCTCGGCGATCTCGCGCTTCAGCGCCTCGTTCTCTGCGGCGAGCCCGGCGCGGTCCCGTTCGGTGATCACCAGCGCCCGGACCAGCGCCAGTCCGGCGCCGCGGTCGGCGGCGAGTTCCGCCTCGACCAGACCGGCGGCCTCGGCGTCGATCGGTCCGGCACCCGCCGCCTTCAGGCGGGCGAAGACGTCCTTGATGATCTCTGCTTCATGCGGCGTCATGGCCGGCTCCTCACGAGTCCCGAGCGGCGTTGCCGCTCTCTTCTCGCGAAGAGATCGTGAGCGACCGCGGCGAATGCAAGGCATCGGCCCGCGCCGGCCGGACCGGCCGATCACGACCGCGTGCCCGCCCCGCGGGCGAGAGCCGCGTCAGACCCGGAAGTGCTTGGAGAGCTTCAGACCCTGCGCCTGGTAGTTGGAGCCGATGCCCTCGCCGTAGAGCCGCTCGGGCCGCTCCGCCATCCGCTCGTAGACCAGCCGGCCGATGATCTGGCCGTCGTCGAGGATGAACGGCACCTCGTGGCTGCGCACCTCCAGCACCGCCCGCGAGCCCTCGCCGCCGGCCGGACCGTGGCCGAAGCCGGGATCGAAGAAGCCGGCGTAATGGACCCGGAACTCGCCGACCAGCGGGTCGAACGGCACCATCTCGGCCGCGTGGTCGGGCGGCACGTGCACCGCCTCGCGGCTGACCAGGATGTAGAACTGGTCGGGATCGAGGATCAGCGAGCGCCGGCCGCGCGCGACGATCGGCTCCCAGAAGTCGTCGAGGTCGAGCCCCGCCTTGCGGTCGACGTCGACGAGCCCGGTGTGCCGCTTGGCGCGGTAGCCGACCAGTCCGTCGGCGTTGCCGGTCAGGTCGATCGACAGCGCGAGCCCGTCCTGGAACACCGCCTCGCCGCCGAACACCAGCCCGTCGCGGGCGTGCAGCGCCGCCAGCGCGGCGTCGTCGAGCCGCGCCTCGCCGCGCCGGAAGCGGATCTGCGACAGCCGCGATCCGGCCCGGGCGAGGATCGGGAAGGTGCGCGGGCTGATCTCCAGATAGAGCGGTCCGTGGTAGCCGGCGGGGATCGTGTCGAAGGCCCGGGTGTGGTCGACGATCACCCGGGTGAACACGTCGAGCCGGCCGGTCGAGCTCTTCGGATTGGCCGCGGCGGCGATGTCGGCGGGAAGCTTCAGGCTCTCCATCAGCGGCACGATGTAGACGCAGCCGGTCTCCAAGACCGCCCCGACCGACAGATCGATCTCGTGCAGCAGCAGCGGCTTCAGCTTGTCCTCGACCGAGGCGCCGGGGCCCGGCAGGAACGAGGCGCGCACCCGGTAGGCGCGGGTGCCGAGCCTGAGATCGAGGCTCGCCGGCTGGATCTGGTCGGCGTCGAAGGAACGTTCGACGGTGATCGCGCCGGCTTCGGCGAGGCCGCGGATCGACTGTCCCGCCAGGATGCCCTCTGCTCGCTGCCCGCCCATGATCCGCCGACGCCCCGATTTCCCTGTTTCCGGTCCGGGTTCTCCTATCCGATCGGCTCGGCCTCCGCCAGCCGGGCGATCGACGCAGAGCCGATCCTCGCGCGGTTCGGCGCCGATTTCGTCCGGTTGACGGGGTCGGCGGAGAAGATTAGGAACGAAGACCTCGTGGTCATTTGGGCCGGCCGGCTTGCCGCCACGTAAAACAACGTCGCTAAAAGGGCCGGGATCTGGGAGACATCGACCCGGTCCGGCGCCCGTCGGCCGGGTTTTCGTTTCTCCGCCGGACGCCGACGGGGAACGTCCGGAGTGAGAGCCATGTCCGAGAAGTCGCGTCGCCTTCGTCCCACCACCGAACTCGTCCACGGCGGCATCGCCCGCTCGCAGTGGTCGGAGACGTCCGAAGCCCTGTTCCTGACCCAGGGCTACGTCTACGCCTCGGCCGAAGAGGCCGAAGCCCGCTTCCTCGGCACCTCTCCCGGCTACCAGTATTCGCGGTTCGGCAATCCGACGGTCTCGATGTTCGAGGATCGGATGGTGTTGCTCGAAGGCGCCGAAGCCGCCCGCGCCACGGCGACCGGCATGGCCGCGGTGACCGCCGCGATCCTGTCGCAGGTCTCCGCCGGCGGCCATGTGGTCGCCGCCAAGGCGCTGTTCGGCTCGTGTCGCTACATCGTCGAGGATCTCTGTCCGCGCTTCGGCATCGCCTCGACCCTGGTCGACGGCGCCGACCTCGACCAGTGGAAGAAGGCGGTCCGGCCGAACACCAAGGTGCTGTTCCTGGAGAGCCCGACCAACCCGACGCTCGAGGTCTACGACATCGCGGCGATCGCCGAGATCGCCCATTCGGTCGGGGCCCGGCTGGTCGTCGACAACGTCTTCGCCACCCCCTGCTGGCAGTCGCCGCTGGCGCTCGGCGCCGACGTCGTCGTCTATTCGGCGACCAAGCACATCGACGGCCAGGGCCGCTGCCTCGGCGGCGTGGTGCTCGGCGCCCGGAAGTTCGTCGAGGAAGAGCTGCAGGTGTTCATCCGCCAGACCGGCCCGTCGATGTCGCCGTTCAACGCCTGGGTGCTGCTGAAGGGTTTGGAGACGCTGACCCTCCGGGTCGAGAAGCAGACTGCCAACGCCGCCCGCCTCGCCGACGTGCTCGCCGCCACCCCCGGCGTCGTCCGGGTGATCTACCCCGGTCGGCCGGATCATCCGCAGGCCGAGATCGTCGCACGCCAGATGCGCGGCGGCTCGACGATGATCGCCTTCGAGGTCGAGGGCGGCAAGCGCGGCGCCTTCGCCTTCTCCAATGCGCTCGAGGTGGTGAAGATCTCCAACAACCTCGGCGACGCCAAGAGCCTGATCACCCATCCGGCGACCACCACCCACTTCAAGCTGAAGCCCGAGGACCGCGCCGAGCTCGGCATCGGCGACGGCGTGCTGCGCCTGTCGGTCGGGCTCGAGGACGTCGCCGACCTGATCGACGACGTCACCCTCGCGGCGGCGGCGGTGCGCGCCCTCTGATCGACGGGGGAGAGGCTCCGGCCTCTCCCGATCTCCGCCGGACCCGGTCGGATCCGTGCAACTCCCTGCCGCCGGGCGGAGGGGTTGCGCGGGTCGCGGGTTGCGGCATGATGGCGGCCGGCGTAACGCCTTTCCAGCCACGACCCTCTCGGGCGGCGGCGGCATCGACGGGTTTCGACATGTACGAGGCGATCACCCACGACATCCGGGTCACCGTCGTTCCGGAGTTCCGGTCCGACAAGTCGGATCCGGACGAGGGGCGCTGGTTCTGGGCCTACACGGTGGAGATCACCAACACCGGCGCGGCGGCGGTGCGGCTGAAGGCGCGGCACTGGAAGATCGTCGACTCGCGCGGTCAGATCCAGGAGGTGTCCGGCCCCGGCGTGGTCGGCGAGCAGCCGCTGATCGAGCCGGGAGAGACCTTCGAGTACACCTCGGGTTGCCCGCTGACCACCGCCTCGGGCTTCATGGTCGGCACCTACCGGATGCAGGGCATCGACGGTGGTTTCTTCGACGTCGACATCCCCGCGTTTTCGCTCGACGTGCCGGAAGCGGCGCGGGTGCTCAACTGAGGACGGCGGAAGGCATCCCCGCGTATTCGGGTGTTACTTCGGGCGCCACTTCAGAGTGGGATTGAAGAGAGATCTGGATGTCGGGAGGATGAGGATGCCTTCTTTGCAAGCTTTGTCCAGAAAATTCCCGGCCTTTGAGCTCGGTTTGAAGTTCGAGCATTCCTTCCAATTGATCAATTGAATTGGTTGTGAGCCCGGCCGGATGACCGCCTGCCAAAATGGGGCTGCATCCGGACTGCTTTTTACGGGTGCGCGGTTCCAGTGCATTGCAAAGATTTTGTTCGGTGCGAAGCCCACGTCCGGGATGAGTGGGCCGGAGGGAATGATTTCCATTAGAGTTTGAAATTGTAATTCTATTTCTGGTGATTGAGTTTGTCCCGCGTAGCGCGGAAAAAGTGGGTTGTCGTCTATGTGAAAGTGAGGGTATTCCTCGGCATTGGCGAAATTTGTCTGGGTTCCGGATGCACAGTTTCCTGTTATCTGAAGGGTGCTTGCAATATTTGTGGCATTATCAGTCGATGTTTCATGAGACAGGATCGTCATTGGCACTTCTCTTTGAAGTGGGGGCTGTCACATCTTCCGATACCTCACCCGGGCCGAGCGCTCGATCGCCGCGGTGACCAGCGGGTCGAGGTCGAAGGTGTCGCGGATCATCTCGAGGAAGCGCAGTTCCTCCTGCCCGGCCACCCGGTCGACCGCCACCACTTCGACGCAGAAGGCGTAGGCGGTCTCGTAGAGCTTGGTCGGCAGCGCCTCCCGGGCCCGCTTCAGCAGGCGGTCGAGACCGTCGGCGGCCTCCAGCAGAGTGGCGGTCGCTTCCGCCAGCGCCGGCAGGCGGGTCACGTCGAAGCCCTCGAACACCGGCAGCGTCTCCACCAGCAGGCGGATCTCGCCGATCTCGCGTTCGCTCATCGTCCTGTCGGCCATCGCCACGGTGAGCATCAGATGGGCGAGGGCTTCGTGCGGGCTGAAAGGGGTCGGCATGGGGCGGTATCGGCTCCGGTCGGTTGCGGGAGGGACCCTAGGTCGGTCGCCGCGGTTAGGCAAGTCGACCTCCGTTCGGCGTGGTTTTCGGCTGGAAAGTTGACGCTTTCGCCGGTCGCGACTAGTGTCCGGCGTCCCGAAGAGGCGGGTGTCGCCCGCTCTTCGGCGTCCCGGAGACGCCGCCCGACCCCGAGGGTCGCCGGTCGGCCCTCGCAATCATCGAAGGATCCGTCATGACCGCTGCGACGTCGCGCGCGCTCGTCACCACTCCCGAATTCGTCGCGGCCGCCGCCAAGTCCAAGGCGTGGCCCTTCGAGGAGGCGCGCAAACTCGTCGCCCGGCTGGAGAAACACCCCAAGGACGTGGTCGTCTTCGAGACCGGCTACGGCCCCTCGGGCCTGCCCCACATCGGCACCTTCGGCGAGGTCGCCCGCACCTCGATGGTCCGCCACGCCTTCCGCGTGCTGACCGGCGACACCGTGAAGACCCGTCTCGTCTGCTTCTCCGACGACATGGACGGGCTGCGCAAGGTGCCCGACAACGTCCCCAACAAGGAGATGGTCGCCGCCCATCTCGGCCGTCCGCTGACCCGGGTGCCCGATCCGTTCTCGAACGACTATCCGAGCTTCGCCCATCACAACAACGCCCGTCTGCGCGGCTTCCTCGACACCTTCGGCTTCGACTACGAGTTCGCCTCGGCGACCGACTACTACACCTCCGGTCGCTTCGACACGACGCTGCTGGCGGTGCTCGAGCACTTCGACGCGGTGATGAAGGTGATGCTGCCGACGTTGGGCGAGGAGCGGCGCTCGACCTATTCGCCGTTCCTGCCGATCCACCCGAAGACCGGCGTGGTCATGCAGGTGGCGGTCGAGGAGCGGAACGTCGCGGCCGGCACCATCGTCTGGCGCGATCCGGAGACCGGCGAGCGCTTCGAGACGCCGGTCACCGGCGGCGCGGTCAAGCTGCAGTGGAAGCCCGATTGGGGCATGCGCTGGGCGGCGATCGGCGTCGACTACGAGATGGCCGGCAAGGACCTGATCGATTCCGTCAAGCTCTCCTCGAAGATCTGCCGGATCATCGGTGGCGTGCCGCCCGAGGGCTTCAACTACGAGCTCTTCCTCGACGAGAACGGGCAGAAGATCTCGAAGTCGAAGGGCAACGGCCTGACCATCGACGAGTGGCTGACCTACGCCTCGCCGGAGAGCCTGTCGCTGTTCATGTTCCGCGAGCCGAAGGCGGCGAAGAAGCTCTATTTCGACGTGATCCCGCGCAACGTCGACGAATACTATCAGTTCCTCGACGCCTACGATCGCCAGACGCCCGAGCAGCGGCTGGTCAATCCGGTCTGGCACATCCATACCGGTGAGCCGCCGAAGAAGCACATGCCGGCCTCGTTCTCGATGCTGATGAACCTCGTCTCCGCCTCGAACGCCGAGGATGCCGGCGTGCTCTGGGGCTTCATCCGGCGCTCGTCGCCGGAACTCTCCCCCGAGACCGCCCCCGAACTCGACCGCCTGGTCCAGTACGCGATCCGCTACTTCCACGACTTCGTCAAACCGGGGAAGGTGTTCCGCACCCCCGACGCGGCCGAGCGCGAGGCGCTCGCGGCGCTCGATGCGGCGCTCGCCGGTCTGCCGGAGGGGGCGGATGCCGACACCGTCCAGAACGTCGTCTTCGACGTCGGCCGGGCCCATTTCCCGGACGCCTCGAAGAAGGGGCCGGACGGCGGTCCCGGTGTGTCGCTCGGCTTCTTCGCCGGCCTCTACCAGATCCTGCTCGGCCAGGAGAAGGGGCCGCGCTTCGGCTCCTTCGTCTCGCTCTACGGCATTCCGGAGACCCGGGCGCTGATCGAGAAGGCGCTGGCCGGCAGTCTCGCCGCGGTCTGAGCGTCGCGGATCTTCGAACGCGAACGCCGATCGGCCCCGCCGGTCGGCGTTTCGCGTTTCTCAGGGCAGAAGCCGCATCGGTGCCTGCGGCGCGGTCGCCGGGGCCGGCGGAACGACCGGCGGCGATGCGGCGGGCGGCACCGGAACCGACGGCGCCACCGCTGCGGGGGCGGCCGGCGCCTCGGCGAGGCGCGGCGGCTTCTCGGCGGTGCCGTTGGCCAGCGGCGCGGTGGTCCGGTCGGGCGGCACGTCGGGGACGGTGCGCGCCGCCGCCGCCGGTTCGACCGGAACCGTGGCGGTGTCGACGATCGCCGCATGGATGCCGCGGCCGGCGTTCTTCGCCCGCTCCTCTGCCGCTTCCGCCCGTAGGTCGCCGGCGACCGCCCGGGCCCAGCCGTTCTCGATCGCCCATAGACCCAGGTCGACGCCGCCGACCGTGCAGATCGCGTCGAAGCCGCCGGATCGCGCGGTCTTCGGCAGCGGGCATTCGACCGCCCGACCCCGCACGAAGCCGCGGATCGCGGCGAGTGCCCGCCGCCCGCACGGCCAGACGCGGTCGTTGCCGTCCCGACAGACCTCGTCGACGCCGATCGCCGCGACCCCCGGCAGTCTGAAGGTCAACCGCCCGGCTGCGAGGGTCGCCGCATCCTCGATCATCACCGGCGAGAAACGGCGCAGGACGATCGGGACCGGCGGAGCGGCGGGGGCCACGGGAGGGCCGATCCGCTCCGGCGGGGTCGCCGCGGTCGGGCCGGGGGAGACCCCGGGACCGCCGATGATCCGCACCGGGCCGGCGGCGATCCGGGTCGACGGCGCATCCGCCTCGGCCGGCGCCGTGGCGGCGTCGGTGCTCCCCGGTCCCGTCGTCGCCACGGGCGGCTCGGGCACGACGGACGCCATGGCGATCGGACGCGCCGGAGCCGAGCCGGCGTCGGCGCCGTCCGCCGCCCGCCCGTCGCGCCGTGCGGCGGCGCCCGGAACGTCCGAGGGAGAGGCCGGCGCGGCCACCGTCGGCGGAGGCGAGGGACGCATCTGCGTCGAGGTCGGCGCGGGTGGTTCTCCGGCGGGACGCGGTGCGGTGTCGCTCGCCTGCGGCATCGGCTCCGGGCCGCTCGCCCCTCGGCGCGCCGTCGACGGAGCATCGACCGTCGACGCTCCGTCGGATCCGGCCGGCGAAGCGGGGGCCGTACCGCCGGGGGCATCCGCCGCACCGGCCGTCAACGGCGTGGCGGGCGCCGCTGGTGCCGCCGCCTCCGGCGGTGTCGGGTCGTCCGCCGGAGTGAGGGCAGATACCCGGGCGTCGTCCGACGGCGTCGGGCGATGGGCCGATGCGGAGGGTTCGGGTCGGCTCGGGCCGATCGGTCGTTGCAGCGGCGGCCCGACCACTCGGACCGGACGCGCCGCGACGTCGGCTTCGCCGGACGGACCGGCGTCACCGATCTCCCCCGGTGGCGGCAGGGAGGCGGTGCGGACCGTCGCCGTCGACGGGGCCGTCGCCGCTGGTGGCGAGGGCGAAGCGAAGGGCTTCGCCGACGGCCGATCCGCACGATCGGCGCGCCCGGCCGACGAAGCGAAACGTGCCGTCGGTGTGTCCGCGGGGAGCGGCCGGGGCGGGCTGACGGAGGCCGGTGCCTCCGCCGACCGCACCGGCAGCGGCGCCACCGCGACGGCGAGCTCGGGCGTGGCGACGCCGCTCGCCCGCCAGACGACGACGAGACCGACGAGCAGGCCGGCGGTGGCCGTCCAACTCCAGATCGGTCTCCTCGCAGTCGCTCTCATTGGCTCGCCCAGAGAATGCGCGCCGACCAGGCCACTTCGGCGGCCGCCAGCCGTCGCGTCGGTCCGTGTCCGTCGAGCGCGGCGAGTTCGATGGCGCCGCCGCGCCGGCCGAGGTAGACGTGCGCCCCGATCCCTCCACCGGTGGCGCGGACGACCACGCGATCCCCCGGCCGGATCTGCTCGACGGTCGAAACGATCAACACGTCGCCGGGCCGATAGCAGGGAAGCCACGTCTCGTCGCTCACCCTCAAGTGATAGATCGATTCTCCGGTTCCCGCGAGATCGTCGAGGAGCGGCGGGGCGCCGAACGGCACGACGCCGTCGGTTTCGTGGAAACCGGCGATCTGTGACGGATCGACCGGTGGCATCCGCGGCGGCGGCGGATCCGCCGGCAGGACGTCGGCGACCAGCCGGGCGAAGTCGTCGAGCCCGGTTCCGGTGGCGTCGAGCACCTTGGCCAGCGATTCGGTCGACGGCCAGCGCGGCCGGCCGTCCGCGGTCCGGCGTTTCGACTTGTTGAAGGCGGTCGCGTCGAGCCCGGCCCGGCGGGCGAGGCCGGAGGGGCTGAGGCCGGTCGCCACCGCGATCCGGTCGATGGCGGCCCATACGCGGTCGTGGTCCAGACTGAGCCGTCGGCTGGTCATCGTCGCCTCGCGCTTCGCTCCCGTCCGCGCGCCGGTTCGGACGCGGGGGCGGTGTCGTCCGAAGGATCGATCGGTCCGTCGCGATCGAAGCGTCGATCCGCTTCCGCGCCGAGACGATCGCGATCGCCGCATCTATCCCCGATTCGTCCGCCGGAGAAAACGAAGAAGATCAATCGGAGGTTGCGGGTCGAAAACTCGTCGGGGACGAGACTTGCCCGGCGCGGCGGTGCCGACTAGGGTCCGCCGAACCGGCCGACCTTCGGCCGCCGACCCCCGGGAGATCCGCGATGACCACACCGGCCTCCACGATCTACAAGATCGTCGATCGCGTCGATTGGGAGAAGGCGGTCGCCGACGGCGTCTTCGTCGGCGCTCCCGTCGATCTCGCCGACGGCTTCGTCCATTTCTCGACCGCCGCCCAGGTCGCGGAGACCGCCCGCCGTCATTTCGCCGGCCGGACCGATCTGCTGCTGGTGGCGGTCGATGCCGCCCGTCTCGGGCCGGCCCTGCGCTTCGAGCCGTCGCGCGGCGGCGATCTCTTCCCCCATCTCTACGCGCCGCTCGATCCGTCGGCGGCGCGTCTCGTCTGCGACCTGCCGCTCGGCGACGACGGCCTTCACCGCTTTCCGGAGCTCGACCCTTGACCGATCTCTACGGCCTCGTCCGGCCGCTCGTCTTCTGCCTCGATCCCGAGACCGCCCACCGGCTGACGATCCTGGCGCTCGCCCATCTGCCGATGCCGCGCTTCGCCCCGCCGGCCGATCCGCGGCTCGCCGTCTCCGCCTTCGGCCTCGCGTTTCCCAATCCGGTCGGCATCGCCGCCGGCCTCGACAAGAACGCCGAGGTTCCCGATGCCTTCCTGAAGTTCGGCGCCGGTCACGTCGAGGTGGGCACGGTGACCCCGCTGCCGCAGCCCGGCAATCCGAGCCCGCGGCTGTTCCGTCTGGTTCCCGACCGCGGCGTGGTCAACCGCTTCGGCTTCAACAACGAGGGGCATGCGGCGATGGCCGCCCGGTTGGAGAAGCGGCGCGGCCGCCCCGGCCTGGTGGCGGTCAACATCGGCGCCAACAAGACGAGCGACGACCGCATCGCCGACTACGTCGCCGGTGTCTCCGCCTTCGCCGACCTCGCCGACTTCTTCACCGTCAACGTCTCCTCGCCCAACACGCCGGGCCTGCGCGATCTCCAGGCCCGGGCCGCGCTCGCCGAACTGCTCGGTCGGGTGGTGGCGGCGCGCGACGCGATCGTCGCCAAGGGCGGCCGGCGGGTGCCGGTGCTGCTCAAGATCGCTCCCGATCTCACCGACGAGGGGCTCGCCGACGTCGCCGCCGAGGCGCTCGCCGCACCCGTCGACGGGCTCGTCGTGTCGAACACCACCCTCGACCGCACCGGCCTCGTCGATGCGAAGGGGGCCGCGGAAGCCGGTGGGCTCTCCGGCCGGCCGCTGTTCCGCCGCTCCACCGTGGTGCTCGCCAGGATGCGCCGGCTGGTCGGTCCGTCGATGCCGATCGTCGGGGTCGGCGGGATCGACGACGTCGACGGCGCCTGGGAGAAGATCGCGGCGGGGGCGAACCTGATCCAGCTCTATTCCGGCCTCGTCTACGAGGGGCCGTTCCTGATCGGGCGGATCCTGCGTGGCCTTTCCGAACGGCTCGATCGCGCCGGCCTCGCTTCGATCGGCGATCTCGTCGGCACCGCCACCGAGCGCTGGGCGGCGACCGATCCGGTGGGCTGAGGGCGGCGGGGAGGCGAGGGAGCGATGCCGATCTATCTGCCGATCGCCGAGATGCCGATCGACATGTTCTTCCTCCTCGGCATCGGGGCCGCGGTCGGCTTCGTCTCCGGCCTGTTCGGGGTCGGCGGCGGCTTCCTCCTCACCCCGCTGCTGGTCTTCGCCGGCGTCCCGTCGGCGGTGGCGGTCGGATCGGTGTCGGCGCAGGTGGCCGCTTCTTCGGCCTCCGGTGCGCTCTCCTACTGGCGCCGTGGCGCGGTCGACGGCCGGTTGGCGCTGATCCTGCTCGCCTCCGGCATGGTCGGATCGGGTGTCGGCGCTTGGGTCTTCGCCCTGCTGCGCCGCATCGGCCAGCTCGATCTGTTCATCGCCCTCTCCTATGCGATCCTGCTCGGCGGCATCGGCGCCTACATGCTGGTCGAATCGGTCGGGGCGATCCGTGCCCGTCGCCGCGGCGAAGAACCGCCGGCGCGTCGGCCGCGGCCGCGCGGGGCGGGGCGCCGGCTGCCGTTCAGGATGTTCTTCCCGAAGTCGCGGATGGTCGTCTCGGCGGTTCCGATCGTCGTCCTCGGCGTCGTCATCGGCTTCTTCGGCACGATGCTCGGGATCGGCGGCGGCTTCCTGATCGTCCCGGCGCTGATCTATCTGCTCCGGGTACCGATCGGGCTGGTGGTCGGCACTTCGCTCGTCCAGATGGTCGCGACCATGGCCTTCGCCACCTTCCTGCAGGCGGCCGGCAATCACACCGTCGATGTCGTCCTCGCCTTCGTGCTGATGATCGGCGGGGTCGGCGGCGCCCAGTTCGGCGCGTCCCTCGGTCGACGGCTGCGCGGCGAACAGCTCCGGGTGCTGCTCGCCCTGCTGATCCTGGCGGTCGGCCTGCGCTTCGTCGCCGATCTGGTGCTGACGCCGGCCGACGTCTGGTCGGTGGCCCGGGTGATCGGAGGTGCGCCGTGATCGGCCGTGTCCTCCTCCTCGCCGCGGCACTCGGCGCCGCCGGTCCGGCCGCCGCCGAGACGGTCACCGCGGCGGTGGCTCCGGCTCGGGTGGCGATCTCCTCGACCTTCGCCGGCAGCGAGGCGACGGTCTACGGCACCATCGACGCCGATCCGGGCGCGGCGCCCGGTGCGCAGCGCCACGACGTGGTGGTGACCCTCTCGGCGCCGCGCGGCGCAGTCGTCGTGCGCCGCAAGGATCCGGTCGCCGGTCTGTGGATCGTCCGCGACCGCGAGGTCTTCGCGGAGATCCCCCTGTGGTCCGCCGTCGCCTCGACCCGGCCGCTCGACGAGGTGACCGATCCGGCGACGCTCGAACGTCTCGGGCTCGGCCGGCGGCTCGTCGGTACCGCCGCCGACGCCCGCGACGCCGCCTTCCGCCACGCACTCCATCGGCTGGAGACCGCGGACGGCCGCTGGCGGGATCTTCCCGGCGCCGTGACCTTCCTCGGCGAGCGTCTGTTCCGGGTGGCGATCCCGATCCCCGCGGATGCGCCCGTCGGCCGCTGGACCGCCGAAGTCCGGGTGTTCGCCGACGGCGTCCCGGTCGCCGCGACGACCGCCGAACTGAGCGTCGTCAAGTCCGGCTTCGACCGCCGGATCACCGAACTCGCCGCCGAGCGGCCGGCGCTCTACGGCCTTCTGGCGGTCGCCCTGTCGCTCCTCACCGGTTGGCTCGGCGGGCTTCTGTTCCGTCGCGACTGAGGTCGAGCCCGGCGATCGAGGTCGCCGGGAACCGGTGCACCGCCGCCTCGCCGATCAGGTGGACGACGAGGTCGGCCGTCTCGAACAGCCCGGCGAAGGCGCGCGAGGCGACGTCGAGACCGCCGGTGTAGGCGCCGTAGGCCGGCAGGATCGCCCGCCGGCCGTCGCAGGCGAGGCAGTGGCGTCGCACCGTGCCGGAGCGCACCCGGACCCGGGCGGCGGGATGCAGATGTCCGGCGATCTCGCCGAGCGCCCGGGCCTTCGGCGCCGGGTGATGGCGGAAGCCGAGCGGACCGATCGCGATTTCCTCGACCACGATGCCGCCGATCTCGCCTTCGACCTCGGCGTCGTGGTTGCCGGCGACCCAGATCCAGTCGCGCCCCGCCCGGAGGTCGGCGAGCACCGCCGCCGTCTCCGGCTCCATCCGGGTCGGCCCGCCGCCGTCGTGGAAGGCGTCGCCGAGCGAGATCACCCGGGCGGGCCGGTGGGCGGCGACGTCGGCGGCGAGCCGGGCGAGCGTCGCCCGCGTGTCGAACGGCGGTACCAGCGCGCCGCGCCGGGCGAAGGCCGAGCCGGTCTCGAGATGCAGGTCGGCGACGATCAGCGTCGCCTCGTCGGGCCACCAGGCGGCGCCCGACGGCAGCGCGACCAGCCGTGCCCCGGCGACCGCGAAGTCGACGCCGGTGGCGATCGGCCGGATCGTCGCGCCGTCGGTGGTCCGCGCGTTCATCGCCGCGTCGCCTCCGCGATCAGATCGTCCGCCGCCTCGCGCAACAGTGCCTCCTCGGTCTCTCCGCCGACCGCCTCGCGGCCGATCTCCAGCATCACCGGCACCGCGAGCGGCGAGATCCGTGCCAGCCGCACGTGGCGCAGATGGTGTTTCACCCGCGCCAGCATCGCCGCCAGCCGTCCGATGTCGAGCATTCCGGTCGCCGCGTCGGCGCGAGTCGCCTCGAGCAGGATGTGGTCGGGCTGGTGGGAACGCAACACGTCGTAGACGAGGTCGGTCGCCACCGTGGTCTGCCGGCCGCTCTTCTCGGCGCCGGGATGGCGGCGTTCGACCAGTCCCGAGATCACCGCGCAGTTGCGGAAGGTGCGCTTCAGGAGGGCGGAATCGGCGAGCCATTCCTCGAGGTCGTCGCCGAGCAGGTCCTCGTCGAAGAGGGCGTCGAGCGCCGGCCGGCGGCGGGCGAAGGCGGCGCCGAGATCGGTCGCCGCGGTGATCCCGAGGCAATAGTCGTTGCAGACGAAGCCGAGCGGCCGCAGGCCCAGCCGCTCCATCCGCCGGGTCAGCAGCATGCCCAGCGTCTGGTGGGCGAGCCGGCCCTCGAGATCGGAAGAGCACACGTCTGAACTCCAGTCACACTTGAATCTCGTA
>CALFRR010000240.1 GCA_937919435.1 uncultured Alphaproteobacteria bacterium | reverse complement strand
GAGATTCAAGTGTGACTGGAGTTCAGACGTGTGCTCTTCCGATCTGGCGTCGCGCGGCCGGTATTTCTCGATCGCCTGGATGTCGCCGGTGTCGGCGACCACCACGGTCATCTTCTTGAGCTTTTCCAGCAGGTTCTCGGACATCGGGATTTCCTCTCGTGGTTCTTCTGCGTCGGACGGTGACCGCGGCTCAAGAGCCGATCACTCGTTCGACGGCGGCGACGACCGCGGCGGCGGTGACGCCCAGATGTTCGAAGACTTCGGCCGCCGGTCCGCATTCGCCGAAGCGGTCGATGCCGACGACGGCACCGTCGAGACCCACATACCGGCCCCAGCCGGCGGTCGATCCCGCCTCGACGGCGACCCGCGGGATGCCGCGGGGCAGCACCGCGTCGCGATGGGCGGCGTCCTGCCGCTCGAAGGCGAAGGTCGACGGCATCGACACCACCCGGACCGGGATGCCCTTTCCGGCGAGGGCCGCCTGCGCGGCGATCGCCAGAGCGACTTCCGAGCCGGTGGCGACGATCACCGCCGCAGGCCGCGCCTCGCAGTCCTTCAGGACGTAGCCGCCACTGCGGATCGCGGCGATCCCGGCGACATCGCGGGGCTGATGCGGCAGGTTCTGGCGGGTCAGGATCAGCGCCGTCGGGGTGTGGCGGTGCTCGACCGCCACCTGCCAGGCGACGAAGGCCTCGACCGTGTCGCAGGGCCGCCAGACGTCGAGGTTCGGCACCATCCGGAGCGTCGCCGTCTGCTCGATCGGCTGATGGGTCGGACCGTCCTCGCCGACGCCGATCGAATCGTGGGTGAACACCCAGATCGGCGCGATGCCCATCAACGCCGCCATCCGGAGGGCGTTGCGGGCATATTCGGAGAACATCAGGAAGGTGCCGCCGAACGGCCGGAAACCGCCGTGCAACAGGACGCCGTTCATGATCGCGGTCATGCCGAATTCGCGCACGCCGTAGTGCAGATAGTCACCGCCGGCGTCGATCGTCTCCGGCGTGATGTCGCGGCAGCCCGTCCACCGGGTGAGGTTGGAAGGGGCGAGATCGGCGGAACCGCCGAGGAACTCCGGCAGGAGCGGCGCCAGCGCCTGGATCGCGTTCTGCGACGCCTTGCGAGTGGCGATGGTCTCGCCCCGGTAGACCACGTCGGCGAGCGCCGCGGCGGTCTTCTCCGCCCAGTCGGCCGGCAGCTCACCGGCCATCCGCCGCTCGAATTCGGCGGCGAGGTCGGGATGAGCGGCACGATAGGCGGCGAAACGCCCGGTCCATTCGGCGTGCCGACCGGCACCCGCGGCGCGCGCGTTCCAGGCGGCGCGAACCTCCGCGTCGACCTCGAACGGCCCGGCGGTGATGCCGAGGGCGGCGCGGGTGGCGGCGATCTCGTCCTTGCCGAGCGGTGCGCCGTGGACGTCGTGGGTGCCGGCCTTGTTGGGGGAGCCCTTGCCGATCACCGTCCTGCAACAGATCAGCGTCGGCTTCGTGCCCTGCGTCTTGGCCGCGGCGATCGCCCGGTCGACCGCGTCGACGTCGTGGCCGTCGACGGCGCGGATCACGTTCCAGCCGTAGGCCTCGAAACGCGCAGGCGTGTCGTCGGCGAACCAGCCGGCGACGTGCCCGTCGATCGAGATGCCGTTGTCGTCATAGAGGACGATCAGCTTGCCGAGCTTCCAGAGCCCCGCCAGCGACGCCACCTCGTGGCTGATCCCCTCCATCATGCAGCCGTCGCCGAGGAAGACGAAGGTGTGGTGGTCGACGATTCGGTGCCCCGGCCGGTTGAAGGCGGCCGCGGCGAGCTTTTCGGCGAGCGCCATGCCGACGGCGTTGGCGAGCCCCTGGCCGAGCGGCCCGGTGGTGGTCTCGACGCCGGGGGTGTGGCGGTACTCCGGGTGGCCCGGCGTCTTCGAGCCGAGCTGGCGGAACTTCTTCAGTTCGTCGAGCGGCAGATCGTAGCCGGAGAGGTTGAGCAGCGCGTAGATCAGCATCGAGGCGTGCCCGTTGGAGAGCACGAAGCGGTCGCGGTCGGCCCAGGTCGGGTCGGCCGGATCGTGTTTCAGGTGGCGGTGCCAGAGGGCTACGGCCATTTCGGCCATGCCCATCGGGGCGCCGGGGTGTCCGGAGTTGGCGGCCTGGACGCAGTCCATCGCCAGGATGCGGATCGCGTCGGCCAGAGCGGTCGATTTCATCGGTGGTGAGGTCCCGAGTTCGGAGGGATCGGTCGGCGGCAGGAGGGAGCGACGCCCCCTCACACGCCGAGCTTCGAACGGCGCAGCAGCTCGACGTCGGTGAACGACCGCTTCGGCGTGTGACCGGGAAGCGGCATGATCCGCTCGTGGATCGCGTCGACGAACCAGTCGGGCTGCGGGAAGAAGTCCGCCTCGAGCTCGAAGGCCGGGGTGATCCAGTTGCGCGAGCCGAGCACCACCGGCGGCGCGTCGAGGTCGTCGAAGCAGAAGTCGGCGATGTTGCGGACGAGGTCGGAGAGGTAGGAGCCGCGATCGCAGGCGTCGCCGGCGATCAGGATCTTGCCGGTCTTCTTCACCGAGGCGATCACCTTCTCGTAGTCGAACGGCACCATGGTGCGGGCGTCGATCACCTCCGCCTCGACGCCGTACTTTTCCGAGAGGATCTTGGCCGCGTCGAGCGCCCGGTAGAGGGTCGCGCCGATGGTCAGGATGGTGATGTCCCCGCCGGCCCGCTTGACGTCGGGCTCGCCGATCGCGATCTCGTAGCTCTCCTTCGGCACGCCGCCTTCGTGGAACTGCTCGCCGATGTCGTAGAGCCGCTGGCTCTCGAAGAAGATCACCGGATCGGTGCCGGCGAGCGCCGCATTCATCAGGCCCTTGGCGTCGTAGGGAGTGACCGGGAAGACCACCTTGAGGCCGGGGATCTGGGCGCAGAGCGAGGTCCAGTCCTGCGAATGCTGGGCGCCGTACTTGGAGCCGACGGAGACGCGGATGACCACCGGCATCTTCAGGATGCCCGCCGACATCGCCTGCCACTTCGGCAGCTGGTTGAACACCTCGTCACCGGCCCGGCCGAGGAAGTCGCAGTACATCAGCTCGACCACGACCCGGCCGCCGGCCATCGCGTAGCCGACCGCCGACCCGCAGATCGCGGCTTCGGCGATCGGCGAGTTGAACAGGCGGTGATAGGGCAGCGCCTCGGTGAGACCGCGGTAGACGGCGAAGGCACCACCCCAGTCGCGGTTCTCCTCGCCGTAGGCGACCAGCGTCGGATCCTCATAGAACTTGTCGATCAGCGCCTCGAAGACGGCATCGCGATACTGATAGACCTTGTTCTTGGAGACCGGCTTGCCGGCCGCGTCGAAGGCGAAGCGCTCCTTCTTGGCGATCGCCTGGACCCGCGGGTTGTCGGCCTTGACCATCAGCACGTCGGGCTCGCGATCCTCCATCTTCGCCACGCGGGTGTTCGAGAACATGATGTCCTCGATCGCCGTCGGGGTCTTCGCCAGATCCATGCGCGGCGAGATCAGCGGATCGACCGCCATCTGCACCGCGTTGGTCACCGTCTCGATGACGTTCGCGTCGATCGCGGCGAATTCGTCGTCGTTCGCCACACCGGCCTGGACCAGCCGGGCGCGATAGGCGGCGATCGAATCCTCGGCGATCCAGGCGTTCTTCTCCTCGACCGTGCGGTAGCTGTCGGCGTCGGAGGGCGAATGGCCCGACCAGCGATAGGTCAGCGTGTCGAGCAGGACGGGACCGCGCTTCGCCTTCAGGATGTCGAGCTTGCGGCCCATCGCCTCGATCACGGCGAGCGGGTTGTAGCCGTCGATCCGCTCGGCGTGCATCTGCTCGGGGTTCACGCCGGCGCCGATACGGGCGAGGAAGTCGTAGCCCATGGTCTCGCCGCGGGTCTGGCCGCCCATGGCGTACTGGTTGTCCATGACGTTGAGGAGGAACGGCAGGCCACCCTGCATGTCGCCTTCCCACAGCGACCGGTACTGGTCCATGGCGGAGAGCATCAGGCCCTCCCAGACCGGGCCGCAGGCCATCGAGCCGTCGCCGATGTTGCAGACGACGATACCGTTCTTGCGGTTGATCTTCTTGTAGAGCGCCGCGCCGACCGAGACGCTGGCCGAACCGCCGACGATGGCGTTGTTCGGGTAGATGCCGAAGGGCAGGAAGAAGGCGTGCATCGAGCCGCCGAGGCCGCGATGAAAGCCGGTCTCCTTGGCGAAGATCTCGGCGAGCGCGCCGTAGATCAGGAAGTCGACCGCCAGGTCCTTGACCGACTTGCCCTTGCCGGCATGGAAGGTCTCGACCGCCTTCCAGGTGGCGCCGCCGAGGAAGCCCTCCATCACCGCGGTGAGGTCGCCTTCCGAGAGCCGGTGGATCGCCGACAGGCCCTTGGCCAGGATCTCGCCGTGGGAGCGGTGCGAGCCGAAGATGAAGTCGTCGGTGGTGAGGAGATAGGCCTGACCGACCGCCGACGCCTCCTGCCCCATCGACAGATGCGCCGGGCCCGGATTGTTGTACTCGATGCCGTTGTAGGCATTCGTCGTCTTGATCGAGTAGAGCATCGATTCGAACTCACGGATGAACCGCATGTCGCGATAGATCCGGAGGAAATCGGCCTTCGAGAAGTTCGCCTTCTCTTCTTCGATCGTGCGATTGTACTGGTTGACCGGGATCTTCTCGAACTCGATGAACCCGGGGCGCCGCATCTCCTGCGGGAGGATGGTGAGCTTCTTGGTCATGACGATGCCTGTGATCGAATGTCTCGGTGACGCCTGCGTGCGGCAGACCGTTAGAATTGGAAGATCGTCTCGCGGATGATTTCGCCGACCGACGGATGCGGGAAGACGAACTCCTTGATGTCGGCGATCCTCATCTCGCTCTCGATCAGCATCACCGCGGCGGTGACGATCTCGGAGGCGTGGTTGCCGATCAGATGGGCGCCGATCAGGCGGTCGCCGCGGGCGTCGACGATCAGTTTGCAGATCCCGTCGCCGCCGGCGTTCTCGGCCATGTAGCGGCCGGAATAGTTCATCGACAGCGAGGCGACGCGGACGTCGAACCCCTTGGCGCGGGCGGTCTCTTCGGTCTCGCCGACGCAGCCGACTTCCGGATTGGTGTAGATCACCGACGGGATCGCCCGATACCGCATCCGATCCTTCCGGCCGGCGAGCGTGTTGACGATCACTTCCGCCTCCCGGTAGGCGACGTGGGCGAGCATCCACTGACCGTTGACGTCACCGGCGGCATAGACGCCGGGCACGTTGGTCCGGCCGATCTCGTCGACGACGATGCGGCCGCGCTCGACCAGGATCCCGAGATTTTCCAGGCCGAAACCGGTGGTGACCGGCCGCCGGCCGATCGACAGCAGCACCTTCTCGGCTTCGATCCGTTCGGCGACGCCGTTCTGCTCGAACTCGACGAAGCCGGTGGGCAAGCCGGTGACCCGGGCCGACAGGCGGAAGGTCACGCCCTTCTTCTCGTAGTTCTTCTGCAGGATCGTCGAGATCTCGCGATCGGTCGGCCCGGCGATCTTGTCGAGCATCTCGATCACCGTGACCTTCGACCCGACCGAGTTGAAGTAGCTCGCCATCTCCAGCCCGACGACACCGCCGCCGACGATCACCAGCGACGTCGGAATGGTGTCGAGGGCGAGGATCTCGCGGTTGGTCAGGACGAAGCCGTTCGCCAACCCCTCCGTCGCGCCGGGGATCGGCGGCACGATCGCCTCCGAGCCGGTGGCGAGGATCAGCCGCGGCGCCTCGAACACCTCCGCGCCGACCTTCACCCGGACGATGCCGTTCTCGCGCCCGAGGATCTCGCCGAAGCCTTCCTTCAGCTCGACGTGGGCACCCTTCAGTTGCCCACGGACGCCGGCGACGAGGTTGCGGACGACCTTGTCCTTGCGGGCGATCACCGCCTTCTGGTCGATGGTCGCCCCGGAGGTGGTGACGCCGTAGGGTCCGCCGTGGGTGGCGTAATCCAGCACTTTGGCGGAGTGGAGCAGCGCCTTCGACGGCACGCAGCCCTCGTTGAGGCAGACGCCGCCGACGGCGCGCTTCTCGATCAGCAGGGTCTTCAGACCGGCGTGGCCGGCGCGTTCGGCGGCGAGGTAGCCGGCCGGGCCGCCGCCGAGAACGATGAGGTCGTACATGGGCTTCACCTCCCGTTCAGTTCGCGAGCACGAGCGAGAAGTTCTCGAGCGCGGCGCCGAGGTCCTTCAGGAACCGCGCCGCCGGCGCTCCGTCGACCGCCCGGTGATCGCAGGTCAGCGACAGGCCCATCGTCGGATAGGGCACCGCCACGCCGCCGACGTCGCGGACCGCGGTCGCCAGCCGGTCGACGCCGAGGATCGCGGTCTGCGGCGGGTTGATCACCGGGGTGAAGGATTCGATGCCGAGGCTGCCGAGGTTGGAGACGGTGAAGGTCCCGTCCTTCAGCCGGTCGGGCGAGATCGTCCCCTTCTGGCAGCCGGCGGCGAGCGCCTTCGCCTCGCGCGAGATCTCGGCGAGCGACAGCCGGTCGGCCCGGAAGATGGTCGGCACCATCAGGCCGCGCGGCGTGTCGACGGCGAGACCGAGATTGACGCCGTCGTAGTAGATCATCCGATCGTCCTGGAACGAGGCGTTGCAGGCGGGATGGCGCGCGAGGATGCGCGAGACGGCGAACAGGATCACGTCGTTGAGCGACGGATCGGCCCCGGCGAGACCGAGGGTGTCGGCGAGCCCGGCCTCCTTCGCCTTCTTCAGCCGCGCCCGGAAGGCGAGGATCTCGGTGGCGTCGAACGAGGCGGTGTAGGTGAGCTGGGCGATGGTGCCGAGCGACAGGCTCATCGACTTGGCGATCAGCCTGCGGATGTTCGAGTGCTTCTCCTCGCGCGACGGCGGCAGGCCGGTGGCGGCGGCCGACGCCGGAGCCGGGGCGGCGGCGGGAGCCGCGACCGCGGCCGGATCGCCGGCGGCATCGGCGACGCCGACCCGACCGCCGATCGCGGTGCCGACGGTCCCGACCGGCCAGTCGGTGCCGGCCGCCGGCGTGGCGATCGCACCGCGATCGATCAGGGCGACGACGTCGCGCTCGATCACCCGGCCCTTCGGCCCGGTCGGCACCACCGCCCGCAGGTCGGCGTGGCGGCGCCCGGCGAGGTGTCTCGCCCGCGGCGAGATCCTGCGATCGGCGCCGTCGGCCGCCGGGACGGTGGCCGGAGCGGGCGCCGTCGGGGCGGCGGGAGAGGGTGCCGGTGCCACGGAATCGGGGGCGGGTCCGAGAGGAACCGCGGCACCGGCCGGCGAGAAGGCCGAGATGTCCTCGCCCTTCTCGCCGATCACGCAGATGGTGGTCAGACACGGCACGTCCGCCCCGACGTCGAAGAAGATCGCGAGAACTTCGCCGGCGACCTTGGACGTCTCTTCGAACGCCGCCTTGTCGGTCTCGTAGGTGAACAGGTCGTCGCCGACCGCCACCGGATCGCCGACCTTCTTGAGCCACTGCGCGATGACGCAGCTCTCGACGGATTGCCCCTGTCTGGGCATGATGATGGGCGTCGCCATTCGACGATGTTCCTTCGCAGATCTCTTCGGAAAGCCGGAGCGGGCGGAAACGAGGCCTCAGGGGCCCCAGGTTCCCCGCATCCAGGCCATGCCGCGGCGCGCCGCCTCTTCGCCGGAAGGTGCGGGAAGCACCTCGAGCGAGACCGCGCCGGCGTAGCCGACGGCGTCGAGCGCGCGGGCGGCGAGGTCGAAGTCGACGTTGCCGGCCCCGGGCCAGCGGCGGTTCGAATCGGACAGATGGACATGGGTGATCCGGCCCGCACAGCTGCGGATCGCGGCGTCCATGTCCTTGTCTTCGAGATAGATGTGGTGGGTGTCGAGCAGCAGCCCGATCCCGCCGAGCCCCGGCCGCTCCAGGAATTCGAGCGTCTCCTCGGTGGTGTTGAGGAGATCGGAGAAATAGTAGGCGACCGGCTCCAGCCCGGTCGGCACGTTCTTCTCCGCCGCGTAGTCGGCGAGCGGCACGAATTCCGCCGCCAGGCGATCGAGACAGGCGGGCAGAAGGGCCTTCCTGCCGCATTTGCCGCGGATCAGCCCGAGGAAGACCACCGCACCGAAATGCGCGGCGAGATCGATGTGCTCGCGCATCCGCTGCAGGGCCTTCTCCCGGACCGATGCGTCGTCGGAAGTCAGGCTGAGGCCGTTCATGCCGTATTCGAGGCCGGTGCCGATCGCCGCGATCCGAACGCCGGTCTCCTTCGCGGTGGCGGCGAGCGCCTTCGGATCGAAGTCCAGCGGGTTGCGGATGTGCAGTTCGACACAGTCGAACCCGAGTGCGGCGGCGGCGGCCATGCCTTCGGCGATCCCGCCCTGGAACGGGACCGGAGCTCCTTCGCCGAGGACCTCCTGGGAAATGGCGACCCCGTACCCGACTTTCCTGGTCATGGTCTTTCCTCTCAGAGGGTCGCGAGCTTCTGCCAACCGGTCTTGTCGAAGCCGTCGATGGTCATCACCGTCGCCCCGAAGCCGTCGAAATCCTCCGGCCGCAGCGCGTCGGGCTCGTAGGCGAGGGTGAACTCGGGCAACGCCCCGGCGACGCGGGCGAGCGCGTCCTCGTCGACCGCATCGGCGATCCCGAGCCGACGATGGACCGCACCGTCCTCGTCCGCCTTGATCAGGGCCGCCTGGATCTTCGGATGGATCGTCATGTGGACCGCGGCTCCGACCAGACCGGCGACCTGCCGGGGGGCGCGGAAGGCGGCCGGCATCAGAATCTGAGAATAACCGCGTTGCCGCATGATCGTGTAGCAGCGCTTGGCCACGGCGAGCGCCGCCTCTTCGAGGTCGGCCACCGCGACGCCGGCGCCGCGCTCCTGGTTGATCGCGGTCAGATAGTCCTGCAGACGGCCCATGACGATCGCCGCGGTCGAGGCCGCCGGCTTCAGCCCCGCCGCCCTGGCGCGGGCCGCGCCGCGCTCGTTGGCTTCCGCCACGGCGAGGATCTGGGACACCGAGACGCAGACGGTGGGGGTCGTCGGAATGCCGTCGGCGGCCAGTTCCTCGAGCACCTGGACGCCCGCCCGGGTGCCCGGGATCTTGACCATGACGTTGTCGCCCCAGGTCCTGATCTTCAGGCCCTGGCGCAGCATGGCGGCGCCGTTGTCGGACTTCTTCGGCTGGACCTGCGACCGGATGTAGCCGTAGGTGCCGTTGCTCGATTCCCAGAGACCGTGGAGACGCTTCGAGACGTTGCGGACGACGACGCCGAGCAGTTCGACGATCCGATCGTCGCCTCGTGCCGAAGCCGGTACCGCGGCGACGCCGTCGGCATAGAGCCTGGGCTCGACGGTCAGGGCTTCGTAGGTCAGCGGCGGATTCGAGGTGCAGCCGATCGCACCGCTCGCCAGAGCCGCTTCGATGTCGGTCATCAGGGCGGAGTCGTTGCACCATTGGGTCGGCGTGTTCTTCGCCATCCAGTTCAGGTATTCGAACTTGCTCATCACGTCCTCGCGTTGCGTAGGCTTCCCCGTTCCCGGAAGGTCGGCGGATGCCGTCCGGGTCGACGTCTCGTCTCGATCGGGGTCGCCGTGGAGAGCGCGGTGGGCGGCGGACCGCCCACCGGCCGGATGTCACTTCGTCTCTTCGACCTGACCGCGCACACCGATCCGGGTCAGCCCGAGGATCAGGATCGCGCCGACGATCGCCGCGCCGGCGAGGAAGAAGAGGCCGGCGGACTTCGACTGGAGGGCGGCTTCCGCCCAGGTCTTGACGTTCGGCGCGACGAAGCCGCCGAAGGTTCCGAGCGAGTTGACGAGACCGATGCCACCGGCGGCGGCGGCGCCGGCGAGATAGGCGGTCGGGTAGGTCCAGAACATCGGCTGCACCGCGATGAAGCCGGCAGCGCCGAAGCACAACGCGACCAGCGCGATCAGCGGCGAGGCGGCATAGGCCGACACCGCGATGCCGACGCCACCGACCGCGAGCGTCGCGGCGGCGATGTAGATGCGGTCGCCGGTCGCATCGGAGATGCGCGGAATGTAGTAGGCGGCGACGATCGCGCAGACCCACGGGATCGCCGCGACGAGACCGACCTTGAAGCCGATGTTGGTGCCCAGAAGGGTCGCCACCTGGGTCGGCAGATAGAACACTACGCCGTAGACGCTCATCTGGATCATGAAGTAGATCAGGCAGATGTAGAGCACCTTGCCGTTGCCCAGGGCCGCCATGACGCCCTTCGGACCGTGGCTGTGCTTGATCGACTCCTCACCGTCGATGACCGCCTGGAGAGTCTTCTTCTCTTCCGGGGCGAGCCAGTCGGCGTCCTTCGGACGGTTGTCGAGATAGAAGTAGGCCCAGACGCCGACGATCGAGGCCATGATGCCTTCGATGGCGAACATCCACTGCCAGCCGCGATAGCCGCCCATGCCGTCACAGAACTCGAGCAGAGCGCCTGTGAACGGACTGCCGAGAATGAAGGCGAGCGGCGCACCGAAGTAGAACAGGCCGATCGCCCTGCCGCGATCCTTCGCCGAGACCCAGTAGGTGAGATAGAGGATCACGCCCGGGAAGAAGCCGGCTTCGGCGATGCCGAGCAGGAAGCGCAGCGCATAGAAGACGAATTCGGTGTGCGCCCAGGCCATGCCGGCGGAGATCAGGCCCCAGGTGACCATGATCCGGCACATCCAGGCGCGCGCGCCGACCCGGTGCATGATCAGGTTGGAGGGAACTTCGAACAGCGCATAACCGATGAAGAAGATGCCGGCACCGAAGGCGAAGGCGGCATCGCCGATGCCGGTGTCGACCTGGAACGCCTTCTTGGCGAAACCGACGTTCACGCGATCGAGGAAGGCGAGGACGTACATCAGAAGCAGGAACGGCATCAGGCGTTTGAGCACCTTCCCGGTGATCGCCGCCATCGATGTCTGTGGTTCCGTCATGGTTTCCTCCGATTTCTTATTGGTCTGTCGTTGGCCGAAGGCAGCCCTTCCGATCGAAGTGGAGACGTCGGTGCGGCCGACCGCCCGAATGAACCAGACACGGACCTCCGTTCACACGACCGTTGGAAGTCGTGCGTGCAAACGGAACCGGTCGGCCGTGGGTATCGGCCGGTTCACCAGATCGAATTGTCGGACACGCTGCTTTCCTCGCCCCGTTCGATCCCGAGTTCGACTCTCCGGATCATCGTCGGCCTTTTCGGCTCTTGCATCGAAAGCGTACCGTCGGCGATCGACGGAACTCAATTGAATTGTTGTTATAGAGCATGAATTGGTGGTTATCATGAAAGCAACATCGGCCGATATACCTCTTCCACTCCACACCTTCCGGAGACGTGCCGAAGTTCGTCCACGTCGAAAATTCGCTCGGAGCGCAGAAGACGACGCCGATCGATGATCACCGGCGTCATACGGCGCATGGTCCGGGCCGGCGAACGTCGGATCGGCCGGCAGGCGACCCGACACCCGACACTTCCGGCGTCACGACGCTTCGACCGGATCGGATCGTCCCTTCCGTGGGGGTCGGCGACCTCTGGCATTTTTCAGTAGGGCGTTTCGGTCGCGGCCAGAAGCCGGGGGATCGCGGGGCCTTTCGTCGCGGCGGCGCCCCCGTGACGCCGCCGACCGCACGACCCGCACTCAGGCGCCGGCCGACCGGGCGGCGTGCCAGGCCTCGACCAGGACCTCCGAGACCACCTGCATCGCCGGCGTGGCCACCCGGTTGCGCCGTCGGATCACGCCGAAGGGCGGCAGACGGGCGGAGACGGTCAGCGGCAGGCGGGCCATCAGTCCGAGCTTGCCGTAGAAGCCGGTCAGGGAGTCGGTGAGCAGGGTGATCATGTCGGAACGATCGAGCAACGCCACCGTCAACAGGATCGACGACGTCTCCACCACGTTCGCCGGCGACGGCAACTGCGCGTCACGGAACAGCTGTTCGTGGATGTCGCGCAACGGCGCGGTGCGCGGCTGCGCGATCCAGGTGTGGTCGAGCAGATCGCGGAGCTGCAACCCGGGCCGTTCGAGTTCCGGGTGACCGACGCGCACCACGACCTCGATCGTCTCTTCCCCGAGGCTCTCGAAGACCAGATCGTCGGAGGTCCATCCCTGGGGGATGCGGCCGAAGACGAGGTCCAGCTGATCGTCGAGCAGGGCGGTGAGGAGGTGGTTGCTGGTCCCTTCGCGGACCTCGAGATTGACCCTCGGACGGTCGCGCTTCAGCCGAACGATCAGATCGGCGACGATGTCGGTGGTCAGCGCCGGCATGCTGCCGATGCGGACGTTGCCGATGATGCCGCTCTTCATCACCTTCAGGTCGGCGTGCAGCAGCTCCAGATCCGTGAACACCAACCGGGCGTAGCGAATCGCCGCCTGTCCCAGAGCGGTGGGTACGAGGCCCTGGTTGTTTCTGTCGAAAAGTGTCGCACCCAGCAGAGATTCGATTTCATGGAGCGTCTTCGTCACCGCCGGTTGGGTCAGCGCCATATCGACGGCGGCTCCCCTCAACGATTTGTTGTTGGCGAGTGCGGCGAGCAGTCGCAAGTGGCGCATGCTCACCCGGTTCTTCAAAATGGAATACGCATCCATGACCGACTTGGCGCCCCGTTTTTCTTTTCACGGTAGGGGCGTCGAGAATTTCTCGCAAGTCAGCACCAGCCCGGAGTGCGGCCGTTACGCCGCGACCGAACGCCCCCGCGCTCCGGCACGGGATCGTGGTCGGCGGAGCGGCGAGGCGGGAGGCATCCGGCCGGTGGCGCCGCGCCGCCGGGTCGCCCGAGGGACCCGGCGGCGCATGGCCGTCCGGTCATCCCAGATGGCGAACCAACGGGATGTACTTCTCCTCGTAGGCGTGGTTCTTCTGGTCACCGCCCGGCAGATTGGCGCTGGTCCAGATCGGCGGGTCGATGTCCATCGCCTTCAACGTCTTGACGATCTCGATCATCAGGCAGTTGATCGCGACGACGTTGCAGATGGTGGCGGTCGGGCCGACCTTCTGTTCCACGCCCTCGATCTCGACCGTCGCGTCCCCGTAGGGAATGTGGTTGTCGATGAAGTGGTCGACCTCCTGGTAGAGGTTCTTGCCGGAGGGATGGCGCGAGGGGTGATCGGCCGGCAGATTGTCGGCGAAGGCGCGGCTGGTGATGCCGATCGAGATCATCCCGCGCCGCTTCGCCTCGTGGGCGGAGTCGATGCACATCGCGTTGATGCCGTAGGCGTTGGCGATGACGATGACCTCCCCGGGGGTGGCACCCAACCGATAGGCGTCGAAGACCTTGCCGGCATAGCCGGGCAGCCGCTCGATGTGGTTCGAGCGCTTGGCGCCGTGGATCAGGTTGACGCCGGCGTCGAGGATCGGATTGACCGCGGCCAGACCGCCCGCCCGCCAAAGGACCTCTTCGGCGCACATGTTCGAGTGACCGCCGGGCCCGATGACGTGGATCACCCTGCCGCGTGCGATCGACTCGGCGGCGACCCGCGCGGCGGCGGTGATGGTGTTCTCTTCCCCGAGGACCCCCGCCACGATGGCGGAAATCGCTTCGCCGTAGCGGCTCAGTTCCTTATTCAACTTTCGCTCCTTTGTTGGTCAGGATCGCCCACAACGCGTTGAGCGAGAACACGATCATCAGAAGCGCCGTCACCGGGACGGCGAGATAGGCCCAGCCCGACGGGAAGTCCCAGGTGTCGAAGGGGACGTCGAGGCGGACCCGGAAGATCCGGAGCCCCCAGATCAGCATGATGCCGAAGAAGGCGATCTGGCCGAGCTGGATGACGATCTGCGCGAACCGCAGCATCGCCGGCGGGAACTTGCCGATGAAGAAGTCCATCACGAGATGTTCGTTGCGGCCGACCAGAACGCTCGCACCGACGAAGACGAACCAGATGAACAGGAAGCGGGAGAGATCCGGCAGCCAGATCCACGACGCGCCCGTAGTGTAGCGCATGGTGATCTGTACGATGTTGAGGGCGAACAACGTCAAAATCAGCGCTCCGGCGATGTTCTGGAGGATGGTGAACACTCTGTCGAACAGGCGATCGAGCATTTGTCCGCTCCTACATGACGAGGTTGGGCAGGAACGTCACCAACTGCGGGACGAACGTACACAGCATCAGGACGAACAACAGCACCAACGTGTAGGGCAGCGACTCCCGGACCAGATCGCCGAACGGAATGTTGGCGATCTTGGTCTCGATGAAGAGCAGCGCGCCGACCGGCGGCGTCATCAGGCCGATCATCAGGTTGAAGACGGTGAGCACCCCGAAGTGCACGGGATCGATGCCCAGTCCGACCGCGACCGGCAGCAAGACCGGGAAGAAGATCAGCATCACGGGAATCGCGTCGATGATGCAGCCCATGAACAGGTAGAAGACGTTCACCGCGATCAGGAACGTCGTCTGGGTGAAGTGCATCGTCGCGACGAAGTTCTGGAGCTGCAGGCCGAGCTGCTCCTGGACGGTGATGAACTGGAAGACGCCGACCACCGCGAAGATCACCATGATCGCGGCGGAGAAGACCGCGGATTCGGCGGCGATCTCGAACACGTCGCGAAGGGTCACGCTGCGATAGACGAACAGCGAGATGACCAGGATGTAGAGGATCGCGAGCGCCGCCACCTCGACGATGGTGACCACGCCGAGCACCACGCCGAGGACGATGATCAACGGCGTGATCAGGGCGAACAGCGTGTCCTTGAGCAGCCGGAGGAAAGAGTCCATCGACTTCTCGACGTGGACGACCGGATAGCGACGGCGCCGGCTGACGAAGAAGACCGAGAAGGCGAGGAACAGCGCGATCAGCAGACCCGGCACCACGCCGCCGAGGAACAACTTGCCGATCGAGATGCCGCTGATGACGCCGATGAAGATCATCGGGATGCTCGGCGGGATGATCGGCCCCATCACCGCCGAGGCGGCGTTGATCGAGGCGGCGAAGCCCTTGTCGTAACCCTGCTTCTGCATGGTCGGCAGAAGGATCGAGGAGACCGCGGTGGCATCGGCGACCGCCGATCCGGAGACACCGGCCATGATGAAGTTGACGACGATCGCCACGTAGGCCATCCCGCCGCGCAGTCCCCCGACGAAGTACGATGCGAAGTCGGCGAGCTTGCGGGTGATGCCGCTGCGGTTCATCAGCTCGCCGGCGAAGATGAAGAAGGGGATCGTCACGAGCGTCGCGGAATCGACGCCCTGGACCAGGTAGGAGGCGACCGTGTTGAGGGACACGTCACCCCGTATCAGGATGTAGACGGCGCTGCTCAGGCCCATCGCGATCCAGATCGAGAATCCGAACGCGAAGAACGAGAACAGCAGCGCGAACAGGAGGATGATCATTCACGTCCCCTTCTGCGGGTGAGCGGCTTCCGGGCGCCGATTTCGGGGAGAGCGGCGCCCGTCGTCACTGTTCGTCTGCTCGGGATCACTTGTCCTGGATCGCCTTGATCTCGGCGAGCAGACCCTTGGGCCACTTGGTGCCGTCGTAGTCCGCGAAGACGCCGTCGAGCTTGGCCTGGATCGAGGGCAGATCGGCTTCGAGAACGGTCATCTTGCCGGCGAGCTGCGCATAGACGTCGGCGAGCTGCTTCTGGGTGAGGGAGGTCTCGAGATTGCCGGCCTCTTCCGTCGCCCTGGAGATCAGATCCCGATCGGCCGGCGACAGCTGCTGCCACTTCGAACCCGACATGTAGAAGGTCTCGACGTCGCGGATGTAGTCGGTCTTCGTGTAGTACTTCTGGACTTCGAAGAGACTGGCGCTGGCGACCATGATCGCGCCGTTCTCCTGGGCGTCGACGACGCCGGTCTTGAGCGCCATGTAGAGATCGGCGAGCGGGATCTGCTGGGGCAGCGCGCCGAGCGCCTGCATGGTGCGCAGCACGGTCGGGCTGGCGGCGGTGCGGATCTTCAGACCCTTGAAGTCGGCGGCGGCGACGACCGGGCGATCGCGGGTGGTCAGGCCGCGCGGCGCCGTGTCACCGTTGATGTTGACGATCTTGATCCGGGTGTCCTTCTCGGCCTTCTCCTGGACCGGCTTCATGAAGTCGGCCCGAAGGCTCCGCCGCATGTGGTCGTAGTTCTTGAACAGGAACGGGATCGAGGTGATCTCGTAGGGTTCGCCGCCCCTGATCCAGGCGAGGGTGTTGATGCCGCCGTAGACCATCTCCAGGTCGCCGGTCTGCAGCAGGGTGAACATCTGCTTGGGGTCGCCGAGCTGGCTGTTCGGGTAGACCTTCACCTGGATCCGACCCTTGGTCTCCGTCTCGAGGATGTCCTTGAACTTCAGGGCGGCGGCATGCGTGGGGTGATTGGTGTCCCGGATGTGGCCGAAGCGCAGGGTGAGATTCTCCTGGGCGAGGGCCGCCGTCGGCAAGGCGACCATCATCGCCAGCACTGCGAGCATCTTCATTTCTCAGTCTCCTCTCGGACAAGGCTCGATCTGGATCGGATGTCGGGTATGCGGTGTTCAGGGGATGGACGCGCCGGGTGTGGGGGAGTCGGATTCTCGCCCGCTCCAGGCGAGCGCCTCCTCGAAGTGTTCGAGGAGCTTCCGGCGGACGGCGTCCGGTTCGCCGGCTTCGATCGCATCGACGAGCGCGACGTGCTCGCCGATGAATCTGGTCATGTCCTGCGTGCGATAACGGCGCAGCAGGGTCAGTGATCGCTGCACCGTCGCGAAGGTGCGGATCAGACTCGACAGGAGCCAGTTGCCCGGTTCCCGGTAGAGCGCGAGATGGAACTCGGTGTGGACCTGGATCAACTCGTCTTCGCTGCCGCCCTGATCGACGATCCGGCGCATCGAGGCGACGATGTCGCGCAGATCCGCGATGTGCGACGGCGTGAAGCGGCCGACGTGGCGCACCAGGAATGCCTCCTCGAGCGCGATGCGCACGTCGAGGATGTCGCGGAAGTCGCGCACGTTGCATTCGATGCCGTAGGCGAGATTGTCGAGGATCGCATTGACGTTGAAGGGCGCCAGAAAACGTCCGGTGCCCGGCCGGACTTCGATGATCCCCAGCGATTCCAGGCTCTTCAGCGCCTCGCGCAGGGCCGCGCGGCTGACGTCGAGCCGGCTCGCCAGTTCGTGCTCGGTGGGGATGGGGTCGCCGGTGGAGAGCCCGTTGGCGACGAAATAGACCTTCAGCCGCTCCTTCACCTGCTGGGACAGCGGCTCCCTGCGCAAACTCTCAAGCTGCACGATACTGCTCCTCTCCTGCGATGACGCAGGCTTCGATCCGAAGACGCTCGTCGCCCGGCCGGAAGCGGAAGACCGTCAGGGTCGACGGCGCTCCGGTGGCGAGAGACGCCATGCTAGTCGGCAGACCGAGCAGACGCATCGGATTGCGCAGGCACAGATCGACGGTTTCGCCGATCGGCACGCCCGTCGCGGCGCAGAAGAACGCGATATCGTGGTCGAGCAGGTGACCGGCACCCGCCAGGAACTCGGTGCCGGCGACGCCGAGATGGCCGTCGGCATGGACCTCCACCACCGTCTCGCCCCAACGGCGGATACCGGGAGCGGCGCCGGCGAGATGGGCCGCGTCGCTGATCAACACGAGCCGCTCGAGCCCCTTGGCCCGGGCCATGGTGCGGACGACGCTCGCCGGCAGATGGAAGCCGTCGGCGATGATCGAGGCCGACAGACCGTCGACGCCGAGCTGTTCCCAGATGTAGTTCTTCAGCCGCGGCAGGACCGCGTGACTGCCGTTGCCGAGATGCGTCGACAGGCGCGCGCCGGCGGCGACGGCGTCCCGGATCTGCTGCGGACCGGCGGCGGTGTGACCGATCGCGGCGACCACGCCGGCGTCGGTCAGCCGCTCGATCAGGTCGAGAGCGCCGTCGCGTTCCGGGGCGAGGGTCACCACCCGGATCAGCCCCTCGGCGGCGTCCTGCCAGCGTCGGAACTCGTCCCAGTCGGGGTCGCGGACGTGCGCGGGCTCGTGGGCGCCGCGGGGACCGTCGAGGGAGGAGATGAACGGTCCTTCGACATGGATGCCGACGACCGCTTCCGCCAGCACCGGGTCGGCGCGGACCGCCGCGGCGACGGCGGCGCAGTTCGCCGCGATCCGCTCGGTGCCGTTGGTGATGATCGTCGCCAGATGACGCGTGGTGCCGGAGCGCGCGACGGCCCGGACGAGCGTCGTCATCCGGTCGGCGACGGCCGCGGGGCCGCCCGCGGCGAAGTCCGCCCCCGAGTAGTCGATGCCGTCGTAGCCGTTGATCTGAATGTCGAAGAAGCCCGGGCAGATGAACGGCAGCGCGGAATCGCGTGCTTCGTCCGGCGGTAGCTCGTCGACCGTCGCGCCGCCGTCGGCTGTGATGCAGACCCGAACGGGCCGCGCGGTTGAACAATCGATACCCGTGTACTTCGGCATGGCCCACCATCGCTCGCTGTCTTTGGTCGGATGTCTGACATCTGTCCGCTAACGACGCCGATGTCAATCGCTCCGTCGCCGCGGGATGCGCCCGGCGGCGGACGAACCGCATCGCCGCATGTCGAGGAGCAGATTGATCCTGCTGGATATTTCAGGGGCTCGGGAGACGCGGAGGCCGCGCGGACCGCCGTCAGACGGCTCGGCGCCCGGCATGAGGCGACTCGCCGCAGAGCGCGACCGGAGCGGAATCGGCCGGCGGCGCACCCACCATCGGCCGGTCGTCGCGGGTGCGAGTTCCATCGGATCGGGGCCGAGAAGAAGGGCATGGGAAGATCCGGCGAGACCGGCGCCGCTCTCCGCACCGGCGGACGTCCGGCAGCGGTCCGTCGAGGCCGGCCGCGATCGGAGCGGGTCGTCGCGACGCGCGACACCCCACACCGGACACCGCGCAGCGACGACGGATCGGGCACGGCAGACGACGACGAGGCCCGCGGGCGTTCCCGCGTGCCTTCACGATCGACGGATTTCCTTCGGGAGAAAATGGCGCGCCCGGAGCGATTCGAACGCCCGACCCTCAGATTCGTAGTCTGATGCTCTATCCAGCTGAGCTACGGGCGCCTGCCCAGACCGGCGAGGATGCCCCCGCCCGCGTCGCAGCGTTCTCTAAAGGGTTCGCTTCGCTCATGCAAGCCCCCGATCGCAGGACGATCGCGTTTTCTCCACAGACTCCGCGACGGCCACCGGTCGGCCGCGTCGGATCCGCGCCCGATCGTCCGATGTCGGAGCGGTGCGGCCGCCGGACCGGACCGGTGCCGACGCCCTGCGTCCGACGCATGGCCCGGACCGAATGTTTCGCGGCATGCGAGGTGGTCTCCGCCTCATCGCCGCGATAGTGTCCGTTTCTCGCCGCGGCCGGTCGCCCCTGCGCCCCCCTCCGGAGAGGCTGGAAACGCCGCTCCCACGAGGAACCGCCACCTCTTTCTCGGGGATCGCTCCCGTCGATCCGCCCCCCGGGGGTCCCGTGTCGTCCTACCTCGGCCCGATCTATAAAATCGTTTCGACCGTCGTCTTCGCGGCGATGCTGATCTTCGTGAAGGCGCTCGGCGACCGCATTCCGCCGGGCGAGGTGGTGTTCTTCCGCTCCGCCGTGGCCCTGGTCCCGGTGGTCGGTTGGCTCGCCTGGCGCGGCCAGTTTCCTTCCGGCGTCAAGACCCGCCGCCCCGGCGGCCATCTGATCCGCTCGGCGGTCGGCGTCGGCGCGATGATGCTGTGGTTCACCGGAATCCAGCGCCTGCCGCTCGCCGACGGGCTGGCGATCACCTATGCCGCGCCGCTGTTCACCCTCGGCCTCGCCGCGGTGCTGCTCGGCGAGATCGTCCGACCCGCCCGCTGGCTCGCCGTGGCGGTCGGCTTCGGCGGTGTGCTGATCGTGCTCTGGCCGCATCTCGGAGCGCTGACCCATCTCGCCGAGGATCGTGCCGCGGTCGGTGCGGTCGCCTGCTTCGGGTCGGCCTTCTTCATGTCGATCGCGCAGATCCAGATCAGCCGGTTGACCGAGACCGAACACACGGGCGCCATCGTCCTCTACTTCTCGCTCGGCAGCGCCCTGATCATGCTGCTGACCCTGCCCTTCGGCTGGGTGATGCCGCAGGGGGTCGAGTGGTGGATGCTGATCGGCAGCGGCGTCGTCGGCGGCCTCGGCCAGATCCTGCTGACCGAGGCCTATCGCCATGCCGACGCCTCGGTGATCGCCCCGCTCGAATACGCCTCGATGCTCTGGGCGACGCTGGCCGGCTGGCTGCTGTTCTCGGAGGTGCCGACCTCGACGGTGATGATCGGCGCCGCGGTGGTGGTCGCCTCCGGCATCGCGGTGGTGGTCCACGCCGGACGGCCGGAGAGCTGATCCGCCGGCTCAGCCCTCGCCGTCGCGTTCGTGGTGGCTGCCGAGCAGCGTCGCGCCGGCGGACCCCGACAGGCCGAAGAACACCGGCGCCGCACAGACCGACACCAGACCGGCGGCGATCATCGCGAAGGAGAAGTCGGACGCCACCGGCAGTCCGTCGTCGGGCTGCAACAGGTGGAGCAGCGTCGCGCCGAAGGCGACGCCGATGCTGAACGACAGTTGCTGGAGCATGCTCGACAACGAGGTCGCCCGGCTCATCCGGCTCTGCGGCACGTCGGCGAAGGCGATGACGTTGATCGCGGTGAACTCCAGCGACCGCAGGAAGCCGCCGAACAGCAGCAGCCCCATCAGCAGCGCGACCGGCGTCGCCGCGTCGACCAGTCCGACCGCGGACATCATCAGTCCGGCGGCGACGGCGTTGAAGGCCAGCGTGGTGCGGAAGCCGAAACGCCGCAGGATCCGCCCGGCCGTCATCTTCATCGCCAAGGCCCCGGCGGCCGAGACGAAGGTGGTCAGGCCGGATTCGAGCGCCGAACGGCCGAAGCCGATCTGCAGCTGCAACGGCAGCAGGAACGGCAGCGCCCCGACGCCGATCCGGAACACCGTGCCGCCGACCACCGCGACCCGGAAGGTCGGCAGACGCAACAGGGTGAGATCGATCAGCGGATGCTCGGCGCGGCGGGCGTGGATCAGATAGAGCGTCACCAGAATGCCCCCGGCGAGCGCCGCGGCGATCGTCGCGGAGACCGGAACCACGTCGCGCCCGACCGTCTCGAAGGCGAAGACCAGGGCGGAGAGGCCGAAGGCGGAGGTGACGAAGCCGCGCAGGTCGAAGGGCGGCGGGTCCTCCTCGGCGATCGGCGGCAGCAGGCGCAGGGCGAGCACGATGCCGAGGAGACCGATCGGCACGTTGACCCAGAAGATCCAGCGCCACGACGCTGCGGTGGTGATGAAGCCGCCGAGCGGCGGGCCGATCACCGGGCCGATCAGTGCCGGCATGGTGAACCAGGCCATTGCGGTGATCATCTCGGTCTTCGGCACCGCGCGCAGCAGGATCAGCCGGCCGACCGGCACCATCATCGCCCCACCGAGCCCCTGGAAGGCCCGGCCGGCGACCAGCACCGTGAGATCGGGCGCCGCGCCGCAGGCGATCGAACCGATCAGGAAGGTGAGGATCGCTCCGCAGAACACCCGGCGCGCCCCGAGCCGGTCGGCGAGCCAGCCGGAGGCGGGGATGAACACCGCCATGGTCACCAGATAGGTGGTGATGGCGAGATTGAGCCGGACCGGCGACAGGCCGAGGTCGGCGGCCATCGCCGGCAGCGACGTCGAGATCACGGTCGAATCGAGATTCTCCATGAACAGCGCGGCGGCGACGATCAGGGGAACGGTGCGCGAGACGGGAAGCGACATGGAGGAGACGAAGACCGGTCGGAGAACGGGCCGAACGGTCCTCGGCGGACCGGTCGTGGGCGCCCCTTCGGATAGGACTTCGCCGCGCCGACGGCCAGTCGCCGGATGCAGATCGGCTCGTCGCCGGTGTTCACGTCCGCGCGATTCGTCTCATTCCAGACGGATCCGGACGCTCGCCGAGGCCCCGGTCGCGTCGATCACCGACAGCCGGGAGATCCCCGCACCCTCCGGCATCCACTGCGCGTCGCGCCGCGGTGCCGGGGCACCGAGCGGCCGGCCGTCGACCAACCAGGTGAGCGGCGGCACGCCGCCGTGCGCCTCGAGCGACACCGGCACGTCCGGCACGATGCCTTGGGCGAAGCCGAGATCGAGCCGGGCCCCGTCCGGCGGGAAGGTGATCTCGAGCCGCACCCGGGGGGTCGCCGCCAGGGTCTTCGGCACGTCGCGGCGCAGATGGCGCAGCGGCGGCGGCAGGGTCGCGGTGGTCGCCCGGATGACGCCGGGCGGGGCGGGAATCGGTTCGGCCGGCGAGCCGGTGCGCTGGTGGGCGTCGAACAGGATCGGGGCTGCGGCACTTCGTCCCGTCAGCCCCGGCACCGGCGCGCCGTCCGGCCGGCCGACCCAGACGGCGATGGTGACGCGACGGTCGAACCCGACCGCCCAGCCGTCGCGATGCCCATAGGAGGTGCCGGTCTTGTAGGCGAGCCGGCCGGTCGGCGCATTGGTCGGCGGCGGGGTGCCGCGCAGGACGTCGGCGACGTACCAGGCGGCGACCGGATCGGTGAGGCGGCGACTGCCGTCGGCGTCCGGCGGTTCGCCGAGCCGGCGGACGACGGGCGTGGTGACGCCGCCGCGGGCGAGGCCGGCATAGAGCCGGGCGAGGTCCTCGAGCCGGATGCCGAGCCCGCCGAGGCCGACCGCGAGACCGGTCGGGGTCCCGTCGGCGGTGACGATCGCGGCGCCGGCCGAGCGCAGCCGAGAGACCAGCATCTGCGGCCCGATCGCTTCCAGCACCTCGACCGCCGGCATGTTCAGCGACTGCTGCAGCGCATGGCGGGCGGTCACCGTGCCGTGGAAGGTGTCGTCGAAGTTCTCCGGCGCCCAGGCGCCCCAGCGGGCCGGCCGATCCTCGAGGATGGTCTCCGGATGGGCGATGCCGTTCTCGAAGGCGAAGGCGTAGATGAACGGCTTCAACGCCGACCCCGGAGAGCGGATCGCCTGGGTGAGATCGAGGGCGCCGGCCCGGGTGCGGGCGAAATAGTCGGGGCCGCCGACCGAGGCGAGCAGTTCGCCGGAGGCGTTGTCGAGCACCACCACCGCCGCCGACCGCTCCGACGGCCACATCTCCACCCGCTCGGCGACCAGCCGTTCGAGCGCGGTCTGGAGCTTCAGATCGAGGGTGGCGCGGTGGACGCGGGCCTCCGGCCGCTCGCCGACCAGCGCTTCCGCGAGATGCGGTGCGACCATCGGGAAGGGCCGGCGGACGGTCGGGATCGGCTCGGCCTTCGCCCGTTCGACCTCGTCCGGCGAGAGCACCCCGGCGGCGAGGCCGCGGGCCAGCACCCGGTCGCGGGCGATCCGGGCGGCTTCGGGGAAGCGATCGGGCCGTCGCGTCTCCGGCGACTGCGGCAGGGCGACGAGCAGCGCCGCCTCGGCGGTCGACAGCCGCTTCGGCTCCTTGCCGAACCAGGCGAGCGCCGCGGCGCGCACCCCTTCGAGATTGCCGCCGTAGGGGGCGAGGCCGAGATAGGCGTCGAGGATCTCGCGCTTCGACCAACGCCGCTCCAGATCGAGGGCGCGCAACGCCTGCCGCGCCTTGGCCGCGAGGTCGCGGGTCTCTCGCGGTTCGATCAGGCGCGCCACCTGCATGGTCAGCGTCGAAGCGCCGGAGACCACCCGCCCGGCCCGCAGGCTCTGCAGAGAGGCGCGCAGGATCGCCCGCGGATCGATGCCGCCGTGGCACTCGAAGCGGGCGTCCTCGAAGGCGAGCAGCAGCTTCAGGAAGCGCGGATCGACGTCGCCGGCCCCGACCGGCAGCCGCCAGCGGCCGTCGTCGGTGAGGAAGGGCCTGAGCAGCCGCCCCTCGCGGTCGAGGACGACGGTCGAGCGCACGTCCGAGAGGCGCGGGTCGATCGGCTCCAGCCGGTCGACCGCGCCGCGCAGGTAGCCGGCGGCGAGGCCGGCACCGGTCAACCCGGCGACGATCCCGACATAGGCGGCGAAGGCGAAACGCCTCCACCGTCCGCCGCGCTCCGCCTGCGGGGCCACCGTCATCGCCACCCCGTCACTTCGCCGGCGTCACGTCGATCCGGCCGAAACCGGTGCGGCCGAAGCGCTCGGGCCGGTACATGTCCTCGACCACCGCCGGCGGCAGCACGTAGCGGCCGGGGGTGACCGCACGGACGCCGTAGGCGACGGTGAAGAAGGCCGACTGGCTCGGATCCCGATCGAAGGCGGCGACGAAACGGTCGTCGAGGAACTCGGTCCGGACCGGCGCCACCGAGCCGTCGAGCCAGGAGAAGGCCGCGACCTCGCCGCCGTCGACGAGCTTCGGATCGGCGATCTCGAAGCCGGCCGGCAGCCGATCGACGAGGACGATCCGGGCGCTCTCCGCCTTGGCTTCGGTCACCTTCAGCACCACCACCAGCCGATCGGTCTGACGGACCTTCGACGGGTCGATCTTGGTGCCGTCGACCTTGTGGAAGGTCCGTTCGATCTGGTAGCCGGCGGAGGCCGGCGGATCCTCGCCGATCGGCGCGCCGGAGGTGGTCACCACCGCCTTCGCCGGAGCGTCGCCGCGGTTGGTCAGGACGACCGGATGCGCCTCGAGCGCCTCCGACCGATAGGTGCGGAACAGGTTGCCGGTCTTCTCCTCGACCCCGGCGCCGGCGTCGACGGCGATCTTCAGCCGATCGCCGGCCTTGGCGGTCGCCGCGGCGGCGAGCACCATCCACGCCTGCTCCTGGGTGGAGGTGAAGCGCTGGCCGTCGCGGACCTTCTCGAGCGTGTCGCCGACCCGCGCCCATTCGACCGGCGGACGGCCGGATTCGGCGAGCAGGGTCATCAGCGCCGCGCCGTCGCGCAGCGGCGAGCCGTAGTCGGCGCGCCAGCCGCGATCGGCGGTGGTCGTCGCGAGCCGATCGATCGCGGCGCGGAACACCGGTTCGGCCCGCGAGCGGTCGCCGAGCAGGGCGAGGCCGGCGCCGAGCTGGGCGCGGGCGATCGGCGAGGCGAAGAGATCGAGCTTCTGGTCGGTCAGATACCTGAGGTCACCCATCACCGGCCGGCCGTTGCGGGCGAGATCGTAGATCGCATAGGCGAGCGCCGGCCCGTCCTCTGCCTTCGGCTCGGTGGTGTTGACCACCTGATTGCGCAGCCGGTCGAGGGCGAGGTCGAAGGCCTTCTGCGGCACGGAGATCCCACGTTCGCGGGCCCGGGTGAGGAAATCGACGACATAGGCGTCGAGCCAGAGATCGTCGCCGCCGACCGCCCACAGGCCGAACGCGCCGTTCGAATCCTGGCGGGTCAGCACCCGGTCGATCGCCGTGCGGATCCGTTCGTCGACCGCCGCGTCGAGCGAGAGCTGCGATTCCTCGGCGAGCTTGTTGACGTAGAGCAGCGGCAGCGCCCGGCTGACCAACTGCTCGGTACAGCCGTGGGGATAGCGGTCGAGCTCCCTGAGCAGCGACGGCACGTCGAGCGCGGTGTTGGCGCTCGCCGCCACCGAGACCGCGCCGGTTCCGGCGAGATAGTCGGCGAGGAGTTCCGGTCCGACGGTGAGCGAGGCGCCGGGCGCCAGCGGCTTGACCGACCGGCGGTGGACCTCGCGGCTCGGCGGCTGGACGGTGAGCGACACGATCTGCGCCGCATCGATCCCCTGACCGGACAGCCGGACGGTGACCGAGGTGGCACCGAGCCCGGCGGCGGTGACCGGCACCGTGACCTGCCCGCGGCCCTTGGCGGCGAGCCGCACCTTGCCGGAGAAGGCCTCGGCGGGAATCAACAGCGGCCCGCGCACGTCGAGATCGACCGCATAGTCGCCGGCCGGGCCCTCGACGTTGTCGAGCGCCAGGGTCAGGGTCGAGCGGTCGCCGAGCGCCAGGAAGCGCGGCACGGTCGGCTGGATCACCACCGCGTCGCGGACCTGGACGTCCCTGGCGGCATGACCGACCCGGGTCTTGGTCCAGGCCATCGCCATCACTCGGACGGTGCCGTTGAAGGCGGGGATGTCGAAGGCGACCATCGCGGTGCCGTCGGCGCCCACCTCGACCACGCCGGAATAGCGGGCGAGCGGGGCCTCCTTGGGCGGGGCGGCGCTCATGTCGGCGCCACCGTCACCACCCGAGGCGATCTTGCCGCGGGTGCCCTGCATGCCGTCGATCAACTGGCCGTAGAGGTCTCGGAGATCGGTCGCCAGCAGGCGCTGGCCGAAGAACCAGCCGTCGGGATCGGGCGTCTCGTAACGGGTGAGGTTGAGGATGCCGACGTCGACCGCCGCCACCACGATCCGGGCCTTCTCGCCGGGCGCGGCGCCGTCGATCTTCACCGGAATCCGCAGCTCGCCCCGCGGCCGGATGGTCTCGGGCGGGGTCAGGGCGACGGCGAGCCGCCGCGCCTCCGGCTCGACCGCGAACCAGGCGACGCCGACGGCGCGGCCGGGCTGGCGATGGGCCTTCTGGTCGAGCGGGCGATGGGCGATGGCGATCGCATGAGCGCCCGCCCCCCAGGCCGGATCGACCGGGAAGGCGACCGTCGTTCCATCGGGGCCGACGTCGACCAGCTTCATCGCCTCGACCCGGTCGGTGACGATCGCCACGGTGGCGGTGCCGGCGAAGCGCGGCTTGACCCGCACCTCGACGCTCTCGCCCTTGCCGTAGGCGGTCTTCGACAGCGCGACGTCGAGGACGTCGGGCGAATCCGCCTTGTCGGAGGCCGCCCAGCCGACCGAGAAGGTCTTCGAGGTGTGGATGGTGCCGTCGGCGGAGGCGAGGTCGAGCCGATAGGTGCCCCAGTCGACCGGCACCGCGAGGCGAGACGGGCCGGCGGCGGCGAGATCGATCCGGCCGTCGGCGATCCGCCGGGTGGTCCTGATCGCCTGATGGTCCCACTTGCCGTCGCTGTTGAACCACTGCCAGCGGGTGTTCACCTCCAGCAACTGCCAGACGACACCCTTGGCCTCGCGCTTCGTGCCGTCCGGCAGAGCGGAGACGACGTCGAACTCGGCTCTGGCGCCGGCCGAGAGGGCGCCGGGCGCGAACAACGGTTTCACCGCGATCACCGGACCGGCCGGCAGGATCGGGAAGGTCACCACCCGCTCGACCGCCCGGCCGCCCTTCTCGGCGACGGCGACGTCGACCTTGACCTCGAGCGGCCGCGACGAGATCGCCTCGGGAATCTCGACGGTCAGTCGGGCATGGCCCTTGGCGTCGGTGGTGCCGAGATCTTCGAGCTCCTTGGTCACCGTCTCGAAGCTCTCGTCGTCGAGACCGATCGTGTAACCGGCGAGCCCCGGCACGGTCGCGTCGGCGGCGAGCGACACGGCGACGTCGCCGCGGACGTCGAGTTCGGCACCCGGTGCGCCGTAGAGGTGATCGGCCTGGACCTCGACCACCGCCGGCTCGCCCGCGGCGAGCACCGGCTTCGGGGTCGACAGCGCGACGTCGATCCGCTCGGGGACGTAGTCGGCGACCAGGAACGAGGTCTCGCCGATCGCCGCACCCTTCGGATCGGCGAAGGCGCGGATCCGCCAGGTGCCGGTCTGCAGGCCGGAGATCAGCGCCACCGACCACGACCGGCCGCCGTCGCCCTGATCGGCGACCGCGGCACGGCGGTATTCGACGCCGTCCGGGCGCTGCACCACCAGGGTCAGCGGCAGACCGGGCACCGCGATGCCGCGGGTGTCGCGCAGCAGCGCGGTGACGTCGACGGTCTCGCCGGTGCGATAGACGCCGCGTTCGGTGGCCAGGAAGGCGTCGAGCCCCTTCGGCACGGCGCGGCCCTTGACCCCGCGGTCGGTCAGATCGAAGGCCGACTGGGCCAGATCGAGGAAGCCCCAGTCGCCCTTGCCGTCGGAGGCGACCGCCACGCCGGGGGCACCGCCGCCGGTACCGCGGGTCAGCCCGGCCGGGAAACTCGCGCGGCCCATGGCATCGGTCTTCGCCGTGCCGAGGACGTCGTTGTTCTTGGCGAGGAGCTGGATTTCGGCGCCGGCGACCGCCCTGGCGTCGCCGAGGCCGCGGACCACCACGTCGATGCCGGCCTCGCCGGAGAACGCCGAGAGGCCGAGATCGGAGACCAGGAACCACTGGGTGGCGCGGCTCTCCCAGGCGTCGAGATCGTTGCCCTCCTCGTCCTTGCCGGCGACGCCGGGCAGCTTGGCGGTCATCACGTAGATGCCGGGTTCGAGTTTTCCGACCGCTTCGGTGACCGGGAAGGCGGTGACGGTGTCCTCGTTGAGCCCGCCGGGGGTGGCGAGGGTGCCGGTCCACACCTGCCGGCCGGTCTCCTCGGCGATCTTCTTCGCCTGATTGCCGTCGAGGGCGGAGAGGAAGTCGCCGCCGCGCAGGGTCGGCGCCAGCGAGCGGTCGCCGATCCGGTGGATCTTCACCTCGACCGAGGGGGTGTTGACGGTGACGACCGGCAGACCCTCCTGGCCGCTCTTCGGCAAAACGTAGTTGCGGCCGGTGAAGCGCACCTGCGCCGACCGATCGCGGACGTAGACATCGTAATCGGCCGCCTTGACCAGCGACTCGCCGACCGCCGAGGGCAGCCCGGCCCGGAGCACGATGCCGTAGCGCTTGCCGTGTTCGAGCCCGTCGACGCAGATCTGACGCGGCTCGACGGTGATCGCCGGGGAGGCGACGCCGGAGACGGCGACGAACGGGCCGTAGTCGACCTTGCCGCCGGTCTTCAGGTTCTCGGTGAAGGTGAAGCAGGCGCGCGGGCTCGCCGCGTCGCTGTCGACCTTCATCTCGTCGATCTTGAAGCCCCACTCCGGGCGGAGCCGCTCGTATTCGGCCCGCGCCGCCGGGGTCTCGGCGGTCTTCAGCGAGGCGCGGAGCACCGCCAGCGCCACCCGGAACTCCTCGGAGCGGACGTAGGTGCTCGCCAGGACGGCCAGCGCGGTCGCCTCGTCGCCGGCCGCGCCGGCCAGCCGATAGGCGGCGTAGCCCGCGGCATGTGCGGCATTCCGGAGCTTCCAGCGGGCCGAATAGTCGGAGACCTCCTGCTGCGAGGCGGCCAGCGCATAGGCGCTCCACAGCTTCCAGTCCTTCGGCGCCATCGGGATCGCCCGGCCGAAGGCATCGACCGCGGCGGCGAAGTCGCGCTTGCCGAGCGCCGTCTCGCCGGCCCTGCGCAGGGTCGCGAGATCGCCCGGCTTCGCGGCGGCCGCGGTCTTCAGCTCGGTCTCGAGCCGGACCGCGTCGCTCGCCAGCCCCTCCCTCTCGTAGAGTTTCTCGGCCTGGGCCGAGAGAACCGTCGTCGCGAGCACCACCGCCGTCGCCACGGCCCGGAACAGCGTCTTCATGGGGAGCGTCTCCGCAGAGGGGACCGACCGCGGCGACCGGGCGCGAAACCACCGGCGACCGTCCGCGACGAGCGCGGAGTCTAGCACCCGGATTGCCTCGGCGTCATGTCGGCGCGTCTCATCCTTCGGGCGACTCGACGGACCGACCTGCCTCTGCGACACTTCCTCCGCCCGCGATCGAGGGAGACCGAGCCATGTCCGCCGTTTCACCGCGAAACGGGACCGCCGCGACGCCGAACGCCGTCGCCGGCCCCGTGTTCCGCCGATCGCTCGCCGTGATCCTCGCCCTGCCGCTGGTCGCCGCCTCCACGGGAGCCTTCGCCCAGCCGGCCCCGGTCGCCCGTCCGGCGACGCCCACCGTCGCACCGGCGATGTCGCCGGCCTTCGAGCCGACCCGGGCGATCTGGGAAGCGCTGCCGCTCGACCGGCGGGTGGCCGTCCAGGAGGCGCTGGTGTGGTCGGGCGACTATGCCGGATCGCTCGACGGCACCTTCGGCAGGATGACCTTCGAAGCGCTCTCCGCCTTCCTCGCCCGCCGCAAGCTCGGCCCCGACGCGGTCGGCGGCGACGTCGCGGCCAAGGCCTTCGCCGAGCTGACCGGCACCAAGAAGGCGGCGGTCGGTTGGCAGATGATCGCCGATCCGGCGACCGGCGTGCGGATCGGCGTGCCGCTCAAGGTGATCGGCCCGATCGGCCGGGCCGAGGCGGGCAGCCGGTGGCCGTCGAAGGACGGACGGGTCGAGCTGCGCACCCACCGGATCGCCGGCACCGACCTCGCCCGGGTGTTCGATCTGGTCCGCGCCGAGATGCCCGGTCGCCGCATCACCTATTCGGTGTTGCGACCCGACTGGTTCGTGGTCGCCGACGACCTCGGCGGAAAGCGCGGCTACGCCCGCTTCGTGCGCGGACCGACCGACATCCGCGGCTTCACCTTCGTCCTCGACGCGGCGCTCGGCCCCGAGCTCGACCGGGTGGTGATCGCCACCGCCGGTACCTTCGAACCGTTCCCCGGCTCGACGCCGGCGCAGCCGAACGTCGCGACGGCTCCGACCACGCCACCCGCCGCGCCCCCGGCCGCCACCCCCACCCCGGCGGCGATTCCGGCGACCGGCCTCGCCACCGGTCTGGTGGTCGGCCCCGGCCGCGTGCTGACCGCGGCGGCGGCGATCACCGGCTGCACGAACCTGACCGTCGCCGGCCGGCCGGCGAAGCCGGAGACGGTCGCCGCACCGGACGGGCTGGCGCTCCTCGGCTACGACGGGCAGACGGCGGCACCGCGCTTCGCGCTGACCACGGCGACGCCGGGGGCACCGGTGGTGGCCCTCGCGGCGAGCGACGGCGGTCGGCCGGTGGTGGTTTCCGGCACGCTCGCGGCGTCCGGGGCGCGGCTCGCCCTGCAACGCGGCGGCGCCGGGGCGGTGGTCGCCGACCTCTCCGGCCGGGTGGTCGGGATCGTCACGGCGAAACCCGACGAGACCCGTCTGGTCGCCGGGCTGGTGCCCGAGGCGATCCACCGGCTGGCACCGCCCGCCGATCTGGCGGTCGCCACCGACGCGAAACTCGACACGTCGACCGCCGTCGGCGGATCCGCGGCACGGGTGGTGGCGACCCTGGCGCCGGCGGTGGTGCCGGTGGTCTGCGGCCGGTGATGGTGGCGGGAGCGGCACGAGGCGGGGCCGCACGGTGCCGCGGCTCCGGTTCGCATGTCCGGATCAGGCGATCTTGACCGCCGTCGTCTCCTTGATCCGCTTCACCGGGATGATCGTGCGGGTGTTGGCGACGCCGTCGATGCGGGTCAGCACCTGGGTCAGGAAGCGATGGAACTCGTCGAGATCGGCGACCGCCACCTTGACCAGATAGTCGTAGTCGCCGGTGACGAAGGCGCAGTCGATCACCTCCGGCCGGGCCGCGATCGCCGTCTCGAAACGGATCGAATAGGCCTCGGCCTGCTTCTCGAGCCGCACCTCGACGAAGGCGAGGAAGCCGGCGCCGACCGCCGCACCGTCGACGATCGCCACGTAGCGGCGGATCACGCCCGCCGCCTCGAGCGCCTTGACCCGCCTCAGACACGGCGACGGCGACAGGCCGACGCGGGCGGCGAGCGCCTGATTCTGGATCGACGCATCCTCCTGGAGGATGCGCAGGATCTTGCGGTCGATCTCGTCCATGCGCGATCCGATGCCTCGTTCCGCCGTATCGGCGATATCGGATTGCGAGACTACACGATGCTTCGGCCTTTTTCGACCACCGCTGTCGTGCCCCTCGGATTAGGCTCCGCCGAGCCCCATCGCGACGGAGCGAACCCCATGACACGGCCGGCCAGCGACATCCTCCTCGACATCCTGCGCGACGAGGGGATCACCCACGTCTTCGGCAATCCCGGCTCGACCGAGATGCCGCTGATGGACGCGCTGGTCGATGCCCCCGACATCACCTACGTGCTCGGCCTCCAGGAGGCGACGGCGGTCGGCATGGCCGACGGCTGGGCGCTGACCTCGGGCCGGACCGGCTTCGTCAACCTCCATGCGGCCGGCGGCCTCGGCAACGCGATGGGCGTGCTCACCGCCTCCAAGGCGAGCGAGACGCCGTTGGTGGTCACCGCCGGCCAGCAGGACACCCGCCATCTGATGACCGAGCCGTGGCTCTCCGGCGATCTCGTCGCCCTCGCCGCGCCGGTCACCAAATGGGCGACCGAGGTACGCCGCGGCGAGGACGTCGGCAAGGCGTTGCGCCGGGCCTTCGCCATCGCCCGCACCGCGCCCTCGGGGCCGGTGTTCCTGTCGCTGCCGATGGACGTGCTGGCCCAGCCGGTCGCCGGTCCGACCCCGCCGGCCTCGGCGCCGCCGCGGCTGGGGCCGTCGCCGGACGCCGCCGCCTTCGCCGAACGGCTCTCCGCCCTCGATCCCGAGAAGGTCGTGGTGCTGCTCGGCGACGACCTGCCGGCGACCGCCGCCTCCGGTATCGTCGCCTTCGCGGAAGCCGGCGGCTATGCGGTGTGGGGCACCCAACTGACCTCGCGCTCCGCCTTCCCCTCCGCCCATCCCTGCTGGGCGGGCGTCCTCAAGCCGGATTTCGCGGTGATGCGCGAGCGGCTGTCGACGGCGGAGGCGATCGTCCTGGTCGGCGGGCGGGCCTTCGTCGCCTACCCCTACCGCGACGTCGAGCCGATCCCGCAGGGCGTCTCGGTCCACCACGTCGCCGACAACGCCGAGGCCTTCGGCCGCGAGCACGCCGCCGACACCGCTCTCCTCGGCGACATCGGCGCGACGCTGCACACCGCCGCGGCGCGGCTGGCGATGGTGCTCGACCGGTCGCAGGTGGAGACGCGGCTCGACCGGCGGCGGGCGGCGAAGGAGGCGCACGTCGCCTCGATCCGCGCCGAGATCCTCGCCGGGGCCGACGAAGGGCTGCTGTCGCCCGATCTCGCGGTGCTCGCGGTCTCCGACGCGTTGCCGGAGAACACGCTGCTCGCCAACGATTCGGCGGCGACCTTCGGCAAGGTCCAGGAGCTCCTGATGACCCGGCCGGGCCGCTATTTCTTCGCCCGCGGCGGCGTCCTCGGCTGCAACATGCCGGCGGCGGTCGGCGCGGCGCTCGTCCACGACGGGCCGGTCGCCTCCTTCGTCGGCGACGGCGGCGCGATGTATTCGCCGCAGGCGCTGTGGAGCGCCGCCCACCACGGCGCGAAGGTGCTGTTCTTCGTGTTCAACAACCGCCGCTACGGCGTCCTGCAGAACATCGCCCGGCAACTCGGCTGCGCCAACGCGGTCGCCGGCCGCTTCGTCGGCATGGACGTCGACCACCCGGCGATCGACTTTTCGGCGCTCGCCGCCTCGATGGGCGTGCCGGCGGTGCGCGCCGACACGGTCGAGGCGATCGGCAGCGCCGTCGCCGAGGCGCTCGACCGGTCGGGCCCGAGCCTGATCGAGATCACCGTGAGCTGATTCCCGCGCGGCATCGGCGGAAGCCGCCGCGCCGGACCGACCGCCGCGGAAGACGCGATGCCGGCCGCGGTCCGTCGCATCGCCCGGCGTTTCGGGGCGCCGGCGCGTGACGTCGCTCGTCGACGCCCGGGCCGTGGCGTCCCTCAGACGCCGTCCGACCGCCACCGCGCCGCCGAGGCGATGCCGATCTCCACCACCGTCGCCCGCGCCGTCGTCTCGTCGACGTTCGGCGGGCGGGGATCGCGGTGGCGATGCATCGCCATCCACACCGTCATCTCCATCAGCGCCCGCGCCCGCACTTCGGCCCGGTCGGGGTCGGCATCGCCGGTCACCCGGACGACCAACCGGGTCAGATCGGCGATGTAGCGGCCACGAATCTCGCTCTGCCAGGCGAGGTCGAGCCCCGGCGCGTCGCCGGCGCAACGGTCGAGCAGCCAGATCAGCCGGCGCAGCGGCCCCAGCCGGTCGTGGAGCTCGCCGAGCGCCGCACCGAGCGCCGCCGGATCGGTCGCGGTCTCGACGCCGGCGATCTGCGGCCAGTGCGCCGCATCGAACCGCGACGCGCGGATCGCCGCCATCCGGGCGGCGAGGCCGATCGGCACGAAGCGCTCGGCGCTCGCGACGGCCGGATCGAGCCCGTCCGTCGCCTCGGCGAGCGCGAGTTCGAACAGCGCCTCCTTGCCGTCGACATAGGCATAGAGCGCCCCGGCGGAGACCCCGGCCTCGCGCGCCACGTCGGCCATCTGGGTCGACCGCCAGCCCTGACGGGTGAACACCACCCGCGCCGCCACCGCGATTTCTCCGAGACGCCCTGGTTTCTTGGTTCGCATGGGTTTATGAATGAACCATTCATTCAGTTATGGCAATCGGCCGAACGGAGAAGGCCATGGCCTCGGATCGCCGACACGACATCGATCAGTTGCGCAGCCTCGCCGTGCTGCTGCTCGTCCCCTTCCACACCGCCCGTCTCTTCGACGTCGATCCCTGGCACGTCAAGGACCTCGGACGCCAACCCGCCGCCGATCTCGTGATCGGCGTCCTCAACGTCGTGCAGATGCCGCTGCTCTTCGCGCTCGCCGGTGCGGCGATGGTGCTGAGCCTCGAACGCCGCAGCCCGGGCCGGTTCCTCACCGAACGGGTCGGCCGCATCCTGGTGCCGCTCGTCGCCGGCATCCTGATCGTCGTGCCGCCGCAGGTCTGGGTCGAACGGATCAGCCACGGCATGCCCGGCCGGCAGAGCCCGATCGACTGGAGCGGCGGTTACCTCGAGTTCTACCCGCGGTTCTTCGACTGCTGCTACGACCACGGCAACTTCAGTTGGCACCACCTGTGGTTCATGGTCTATCTGCTGGTCTATTCGATCGTCCTGCTGCCGGTGGCCGGCGTCGCCGCGCGTCGTTTCTCCGCCGCCTCCGCCGCGGATCGCCCCTGGCTCGGCGGATGGCGGGTTCTGCTGCCGATCCTGCCGCTCGCCCTGATCGAGACCTTCCTGCGCCCGCGGTTCGGCAACACCCATGCGCTCGCCGGCGACTGGGCGAACCACGCACACTATCTGCTGGTGACGGGGCTCGGGGCGATCGTCTTCGTCCGCCCCGCCGACCGCGACGAGATCCGCCGCACCACCGGCCGGCTCGGCGGCATCGCCCTCGCCTGCGGCGCCGCCTGGCTCGCCCTGCGCTATGGCCTGCCGGCGCCGCGGATCGTCCGGACGACCGTCCGGGTCGCCGCGGAATGGTTCGCGATCCTCGCCTTCGCCGGCCTCGCCGCGCGGTTCCTCGCCCGCCCGCTCCCCGTCCTCGGCGCCTTCGCGCCGTTGAGCCTCGCCTTCTACGTCGTCCATCAGACGATCATCGTCGTCGCCGGCTGGTACTGGCGCGACTGGAGCGACACACCCTTCACCAAGGCGGCGGTGATCGCCGGACTGACCTGGGGGCTCGGCATCGCCATCGCCGCGGCCGCCCGTCTCACCCCGCCGACCCGGTTTCTCCTCGGCCTGCCGGCACCGCGGCGAGCATCGATCCCGGCGCGATCCGCCGACCTCGGAGGCCGCTCCGTCTGAGACCTTCGCGTCTCCGTCGCAAGCCTTCGTGCCCACACCCTGTTCGTGGTGCGTTCTGCCCACAGACTGGGCAGGGCGCCCCTTGCCGCAACGAAATATCGATGTTACCCAGACGAAATACATGGGTTTTGGCAATGTGACGGGGGACGCGATGGCGTTTGCGACGGCCGACGCGAGGGTCGACCGATCTCGTTCGACGGCCGAGCCGGCGATCCGTCGGCTCGGCCGTCGCATCGCGTCGCGCGGATCCGCCGAACCCTCACCGCCGAGCGGCGTCGCCACGACCGGTCCGGCCCGGCCGGAGGTGTTCCGGTGAGCGCCGTGCCGAATCCGGGCCCGGTCGTCGGCGAACCGATCCTCTCGGTCGAAGATCTCTCGATCGAGTTCTCGGTCCCCGGTGGTGCGCTGCGGGTGGTCGATCGGCTGAGCTTCGATCTCCACGCCGGGCGCACCCTGGCGATCGTCGGCGAGAGCGGATCCGGCAAGTCGATCACCGCGCTGTCGCTGCTCCGGCTGACCGATCACCTCGGCGCCCGCATCGTCACCGGCCGGGCCCGCTTCCGCTCGTCCTTCGCCGGCGAGATCGATCTCGCCCGCGCCGACCCGGCCACCGTCCGGGCGATCCGCGGCAACGAGATCGCGATGATCTTCCAGGAGCCGATGACCTCGCTGAACCCGGTGTTCCCGGTCGGCGATCAGGTCGCCGAGGCGATCGTGCTGCATCAGCGGGTCGACCGCCGCGAGGCGCGCGAGCGGACCCGGGCGCTGTTCGAGAAGGTCCGCCTGCCCGACTCCGCCCGGCTGATGGACAGCCATCCGCACCGGCTCTCCGGCGGCATGCGCCAGCGGGTGATGATCGCCATGGCGCTGTCCTGCCGTCCGAAACTGCTGATCGCCGACGAGCCGACCACCGCCCTCGACGTCACCATCCAGGCCCAGATCCTGGCGACGATCCGCGAACTGCAGGCCGAATTCGGCACCACCGTCGTCTTCATCACCCACGACATGGGCGTCGTCGCCGAGATGGCCGACGACGTGGTGGTGATGAAGAAGGGCGAGAAGATCGAGCACGGACCGGTCGGCGAGATCTTCCACGCCGCCCGCCGGCCCTACACCCGGGCGCTGCTCGCCGCGGTGCCGAAGCTCGGCGCGATGACCGGCACCGAGTTCCCCGCCCGGTTCCCGATCGTCGACGAGGCCGAGGCGGTCGCGCCGGAGGCGGAAGTGCCCGCGCCGCTCGAACAGGACACCGTCGAGGCGGGGGCTCCGCTGCTCGAGGTCTCCGGGCTGACCACCCGTTTCACCGTCGAACGCTCGATCCTCGGCCGGCCGCTCAGCCGCGTCCATGCGGTCGAGGAGGTCGACTTCTCGCTCTTCCCGGGCGAGACGCTGGCTCTGGTCGGCGAATCCGGATCGGGCAAGTCGACCATCGGCAAGACCATCCAACAGCTGCTCACACCGGATTCCGGCGAGATCCGGTTCCGGGGCCGCGCCTTCTCGGCGATGGGCGCCGCCGAGCGGCGGGCGCTGAAGCGCGACATCCAATACGTCTTCCAGGACCCCTTCGCCTCGCTCGATCCGCGCCGCACCGTCGGCTATTCGATCGCCGAACCGATGCTCCACCACGGCGTCGTCGGCGCCGGCGCGCCGGCCCGCGACCGGGTGGCCGAACTGCTCGCCCAGGTCGGGCTCGACGCCGGCCATGCCGACCGATACCCGCACGAGTTCTCCGGCGGCCAGCGGCAGCGCATCTGCATCGCCCGCGCCCTCGGCGTCGACCCGAAGCTGATCGTCGCCGACGAGAGCGTCGCCGCGCTCGACGTCCAGGTCCAGGCGCAGATCGTCAACCTGCTGATGGACCTGCAACGCCGCCGCGGCCTCGCCTATCTGTTCATCACCCACGACATGGCGGTGGTCGAGCGGGTCAGCCACCGGGTGGCGGTGATGTATCTCGGCCAGATCGTCGAGATCGGCACGCGCCGGCAGATCTTCGAGACGCCGCACCATCCCTACACCCGGAAGCTGATCGCCGCGGTGCCGGTCCCCGATCCGGCCCGCCGGGTCGCCCGGCCGCTGATCACCGGCGAGATCCCGAGCCCGATCCGTCGGGTCGACGATCCGCCGACCCGAGTCCGCCTCGTCGAGGTCGCCCCCGGCCACCGGGTGGCCGAGACCGAGGCCTGAAGACGTCGCACCGTTTCGTCGATGGTGTCGCCCGATCGGCCGACGCCCAACAGAAGGAGGTACCCATGCTGAGCAGGATCGGTCGCCTTTCCTCCGCCGTTCTGGCGGCGGCCCTCGTCGGCACCGCGGCGCCGGCGCTCGCCGGCGGCACGCTGACCGTCGCCCAGGCGCTCGATCCGGGCAGCTGGGACCCGATCGACACCTTCCTGGTCGACTGGTCGAAGGTCGCCAACAACGTCTACGACGGCCTGATCCAGCGCGGCCCGGACATGAAGCTGGTGCCCGGACTGGCGACGAGCTGGAAGGTCTCCGACGACGGCCTGAAGATCCGTTTCGAGCTCCGCAAGGGCGTCACCTTCCACAACGGCGAAGCCTTCGACGCCGAGGCGGTGAAGTTCACCTTCGAGCGTCTGCTCGGCGCCGAGGGCGCCAAGGGGCCGCAGCAGTCGAACTACAACGCGATCGAACGGATCGAGGTGATCGACCCCTACACGATCGACATGGTGCTGAAGAAGCCCGATCCGGTGCTGCCGACCAAGCTCGCCGGCTACGGCGCGATGATCGTTCCGCCGAAATACGTCGCCGAGAAGGGCGATGCGTGGTTCAACACCCACCCGGTCGGCACCGGCCCGTTCATGCTCGACGCCTACGAGCCGAAGGTCGGGATCAAGCTGAAGGCCAACCCGAACTTCTGGGGCGGCAAGCCGAAGCTCGACGGCGTCGACTTCCGCTTCATCGCCGAACCCGGCACCGAGGTCGCCGAACTCCAGGCCGGCCGGCTCGACATCGCCACCCTGATCCCGCTCTCGCAGATCGAGACGATCAAGGGCCAGCAGAACCTCGACGTGATGTCGGTGCCCGGCCCGACCGTGGTGGTGCTGCGCTTCAACACCAAGAACGGCGTCACCAAGGACGAGAACGTCCGCAAGGCGCTGATCATGGCGGTCGACCGCGAGACCATCGTCAAGGAGATCCTGCTCGGCCAGGCCAAGCCGATCGTCTCCTTCCAGTCGGAAGTGTCCTTCGGCCACGACCCCGAGCTGAAGCCGCTGCCCTTCGATCCGGCCGGCGCCAAGAAGCTGCTCGCCGCCGCCAAGGTGGCTCCCGGTACCGCCGTCCAGCTCGACATCCGCGGCAACGACGCCACCTTCCGTGAAGTCGCCCAGGCGGTCGCCGGCTATCTCCAGGGTGTCGGCCTGAAGCCGACGGTCAAGCCCTACGAGGTCAGCGTTCTCCTGAACGACATCATCCCGAACGGCAAGACCGGCGAGATGTTCCACACCGCCTGGGGCGGCTGGACCTTCGACTTCGACAACACCGCCTACCTGATGTACCACACCGGCGAGAAGTGGAACCCCTACGACAGCGATCCGAAGCTCGACGCTCTGCTCGAGAAGCAGCGGTCGATCACCGATCAGGCGGAGCGGCTGAAGCTGCTGCGCGAGGTCGGCGCCTATGTCGCCAACCGGGCGCTGGAGCTGCCGCTCTACAACCTCAACACCTTCGTCGGCATCAACAAGCGGGTGAAGGGCTTCGTCCTGCCGGGCGACAACCGCTACCGCTTCACCGACGTCTCCGTCGACTGACCCCGATTCCTCCGGCGCGATCGTCCCTCGGGCCGGTCGCGCCGAGACCGGAGTGCTCCATGACCCTGTTCCTGATCCGACGCTTCGCCCAGGCGCTGTTCGTCGTCTTCGCGGTGACCCTGATCGTCTCCTGGGCGGTGAGGCTCTCCGGCGATCCGGCGGTCATGCTGACGCAGGGGGCGGGCAGCGTCACCGAACAGGATCTCGCCAACATCCGCCTCGCCCTCGGCCTCGACCGGCCGTTCCACGTCCAGTATCTCGGCTTCCTGAAGGGGCTCTTCGCCGGCGATCTCGGCAACAGCTTCATGGGCGGCACGCCGGTCACGGTGCTGATCGCCAAGGCGCTGCCGGCCACCCTGATCCTCGCGGTCTCCGCACTCCTCGTGTCGATCGTCCTCGCCATCCCGCTCGGCATCCGCGCCGCGGTGAAGCGCGGCGGCGCCGAAGATCAGGTGATCCGCATCGTCTCGCTCGCCGGCCTGTCGTTCCCGAACTTCTGGCTGGCGCTGATGATGGTGCTGGTCTTCTCGATCCTGCTGAAGTGGCTGCCGCCGTCGGGCTGGGACGGGCCGACCTCTCTGATCCTGCCGGCGCTGACCGCCGGCGTCATCAACACCGCCGCCAACGTCCGTCTGGTGCGCACGGCGATGCTGGAGACCCTGTCGGCCCAGTACATCATGGTCGCCCGCGCCAAGGGGCTGGCCGAACGGGTGGTGCTCTACAAGCACGCACTCCGGAACTCGGCGATTCCGCTGATCACCTACGTCGGCATCCAGTTCGGCGGTCTGGTCGCCGGCCTCGTCGTCATCGAGCGGGTCTTCAACTGGCCGGGCATGGGCAGCCTGGCGCTCGACGCGGTGTCGGGGCGCGATTATCCGGTCCTCCAGGGCGTGGTGACGGTGTTCGCGGTGCTGATCGTCGGGGTGAACCTCGCCGTCGACATCGTCTACGGCCTCGTCGACCCCCGTATCCGGACGGAGTGAAGCCCGTGCGCGCCTCCCGCTTCTCGCTCCGCCGTTTCCTCGCGCTCGAACTGGTGCTCGGCGGCTTCCTGCTCGCCGTGATGATCGGCGGCGTCCTCGCCTCCGGCTGGCTGTTCCCCGACGGCGGCGAGGCGATGGACCTGAAGGCCAGGCTGCTGCCGCCCTTCGTCCGTGCCGCTCATCCGCTCGGCACCGATCCGCTCGGCCGCGACGTGCTCTCCCGGGTGGTCACCGGCGGCTGGATCTCGCTCACCGTCGGCTTCTGGTCGGTGCTCGGCGCCGCCTCGTTCGGCACCCTGGTCGGGCTGGTCGCCGGCTACTACCGCGGCCTCGCCGAGACCCTGCTGATGCGCTTCGCCGACGTCCAGCTGGCGCTGCCGTTCATCCTGCTCGCCATCACCTTCGCGGCGATCGTCGGGTCGAGCCTGCCCCTGATGATCGTGCTGATGATCGTCTCGCAGTGGGTGCAGTACGCCCGCGTCGTGCGCGGCTCGGTGCTCTCCTTGCGCGAACGCGAGTTCGTCCAGGCGGCCCGGGCCTTCGGCCTGCCGGACCCGCGGATCCTGTTCCTGCACGTCCTGCCGAACGCCTTCGGTCCCGTGCTGATCCTGATGACCCTCAACGTCGCCAACAACATCCTGCTCGAATCGAGCCTGACCTTCCTCGGTCTCGGCGTCGATCCGCTGGTGCCGAGCTGGGGCGGCATGCTCGCCGACGGCCGCACCTACATGCAGACGGCTTGGTGGATCACCGTGTTCCCCGGCCTCGCCATCATGATGACCGTGCTCGGCCTCAACCTGGTCGGCGACTGGCTGCGCGACAATCTCGATCCGACCGCGAAGGTACCGTGATGACCGTCCTCCTCGAACGTTCCTACCCGCGCAGCCTCGATGCGACGGTCGCCGATCTCTCCGCCCGGGTCCGGCCCGGCGAGACGGTCGAGCTCTGGGTCTTCGAAGACGAGGGGCCGCGCCGCGCCGCCGAAGCCGCGCTTCTTAAGAAGGGCGTCTCCGCCCGGATCCGCTCGGCCTACAAGCCGCTGGTCCACGCCTTCCTCGAAGAGCTGCCGCGCGACGGTCTCGCCGAGGTCCGGATCGGACTGCCGGTCCATCCCGACGCGGTCGAAGGACGGTTCGCGCTCGAGGCCTATCCGCTGTCGGCGATGCTGGGCGGGGTGCCGCTGGTGCTGGAGGCGGGTGCCGCCGGCCTCGACCACACGGTCACCCTGGTCGCGGCCGACGGCGGCGTGCGCCGCGCCACGGTCTTCGCGCCCAACGTCTCGCGGATCGACCACACCGGCGCCCGCATCCTCGCCGCCTCCGGATGGCTCCGGATCGGCCGGGCGGGCGAGCCGCCGCGAGTCGACGAGCCGATCGCCTGCGAGATCGAGAGGCTGTTCCTCGACACGATCGCCACGGTCGCCGGCCATCCCTGGAGCCCGGTCGAGCCGCAGTTCGAACGGCTGGTGGTCGAGGCGGAGATCCCGGCGATCCGCCGCGACCTCGGCTTCGGCGACGAGGTCGCCGACACCGTCGAAGCGCTGCACGAGGAGGTCTACTTCTCACTGCTCGAGGTCTTCACCCGCCGCTCCGGCCGCGCCGACGGCGCCCGCGACCTGCGGCCCGGCCAGATCGTGCCGCTGATCCGCGCCGTCGACGGGCCGGCCCGCCTGTCCGTGCGCCTGGAATCCTTCGGCCCCGACGACTTCGCCCATGCGGACGACGACCGGCCGATCGACGAGGCAGAAGAGCCGCTGACCCCGGCTCGGATCGCCGATGCCCTCGCCGCTCTCGGCGGCGAGGGCTACCGGGCGACGTCGCGCGAGGGCCGGCCGGTGCTCGGCACCTTCCTCGACGGGACCGGCCCGGGCGTGGCGATCTCCGGCGGCCAGCACGCCAACGAGACCTCCGGCGTGGTCGGGGCACTGCGCGCCGCCGCGGCGCTGAAGCGGGCCGGCCGCCGCTTCGCGGTGACCCCTTCGGAGAACCCGGACGGCTACGCGCTGCACCACCGGCTGCGCCGCGACAATCCCGCCCACATGCACCACGCCGCCCGCTACACCGCGCTCGGCGACGATCTCGGCCACCGCTGGGACGCCACCGGCGAGGTCTACGAGTTCGCCGCCCGACAGCGGGCCTTCGCCCTGACCGGCGCCGAACTGCACGTCAATCTGCACGGCTATCCCTCGCACGAGTGGAGCCGGCCGTTCACCGGCCACGTGCCGCGCGGCTTCGCGCTGTGGGCGCTGCCCAAGGGGTTCTTCCTGGTGGTGCGCCACCGCGACGGCTGGGGCGCGTTCGCCCACCGCTTCACCGAACGGCTGGCGCACCGGCTGGCGGCGGAAGTCCCCGAGATGATCGCGCTCAACGCGGTGCAGATGGATGCCTACCGGGCCCACGTCGGCCGGATCCCGTTCGAGGTGATCGCCGGCATCCCCTGTCAGGTCGGCGGCGCGGCGCGCTCCACCGCACCGCTCGAGCTGATCACCGAGCATCCCGACGAGACCATCACCGGCCCCGCCTTCCGCCTCGCCCACGAGGTGCAGATGCGCGCCACGCTGGCCGCGGTCGAGATCTTCGAAGCGCTCCGCGCCGAGACGCCCGTCGCCTGAGGTCGTCCGGCGCCGCCCCGGCGGACCCGGGACGGCGCCGACGAACGGCTCTATCGGGGGTCATGGGGTTCGGACTCGTCCGAACCCCATGAGTGGTACGGCCCGACCGGCCGACGCCCGTTCGGCCTCGCCTTCGTTCACGACGTTTCGAAGGGATCGAAACGTCGTGAACTCGGTCTCATTCGTGCGAGACGCCGGCTTCGGCGAAGGTCGCCATGCCCGCGTGATAGGCCGCGGCGATCCGGACGATGCCGGCGGCGACCGCCGCACCGGTGCCTTCGCCGAGCCTGAGACCGAGGTCGAGGATCGGCGTCCTGCCGAGCCGCTCGAGCACCCGGACGTGCGCCGGCTCGGCCGACCTGTGGGCGAAGACGCAGTGGTCGATCGCCTTCGGATCGAGACAGAAGACCACCGCCGCCGCCGCGGTGGTGACGAAGCCGTCGACGATCACCGGCACCCGGGCGTGGCGGGCGGCGAGGATCGCCCCTACCATCGCGGCGATCTCCGGCCCGCCGACCCGGCGCAGCACTTCGAGCGGATCGTGATCGCCGCCGAGGCGGGCGACCGCCCGGCCGACCACCGCGATCTTGTTGGCGAGCGCCGGCCCGACCACACCGGTGCCGGGGCCCACCCAGTCGGCCACCGGACCGCCGAACAGGCCGGCGTAGATCGCCGAGGCGATCGCGGTGTTGCCGATCCCCATCTCGCCGAAGCCGATGAGATCGGTGCCGCCGGTCGCCGACGCGAAACCGGCACGGATCGCGGCGACCACGCCGGCCTCGTCGTAGGCGTCTTCGACCGAGACGTCGGGGGTCGGGTGCTCGAGATCGAGCGGCACCACCTGGAGATCGAGCCGGTTGGCCTTGCAGAACTGGTTGATCGCGGCGCCGCCGGCGGCGTAGTTGGCGACCATCTGCATCGTCACCGCGGCCGGGAAGGCCGAGACGTTCCGAGCGTTGATGCCGTGATTGGCGGCATAGACCGCGATCAGCGGCTTCTCGACCCGCGGCGGGATCCGTCCGGTCCAGGCGGCGAGCCATTCGCCGATCTCCTCGAGCCGGCCGAGCGAGCCCGGAATCTTGGTCAGTTGGCCGTCGCGATCACGGAAGGCCGCCGCCGCCGCGGCATCCGGCCCCGGCATGGTGGCGACGAGACGACGGACGTCGGCGAGCGTGGCGACGGAGTCGAGCGACGGAATGGTGGTCGAGGCACAGGGTGTCGTATCCATGGTTCCCCTCATGGATCGTCGGTCCCGTCCCCTCCGTCCACGAGAGGCGGTCGATCGTCCGGGCCGGTCTTCCGACTGAGGTTCACCTCGATCCGCGCGCCTTCCCGGTTCGCACCAGTGGCATGTTGCGCGGCCGATCCCCTTCACGGCGTTGGGCACGTGGCGGACCTTCCCCGCCTTCCCGATTCTCCCGGCCGAAGCCGGACACCCGAACCCGCGCAATCTGGCACGGCGGCGAGGGCGGCGCCATCGGGAAGATCCCGCCGGTCGATCCCCCCGCGCCGCGCCGGGCAGAGTGCGGTATCGAGCCGAGCCGGATCGGCCGCGCGGGACGAGACTTCTGTCCTGTTGAAGGCTCCATTGATCGAGCCTAATATTTTATTATGGTTCAGCCCGACTTCCGTGCGCGTCTTCTCACGTCGAAGCAGATACTGAAATTCGCACGAACAACCAAATAAAATGAAAGACATATTCAGAAATGCCAAAGTTGTTCAGAGACGCATCAGAAAAGAACGCGATGGTGAACCTGCTCAACGACCTCACCGCAGCAGGTCGCCCCATCGACTGTTTCGATGCTCTCAATCGCGCCGTGGCGGAGATCGGATTCAGCGGCGTCGCCTTCGTTCATCGCGACGATTCTGCTCAATGGCGGGAAGGCATCACCGCATGCACCTATCCGGAGGACTGGATCCGGCACTACGCGGCGATGAGCTACGCCAAGATCGATCCCGCCCGACGCTTCTGCTTCCGCACCGGCGACGTCTTCTTCTGGGAGGATACGTACAAATATTACCGTAAGAAAGAACTGGTCATTTTTGACGAGGCAAAGGAGTACGGACTGAAATCCGGCATGGCCACCCCGCTCTATTCGGGTGGGACGCTGGTGGGCGCGGTCGGGCTGATGTCAGGGGCGCCCAGGCTCGACGACCCCCGGCTGAAGCCGTTCGTCCGGATGGCGACGTCGCTGTTCAGCGCCGCCTACCTCCAACTGTCGCCGGTCGCCGAGGAACCGGCGGAACCGGTGCCGCGGATGACCAAGCGGGAGATGGACGTCCTCTCCCTCCTGGCCGAGGGCTGCGCCAACACCAGGATCGCGGCCGATCTGTCGATCGGCCTGGGGTCGGTCGAGTATCACATCGCGAACGTCTTCGCGAAACTCGGCGTCGACAACCGCGTCGCTGCGGTGGTGCGGGCGATCCGGCTCGGCATGATCGACATCTGATCCCGCACCGCTCCGGCGACGGACGGCGGCGTCTCCCGCCCGCTCACATCAACGCGGCGACCAGGAACGGCAGACCGAGATAGGCGAGAGCCGTCGACACCAGGATCATCCCGGCCACCTCTTCCGGCTCGTTGTCGTTCATCACGGCGAAGAGGTAGTTGAACACCGCCACCGGCATCGCGCTCTCGATG
>CALFRR010000239.1 GCA_937919435.1 uncultured Alphaproteobacteria bacterium | reverse complement strand
TCGCCGCGGCCGCCAAGAATCCGGCGTTGATGGGCACCCGGCCGAACGGCCAGGAGGACACGCCGCAGTTCGCCATCGACATCGACCAGGAGAAGGCGAGCGCCTTCGGTGTGTCGCTCTCCGACATCAACACCACCCTGTCGACCGCCTGGGGCTCCGACTACGTCAACGACTTCATCGATCGCGGCCGGGTGAAGCCGGTCTATCTCCAGTCGTCGGCCGAGTTCCGCCGGCAGCCGGACGATCTCGATCGTTGGCACGTGCGCAACGCCTCCGGCGAGATGGTGCCGTTCTCGGCGCTGCTCTCCAGCCGCTGGACCTACGGTTCGCCGCGTCTCGAGCGCTACAACGGCTCGGCGGCGATGGAGATCCAGGGGGCCGCCGCTCCGGGCGTGTCGTCGGGCACCGCGATGCAGATCATCGACGAGATCGCCGCCTCGCTGCCGGAAGGTTTCGCCCACGAATGGACCGGCCTCTCGGCGCAGGAACGCCTGTCCGGCAGTCAGGCGCTGGCGCTCTACGCGATCTCGGTGCTGGTGGTGTTCCTCAGCCTCGCCGCGCTCTACGAGAGCTGGTCGATTCCCTTCGCGGTGATGTTGTCGGTGCCGGTCGGCGTCTTCGGGGCGCTCGTCGCGGCGACGATGTTCGGTCAGACCAACGACGTCTACTTCAAGGTGGGTCTCCTGACGACCATCGGCCTGTCGGCGAAGAACGCGATTCTGATCGTCGAGTTCGCGATCGAGCGGCAGAAGGCGGGGGCCGATCTGGTCGAAGCGACGCTCGCCGCCGCCAAACAGCGGTTGCGGCCGATCCTGATGACCTCGCTGGCCTTCATCCTCGGTGTGGCGCCTTTGGCACTCGCTTCGGGAGCCGGCTCGGGAGCGCAGAATTCGATCGGCATCGGCGTCATGGGCGGTATGATCGCCGCCACCGCCGCCGGAGTCTTCTTCATCCCGCTGCTCTTCGTCGTCGTCCGTCGCCTCTTCCCGGCGAAAGCCGTCCTCACCCCGGAACCCGTCGATCATGCTTCCTGATGCCTCAACCCTCGGGGTCGCCGTCCTTCGGCGGCGTGGACCCGCCGCCGGTCTGCTGGTCGTCGCGCTCGCCCTCGCCGGCTGCACCGTCGGTCCGGACTGGGTCGCGCCGACCGCCGAGGTGCCCGCGCATTGGCACGCCTCGGCCGACGGCCGCACCGCCGCGCTCGGCGAATGGTGGCGCGACTTCCGCGATCCGCTGCTCGACGAACTGATCGAACAGGCGGTCGCCGGCAATCTCGACGTCGCCGCGGCCCGCGCCAGGATCCGCGAGGCGCGGGCTCTCGCCCGTCAGGCCGGAGCGGCGCAGCTGCCGAGCCTCGACGCCTCCGGGTCGGCGACCCGCGCGCGCGCCAGGAACACCTCGACCGGCGACATGGTCGTCTCCGACCTGTTCCGGGGCGGCTTCGACGCGAGTTGGGAGATCGATCTGTTCGGTGCCAACGCCCGCACCGCCGAGGCGGCCACGGCGAATCTGGCGGCGACCGAGGCCGATCTCGATTCCACGCTGCTCACCCTGGTCGGCGACGTCGCCTCCACCTACGTCGAGGTGCGCAGCGACCGGGCCCGCATCGCGCTCGCCCGGCGCACTGCCGAATCGCAGCGGAAGACCGCGGCGCTGACCCGCACCAAGTTCGACGCCGGGTCGGCCTCGGCCGTCGACACCGCCAAGGCGGAAGCCGCCGCCGCCTCGACCGAAGCGGGGATTCCGTCGCTCGAGACGGCCGTGGCCGAGGCGATCCACCGCCTGTCGATCCTGACCGGGCGCGAGCCCGGGGCGCTCGCCGAGCGGCTGCGTCGCGACGGCGCCATTCCGATGCCGCGCCGGTCGCTGCCGGCCGGCGTTCCCGCCGCGGTGATCGCGCAGCGGCCGGACGTCAGGGCGGCCGAGCATCGTCTCGCCCAGGCGACCGCCAAGCTCGGCGCCTCCGAAGCCGCGATGTGGCCGAGCATCTCGCTCTCCGGATCGATTTCCACCTCCGCCTCGAAGATCGGCGACCTCTCGAAGGCCTCGTCGGTCGCCTGGTCGTGGGGGCCGAGCGTCTCGATCCCGATCTTCGAAGGGGGCCGTCTGGAGGCGGCGCGCGACGCCCAGGCGGCGGTGCGCGACCAGACCTTCGTCGCCTGGCGGGCGTCCGTGCTGACCGCGCTCGGCGACGTCGAGAACGCACTGGTCGCCCTGTCGGGCGAGAGGGCCCGTTCGGCCAAGCTCGCCGCCGCGACCGCCTCCTACCGCCGCGCCACGACGCTGTCGCGCACGCTCTACGAATCGGGAACCGCGAGCTTCCTCGACGTGCTCGACGCCGAACGCTCGCTCTATTCGGCAGAGGACATGCTGATCCAGAGCCGCGCGGCGATCGCCAACGATCATGTCTCGCTGGCAAAGGCGCTCGGCGGCGGCTGGCGGCGTCCGGTCGACGTCTCGAAGCCGGACGTGGTCGACGGCTACACCGGCCCGCGGCCCGCGGTGCCCGCGATCCTGCGTTGATTTCGAGCCGGGGGCGGACGCCGATCGGCTCCGCCCCCGGCTCGAGCCGCCCGTCCGTCGTGACGTTTCGTCGCAGATTTTCCGCGAGAGACCGGCCGCATCCGTTATGTTGATCGAAGCCGAAACGACCATCGATCGATCCGGACCCGTCGTCATGGAACGCACCTCGCACATCCTCGTCGTCGACGACCATCGCGAAATTCGCGAGCTGCTCGCCAAGTATTTCGAGAAGAACGGTCTCCGTGTCAGCGTCGCCGACGGCGGCGTCGCGATGCGTTCGGCGATGAAGACCTCGGCGATCGATCTGGTGGTGCTCGACATCATGATGCCCGGCGAGGACGGGCTCTCTCTGTGTCGCCAGATTCGCGCGACCAGCGACGTACCGGTGGTCCTCCTGACCGCCGTGTCCGAGGAGACCGACCGGATCATCGGTCTCGAACTCGGCGCCGACGACTACGTGACCAAGCCGTTCAATCCGCGCGAACTGCTCGCCCGGATCCGCGCCATCCTGCGCCGGGCGGCCGCGGTGCCGCGGATGGAGCCGCCGGCCGGGCGGGTCCGGTTGCGCTTCGATCGCTGGCTGCTCGATCCCGCCTCGCACACGCTGTTCGATGCCGACGACAATCCGGTGGCACTGGGCACCGCCGAGTTCCGCCTGCTCCAGGCCTTCGTCACCCGGCCGGGCATCGTCCTCAGCCGCGATCAGCTCCTCGACATCACCGCCGGCCGCAACGCCCAGGTGTTCGATCGCTCGATCGACAATCTGGTCAGCCGCCTGCGCCGCCGGCTCGAGCGCGATCCCCAGCAGCCCGCCCTGATCAAGACCGTCTGGGGCGACGGTTACGTCTTCGCCGGCCGGGTCGAGGAGGTCGAATGATCTGCCTGTGGCCGCGGGGATTGGCCGGGCGGCTGGTTCTGCTCCTGGTCACGGCGCTGGCCGTCGCCCAGGCCGGTTTCGTGCTCGTCTTTCACGACGAGCAGAAGAACCTCGCCAAGGCGATGGCCCACGGCCGCGCCCTCGGTCAGGCCGTGACCCTCGCCCGCCTGCTCGCCGACGACGAGATCGGCAGATCCGAGCGGTTGATCGCCGACTTCGGCTCGGAGAATTCCTGCGCGCTCCTCGTCGCTTCGGGGGAAACGCCGCCGCAGCGCCTCGAACCCGTCGATCCCGAAATGTCGGCGCTCCTGCGCCGGATGCTTCCGCCGGGCCATCCCGCCGGGGCCACGGTGTCGCTCGGTCGCTACACCGGCGCCGGGCATCCCTGCCGGGAGATCGCCCCGCCGATTCCCGGCCGGGTCGACGGAGGCGACTACGAGTCCGAGGTCCGGCGCACCTCCACCTGGACGGCGGACATCGTGGTGCCCCTCGCCGACCGGCGGACCCTGGTCTACCGCACCCTGGTCGAGATTCCGCCGTTTCCGACCGGGTTGGTGATCGCCTCGTTCCTGAGCTCGGCGCTGGCGATCTCCGCCGTCGTGGTCGTCGCGGTGCGCTGGCAGACCCGCGGTCTCGGCGATCTCGTCGCCGCGGCCGAGCGCGTGGGGCGCGGCGAGGAGGAGGTGAGCATCGTCGTCGAGCGTGGACCCTCGGAGATCACGTCGGCGCTGCAAGCCTTCGACATCATGCAGGAGCGCCGCCGCCGCTTCGTCACCGACCGGATGCGCCTGCTCGCCGCGGTCAGCCACGACCTGCGGACGCCGTTGACGACGCTGCGCCTCAAGGCCGAGTTCATCGACGACGAGACCACCCGCGAGGGCATGATCTCGACCATCGACGAGTTGATCGCGATCACCCAGGCGACCCTCTCCTTCTCCCGCAACGAGGTCTCCCGCGAGGAGACCCGCAGCGTCGATCTGGTCGAACTGGTCGGCGAGCTGGTCGAAGAGTTCCGTCTCGGCGACGCCGATGTGACCCTGTCGGGAAGCGGGCCGTTGATCTATGCCTGCCGCCCCCTGGCACTGAAGCGGGCTCTGCGCAATCTGGTCGAGAACGCCGTGCGCTACGGCGGTTGCGCCCGGATCTCGGTCGCCACCCGCGACGGCGGTCCGGTGATCGACGTCGACGACGACGGACCGGGATTGCCGGAGAATCAGGTCGAGGAGGCGTTCAAGCCGTTCGTCCGCCTGGAGCCGTCGCGCAGCCACGAGACCGGCGGCATCGGCCTGGGTCTCGCCATCGCCCGCGGCATCGTCCATTCGCACGGCGGTTCGCTCGGCCTCGCCAATCGCCTCGGCGGCGGCCTCACCGCCACCCTGCGCCTGCCGAAGAGCGAGATCGCCGCCTGACCGATCCCGGCGGCGAGAGTGCCGCCGGGACGTGTCCGTCGCCGTCAGGCGACCGCCGGAACCGGCTTGGCTTCGCGCCGCCGGGTCCGCCAGTCGCCGAGGAACAGCAGGATCGGCGCGGCGATGAACACCGACGACGAGGCCGCCACGACGATGCCGAAGATCATCGGCACGGCGAAGCTCTCGACCGCACTGCCGCCCCAGATCGCCATCGGCAGCATCGCCAGGAAGGCGGTCGCCGAGGTGTAGAGGCTGCGGGCCAGCGTCTCGTTGATCGACAGGTCGATGATCTCGCGGAGAGGCATCGCCTTGTAGAGGCGCATGTTCTCCCGCATCCGGTCGTAGACCACCACCTTGTCGTTGACCGAGTAGCCGACCAGGGTCAGCAGCGCGGCGATCGCCGTCAGGTTGAAGTCGAGGCCGGTCAGCGCGAAGAACCCGACCGTCTTGGTGACGTCGAGCAGCAGCGTGGCGATCGCCCCGACCGCGAACGGCCATTCGAAGCGCACCCAGATGTAGACCAGCATCGCCAGACTGGCGAAGGTCACCGCCATGAAGCCGGCGGTCGCCAGTTCGCCGCTGACCTTCGGCCCGACCACTTCGGTGCGGGCGATCTCGGCGGTCGGCTCGAGCTGCACGATCTCCGCCTTGAGCTTCGCCGCCGCCGCGGTCTGCGCCGCCTCGTCGCCGGCCTGCCGCTCGACCCGGACCAGGGTGCGGGTGGCGTCGCCGAACTCCTGCAGCGTCACCTCGCCGAGCCCGAGCCGGCCGAGACCGGCGCGCAGGGCCCCGAGATCGACCGGCGCCCGGGTCGTCACCTCCATCTGGATGCCGCCGCGGAAGTCGACGCCGTAGTTCAGCCCCGGCGAGACGAACAGGATCAGCGAAGCGATCGACAGGACCGCCGAAAGGCCGATGCCGAAGAACCGTGCCTTCATGAAGCGGATCCGGGTGCCGTCTGGGACCAGCCGGATCGGCAGCAGCGGACGGATGGTCAGCGTCTTCAGCTTCAGCCTCCGGACGATCGCGATCATCAGCACGCGGACCACCGAGACCGCGGTGAACATCGAGATGACGATGCCGAGCCCCATGGTGACGGCGAAGCCGCGCACCGGCCCGGAGCCGAACCAGAACAACAGCACCGTGGCGATCAGCGAGGTGACGTTGGAATCGACGATGGTCGAGTAGGCCCGGCGGAAACCGGCGTCGAGCGCGGCGAAGGCGCCGCGGCCCTTCGCGGTCTCCTCGCGGATGCGTTCGTTGATCAGCACGTTGGCGTCGACCGCCAGACCGACGCCGAGCACGATGCCGGCGATGCCGGGCAGCGACAGCGTCGCCCCGACCAGCGACAGCGCGGCGAAGGTGAGGATCACGTTGAGCCCCAGCGCCAGATTGGCGAGCAGCCCCCAGGTGCCGTAGAGCATCACCATGAAGCCGACCACCAGGGCGAAACCGGCGAGGCCAGTGGTGAGCCCCATCCGGATCGCGTCGCCGCCGAGGTCGGCGCCGACGGTGCGTTCCTCGATGACCGTCAGTTTCGCCGGCAGGGCGCCGGCCCGCAGCATCGCGGCGAGATCGTTCGCGGTCTCGACCGTGAAGTCGCCGGAGATCTGGCCGGCGCCGCCGGTGATCGGCTCGCGGATCACCGGCGTGCTCAGCACCTTGCCGTCGAGGACGATGGCGAAGGGTCGGCCGACGTTGGCCTTGGTGATCTCGGCGAAGCGGGTGGCGCCGGCGTTGTCGAAGCGGAACGACACCAGCGGTTCGTTGGTGCGCGGATCGAAGCCGACCCGGGCGTCGCTCAGCCGGTCGCCGGCGAGCTCGACCCGGTCGAGGATCGGCGCGGTCCGGCCGCGCGCGTCGGCCAGCATCGTGGTGCCGGGCTCGCCCGGCTCGCCGAGCAGGTGGAACGACATCTTGGCGGTCGAGCCGATCAGCTGACGGATCCGCCCGGGATCCTGGACGCCGGGCAACTGTACCAGGATGCGGTCGGCGCCGACCCGCTGGATGGTCGGCTCGGCGACGCCGATCTGGTCGATGCGCTGGCGGATGATCTCCAGGCTCTGGCCGATCGCCGCGTTGCGGCGGTCGAGGAGCCCGGCTTCGGTCAGCCGGATCGAAAGGGTGGTGTCGCCGGCGGCGCTCACCTCGATGTCGGAGGCGGTGCCGCCGAGCCCGACCGGGTTGGCGAGGCGTCGCAGTTCGGCGAGCGCCCGGTCGCGCTTTCCGGCGTCGGCGACGACGACCGCGACGGTGTCGCGGACCCGTCGGATCGACGCGGTGGCGATGTCGGCACCGCGCAGCGCGCGGCGGGCGTCCTGGACCAGCGCCTGCAGCCGTTCGTCGGCGAGGGCGGCCGAATCGACCTCGAAGACGAGGTGCGAGCCGCCCTTCAGGTCGAGGCCGAGGGCGACGTGGGTGCGCGGGAACCATGACGGCATCCGGTCGAGGGTCGACTGGGAGAGCAGGTTCGGCAGCGCGGTGAGGAGACCGAGGGCGATGACGATCGCATAGATCGTCACCAACCAGCGAGAGGTTCGCATGGAGATGTGTCCGTGGAGACGCGCCCGCACGCCACCCGGCGGGCGGCGGCGAGGGCTCGGTTGAGGCGTCGGAGAAAACGGCGCGGCTCAGGCCGCGTTGATCTCGGCGACGTCGACCGGCGGTCCACGGGGGCGGAAGGCGAGGGGAGCGGCGGCGCGACCGGCCTCTGCGACGCGGGCGCGGCCGAGGACGGCGTCACGCCGCGGGGCGTCGATCGCGAAGCGGGCGACAGCGCCGGCGTCGGAAGGCCGATCGGCGCGCGGCGGGTCGATGCCGCGCACCGTGACGACGGTCTGGCCGCGATCGCGCTGGAGCAGGTGGGCCCGCTGGGCGCCGGCCTCCGCCGAGATCAGTCCGGCGGGGCCGGAAGCGGTCGTGCCGGGCAGCCCGAGGGCGAGACCGAGATAGGCGAGGACGACCGCGATCAGTCCGAAGACCGCATGCCGTCCCGCGCCCGCACGATGTCGGACGACGGTCGACTCGGTGCCGGTCGACGCGGGGTCGTTCGGCGATCGGATCCCGGTGCGGGCGCGCTCCATCCGGCCATCCTAACAGGTCGCGCCGCCGCTGGGCAGGGCGGATCGACCGGTGGTTCGCGCCGCATGCGGAGAAATACCCATGGCGGGATCTGCACCGAACGTCTACCGTCGCGCCATCTCACGGGGTGCCCGATCGCGGGCTGAGAGGAAAACCGCGTTTTCCAACCCGACGAACCTGATCCGGGTCATGCCGGCGGAGGGATGGAGTCATGATCGAACATCGCCACTAGCCGGATCGCGTGTGACCCCGCCTCGTCGCGTGGGTCCCGAGTCCCCCGCGCGACCGCCGGTCCGGCGGCCGCGTCTTCGTCCTCGCTCGTCCGGTGATCCGATGATTCTCGACGAACGCACCTATGCGATCCACCCCGCCGACCTGCGCACCTATCTCGACACCTACGTCGAGAAGGGGATGGCGATCCAGATCGGCCATCTCGGCACGCTCCTCGGCTGGTTCACCACCGACGTCGGCACGGTCAACGAGGTCGTCCACGTCTGGCGCTACGACAGCCTCGGCGATCGCGAGACCCGCCGTGCCGCGCTCGAGGCCGATCCGGCCTGGCAGGCGTTCCGCGCCGAGACCTCCCGTTACGTCCAGACGATGCGGAGCCGCATCCTGCGACCGACCTGGTTCTCGCCGCTCGGCGGCAGTGGCGTTCGCCCGTGACCGACCTCGACCGGACCGCGTCTCCTGCCGTCCTCGATCGCGGCGGCCTCGTTCGAGTGGCGGCGCTTGCCGAGACGTGGCTCGATCGGCTCGTCGCCGGCCTCGCCGCGACGCTGCTCGTGCTGCTGCTGGAAGTGGTGATCGGGGCGACCGGAGCGCGCTACCTGTTCGGCACGGGATTCGTGGCGAGCGAGGATCTCGGCATCTGGCTGCACGGCGCGCTGGTCTTCCTCGGTCTGCCGCTCTGCGCCACCGGTCCGCTGGCGATGCGCCTCGATCTCCTCACCGATCGCCTCGCCGGGCGGGCGAAGGCGTGCGCCGAGATCGGCGCCGAGATCGTGGTGGTGGCGGCGGCTCTGGTGCTGATCTCCGGCGCTTCGACCGTCGCTAGCCTGATCGGCGGCGTTTCGCCGACCCTCGACGTGCCCGAGTCCTGGCGCTTCTGGCCGGTGATCGGCGGCGGTTGCCTCGCGGTTCTCCGGGGGGTGCTGCGTGGTCTCGCCGTCGGCCGCGCCCCCGCGACGATCGTCCTGATCCTGGTCGCGGCGGCGGCGCTTCTCGCCGTTTCGCATCGGCCGCCGCTCGTGCCGGTCGCCTGGCCGAGCCTGGTCGCCGCCGCGGTCGCCTGCCTCGCGCTGCTCGTCGGTGCGCCGCTCGCCCATTCGCTGATCCTCGGCCTCGCCCTCGCCGTGCCCTTCGGCGCCCGCCTGCCGGAGGCCGCGATCGTCCAGCAGACGGTCTCGGGGATCGGCAAGTTCCTGCTCCTGGCGATTCCCTTCTTCCTGCTCGCCGGCATGCTGATGAACATCGGCGGGCTCGCCGGGCGACTGGTCCGTTTCGCCTCGGCTCTGGTCGGCCATCGGCGCGGCGGCATGGCCCAGGCGACGCTGCTCACCAATCTGATGTTCTCCGGGGTCTCCGGCTCGTCGATCGCCGATGCCGCCTTCGGCGCCAAGGTGCTGGCGCCGGCGCTGGTCGCCGACGGGGTGGCGCGCGAGAAGGCCGCCGCGATCGTCGCCGCCACCGCGGTGCTGCCCAACATCGTGCCGCCGTCGGTCGCCTTCCTACTGCTCGCCTCGGCCACCAACCTGTCGGTCGGCGGGCTGTTCACCGGTGGCCTCGTCGCCGGGCTGATCCTGGCGGCGGCGATGGCGGCGGCCCTCCACGTCGACGCCGGCCCGGCCCGCCGTCCGGCGGCCGACCGGCGGGAACGCCGCCGCGCCTTCTTCGGAGCGCTGCCGGTGTTCGGTCTCGCCCTGGTGGTCTTCCTCGGCATCCGCCTCGGCATCGCCACCCCGACCGAGGCCGCCTCGGTCGCCGCGCTCTATGCGCTGGTCGCCGCGCTCGCCGCCGAGGACGGGCGCCGCGCCACCCTCGCCGCCTTCCTCCGGGCCGGACGCGAGACCGCGGCGATCGGCCTGCTGGTCGCCTCCTCGGCACCGCTGGTCTTCCTGCTCGCCGTCGACGGCCTGCCCCAGGCGCTCGCCGATCTGACCACCGCCTTCGGTGGCGGCCCGCTGATGGTGATGCTGGTGGCCAACCTGATCCTGCTGGCGGTCGGTGGTCCGCTCGACGTCGGCCCGGGGATCCTGCTGTTCGCGCCGTTGCTGCTGCCCGCGGCGATCGCCGCGGGGATCGATCCGATCCACTTCGGCGTGATCCTCACCGTCAATCTGATGATCGGCGGCCTGACCCCGCCGGTCGGGGTGCTGGTCTTCGTCGTCGCCGGCATCGGCGGCCTCTCCAATGCCGCGGTGTTCCGCGCCGTGCTGCCGCTGACCCTGGTTCTGATCGCCGCGCTGTCGGCGATGGCGCTCGCCGCTGCGGTGCTCCCGCTTCTCTGATCTCCACGGAGGTTTCTTCGATGTCCCTGCTCTCCCGCCGTGCCTTCGCCACCGGCCTCGCCGCCGCCGCCCTGCCGCTTCCCTTCGTCCGCCGGGCCGCGGCCGCGCCGAAGTCGCTGACCGTCGCCTCGCTGATGGCCGACGACAAGCCGGAGACGAAGATCTGGCTGAAGATCCGCGATCTCGTCGAGGAGCGGCTGCCCGGCCGCTTCGCGTTCCGGATCGTCGGCAATGCCGCGCTGGGCGGCGAGAAGGAGGTCGCCGAGGGGCTGCGGCTCGGCTCGATCCAGGCGACGGTGACCACCGTCTCGGCGTTGGCGGCCTGGGTGCCGGAGACCCAGATCCTCGATCTGCCCTTCGTGTTCGCCGACCGCGCCCACGCCCGCCGCGCCGTCGCCGGTCCGGTCGGCGACGATCTGCGCCGCCGTCTCGCCGCGCAGGGTTTCGTCACCCTCGCCCACATCGATTACGGCGCTCGCCACCTGTTGGCGAAGGTACCGGCGACCACCCCGGCGAGCGTCGCCGGCAAGCGCATCCGGGTGATCCAGAGCCCGCTGCACGTCGAACTGTGGAAGGCCTACGGGGCGCTGCCGACGCCGTTGCCGATCACCGAGACCTGGAACGCGCTGAAGTCCGGCGTCGTCGACATGATGGACCTGACCAAGTCGGCCTATGCCGGTTTCAAGCTCTACGAGGTGGTTCCGGTGCTGGTCGAGACCGGCCACATCCGGGCGACCGGCGTCGTCCACCTCGCCGCCTCGTTCTGGGCCGGGCTCTCCGACGAGGAGAAGCGGGTGTTCACCGACGCCGCGCGGGAGGGCGCCCTCCATTTCGACGACCTGATCGAAGCCGACGAAGCCGCCTCGATGCGTGTCGCGTTCGCCGCCGGCGGCCGGATGGTGCCCGCGGAGAACCGCGACGCCTGGGTCGACGGCGCCCGGACCGTCTGGGCGGCGCTGGCCCCGAAGCTCGGCGGCCTCGACCGGATCGAGGCCCTGGCCCGCGCCTGAGGCCGAGAGGTCGGCGTGCCGTGTGCGCGGCCCGCCGACCGGTCGATCAGACCGCTTCCGCCCGGAAGGCGCCGTTCGCGCCGAGCGGTGTCCGCATCCCCTTCGGCCGGGCCGGATCGGGCCGGTCGCAGGGCAGGAACCGTCCGCGCCCGGCTTCGGCGAAGAGCCGGCCGTCGTCGACCACCACGTCGCCGCGCGAGATCACCGTCACCGGCCAGCCCCGCACCACCTGCCCCTCGTAGGGGGTGTAGTCGGCGGCGTGGTGGAGCAGGTCGTTGGTGATCGTCACTTCGCGGTCGGGATCCCAGATCGCGATGTCGGCGTCGGCGCCGACCGCGATCGTACCCTTGCGCGGATAGAGCCCGTACATCCGGGCCGGCGCGGTCGAGGTCACTTCGACGAAGCGGGTGAGCGGCATCCTGCCGGTGACGACGCCGCCGGAGAACAGCAGCGGCAGCCGCGTCTCGATCCCCGGCACGCCGTTCGGCACGTAGCGGAACGACGCCGACTCGCCCTTCAGCTTTTTGCCCTCGGAGTCGTCGTAGCGATAGGGCGCGTGGTCGGACGAGAACACCTGGAACACGCCGCCGGTCAGCGCCTCCCAGATCTTCTCCTGGTTGGCCTTCTCGCGCGGCGGCGGCGAGCAGACGCATTTGGCGCCCTCGAAGCCCGGCGCGGCGAGATCGTCGGCGTCGAGGAACAGATACTGCGGGCAGGTCTCGGCGTAGATCCGGAGGCCGCGCGCCTGGGCGGAGCGGATCTGCTCGGCCGCCTCGCCGCCGGAGACGTGGACGATCAGGATCGGCAGGTCGGTCAGTTCGGAGAGCGCGATCACCCGATGGGTCGCCTCGCGCTCGACCACCTGCGGCCGCGACACGCCGTGGAAGAACGGCGCCGTCTTGCCCTCGCGTTCCAGCCTTTCGGTCAGCCAGGCGATGCAGTCGGCGTTCTCGGCATGGACCATCACCATCGCGCCGTGTGCCCGCGCCGCGGCGAAGACGTCGAGGATCTGGCGATCGTCGAGCTTCATGCCGTCGTAGGTCATGTAGATCTTGAGCGAGGTGTAGCCCTTCTCGATCAGCGCCGGCAGTTCCTGGCCGAGCACGCTCGGCGTGGGATCGGCGACGATCAGATGGAAGGCGTAGTCGACGAAGGCGCGGCCGTCGGCGCTGGCGTGATAGACGGCGACCGAGTCGCGCAGCGACTGGCCCTTCGCCTGGGCGGCGAAGGGGATCACCGTGGTGTTGCCGCCGAACACCGCCGAACGGGTGGCGGTGAAGAAGTCGTCGGCCATCCGGCTGCCGTCGCCGCCCGGCTGGTCCATGTGGCAGTGGCCGTCGACCCCGCCCGGCAGCACCAGCCGTCCGGTCGCGTCGATGTCGCGCGCGCCCGGCGGCAGCGTCTCGGCGAGCGCGACGATGCGGCCGTCGCGGATGCCGACGTCGCAGCGCGTGACGTCGCCGGCGGTGGCGACGGTGCCGCCGCGGATGGTCAGATCGAACTCGGCCATGGTCCTCTCCCGTCTGTCGTCTTCGGGTCCGTCAGCGCCGGACCGGCGGGGCGGACAGCAGCGGATACATCTCCGGTCGCCGATGTTTGGCGAAGTCGAAGATGTTGGCGCGGATCTCGGCGCAGCGGTCGAGATCGCAGTCGTGGGTGACCAGTTCGTCGAGGAGCGTCGAGGTCTGTGCCACCACTTCGCCGGTCGGCGCGACGATCGAGCTCTGGCCGATCAGGTCGCAGCCCTCCTCCTTGCCGGCCTTGCCGACCCCGACCACCCACATGCCGTTCTGATAGGCCCCGGCCTGGAGCGACAACTGGTTGTGGAAGCACTGCAGATGGTCGTGCTCGGGCGCCAGCGGATAGTGGACCGGCGTGTTGTAGCCGATCAGCACCATCTCGGTGCCGCGCAGGGCGTGCTCGCGATAGGTCTCCGGCCAGCGCCGGTCGTTGCAGATCGCCAGTCCGAGCTTGCCGCCGAGCGCCTCGACCGGTCGGAACGGCGTCTCGCCGGGCTCGAAATAGCGCTTCTCGAGATGCTGGAACGGCCGCCACGGCTCGTTCTCGGGATGCCCCGGCAAGTGGATCTTGTGATAGCGATGGACGATCGCGCCTTCCCGATCGGTCAGGATCGAGGTGTTGAAGCGCCGGACCTTGCCGTCGACCACCGTCTTCTCGGCGTAACCGAAGGAGATGGCGATGCCGAGGGACTTGGCACGTTCGAACAACGGTGCGGTGGCGGCGTTGGGCATCTCGGTTTCGAAGAACGTGTCGACCTCGTCCCAGTCGGGCATGTACCAGCGCGGGAAGAAGGTGGTCAGCGCCAGTTCGGGATAGCAGACGAGATCGCAACCGCGCCGGGCGGCATGGTCGAGCAGCGTCCGCATCCGGACGACCACCGCCTCACGCGGTTCGGCCCGGGCGATCGGCCCGAGCTGAGCGGCTCCGACCACGATGGTACGAGACATGCAGAGGAGTCCTTCCCTGGTCGATGGGACCGCGCTCGGCGAGCCTCGCCGGGGCGGATCCACGGGGCCGGCGGCAGCCCTTTCGGGTTGGTGTCGGCCACCGTTCGGGGCTACCGTCGTCGTCGCTTCAGTGAACTCCCAATGAAAGGGACTTTTCAACAGATGGCGCTGATGAAATTTTCATCGCCGGATTCGGCGGCGGATGCGGCCGCGCCGAACGACGACCGGCCGATCGCCGCCCGCATCGACGCGATCTGGGACGGGTTGACGGCGAGCGAGAAACGGCTCGCCGAAGTGGTGATCGAGGCGCAGGGCGATCTCTCCGCCTTCACCGCCGGCGAACTCGCCGAACGCGCCGGGATCTCCAACGCAACCGCCGCCCGGTTCTTCCGCCGCCTCGGCTACGACAGCTACAACGACGCCCGCCGCGCCGCCCGGGTCGCCCGCGACTGGGGCTCGCCGCTCTACGAACTGACCGGCATCGGCGAACGCCGCTTGGCGGCCGGCGACTTCGGTCTGCACATCGCCCAGGACCTGCAGAATCTCGCCCGTACCGCCGAGATGCTGAGCCCGGAGTCGCTCGCCGCCGCCGTCGATCTGCTGGTCCGGGCCCGCCGGCTGTGGGTGCTGGGTTTCCGCAATTCCACGGCGCTCGCCGGCTATGCCCGCGGTCTGCTCGCCCATGTCCGGCCGGACGTCCACCTGCTGCCGCTCGCCGGTCAGACCCTGGCCGAGGATCTGGTCGGCATCGGCCCCGAGGACGGGCTGTTGGTGATCGGTTTTCGCCGCCGCCCGAGCCTGCTGCGCGAGATCCTCGGCATGGCCCGCGAAGCCGGTGCGGGGACCGTCCTGGTCTCCGACATGACCGCCAACCGCACCGCCCAGCTCGCCACCGTCACCCTGCGCTGCCTCAACCGCGGTCACTCGCTGTTCGACAGCTACGCGGCGCCGATGAGCGTCATCAACTACCTCTGCTCGGCCGCCGGACTGGCGCTCGGCGAGACCGCGGTCGGCCGGCTCGCCGACATCGAACGGTTGCACGCCCGGCTCGATCCGATGGTTCGTGGCGCCCATGGGCGAGGCAGGGTGAAATAACGTGCATTTGCTCAGTTTTGCAACACGCTTTTCATATTGTCGGTTTTCCGAAAATCTCTTTCACTCGGGGCGAGGATGCGGGGCCGGCGGAGGGGTCGCTCGGTCCGCCTTCCGACGACGGAGGACCGACTCTGATGACCCCCGACATGCGCCGTAGAGATCTGCTGAAGTCCGTACTGGCCGGTGCCGCGCTGACCACCCTGGGCGGCCGCGCCGCGCAGGCCGCCGAGACCATCGGCTGGATGACCTGGGAGAACCTCGCCAAGGACGACTATCTCGCCGCCCTGATCGAGAAGACCGGGATCAAGATCGACAAGACCTTCATCGGCACCGACGACGAACAGTTCGCCAAGCTCCGCGCCGGCGGCGCTTCGTCGGTCGATCTGATCACCCCCGGCCTCGACAAGGTCGAGTTCTACGTCGCCTCGAACCTGCTGCAGCCGATCGACCTCGCCAAGGTGCCGAACGCCGCCAAGCTCTACGACACCTTCAAGGCGACCAATCTCGGCAAGAAGGACGGCAAGACCTACGGCATCCCCTTCTACTGGGGCATCAACCCGATCGTCTATCGCGCCGATCTGATGGACAAGGAACCCGACTGGTCGGTGTTCTTCGAGGGCGACAAGTACAAGGGCAAGCTCGCGATGCGCGACTACGCGCTCGAGGGCATCATGATCGCCGCCATGTACCTCGGCATCCCGAAGGACAAGATGTTCGATCTCGACGACAAGCAGCTCGCCGAGGTGAAGAAGGCGCTGATCGCCCAGAAGAAGCTGCTGCGCACCTATTGGAGCTCGATCGGCGACCTGACCAACCTGTTCGCCACCGGCGAAGTGGTCTGCGCCTTCTCCTGGGTGCCGCCCTACTACGATCTGACCGCCCGCGGCCTGAAGATGGGCATGGCCAAGCCGAAGGCCGGCGTCATCGGCTGGTGCGACACCATCGCGATCCCCGCCGGCGTCACCGGCGCCCGCCTCGACGCCACCCTGAAGCTGGTCGACTACCTGCTCGGGCCGGACTACGGCAAGAAGCTCGCCTATGGCGGCCCCTATGCCCAGTCGACCTCGTCGGTGCGCGACGATCTGCCGGCCGAGCAGCAGGAGAAGATCTTCATCAAGGATCTCTCGGTGATGAACAGCTTCGTGTGGAAGGCCAATCCGCCGCGCTACACCGAGTGGGTGGCGCTGTGGAACGAAGTCAAGGCGAGCTGATGGTGCCCGCCGACGGCAACGACGGCGATCGGCCTCGGGCGGCGGTGCTGCTCGAGGCGGTCGGCCTCGCCAAGACCTACGGACCGGTCCGGGCCGTCCGGGGCGTCGACTTCCGCTTGCCGGTCGACGCCTACGTGACCCTGCTCGGCCCGTCCGGTTGCGGCAAGACCTCGATTCTCCGGATGATCGGCGGCTTCGAGGCGCCGAGCGGCGGCACGCTCACCCTCGACGGCGCCGATCTCTCCGGCGTCGGCCCGGCCGACCGTCCGGTCAACACGGTGTTCCAGAGCTACGCGCTGTTCCCCCACATGACCGTCGCCGACAACGTCGCCTTCGGTCTGTCGGTCAAGGGCCGCGACCGCGCCGAGATCGCCACCCGCACGGCGCGCGCTCTCGCGCTCGTCCGGATGAGCGAGATGGCCGACCGTCGGCCGAACCAGCTCTCCGGCGGTCAGCAGCAGCGCGTCGCGCTGGCCCGGGCGATCGTCAACGAGCCGCGCCTGCTGCTCCTCGACGAACCCTTGTCGGCGCTCGACCGGCGGATGCGCAAGGACATGCAGATCGAGCTGAAGGATCTGCAGCGCCGCCTCGGCCTGACCTTCGTCCACGTCACCCACGACCAGGAGGAGGCCTTCGCCCTCTCCGACCACGTCATCGTCATGAACGCCGGTTCGATCGAGCAGCAGGGCACGCCGGAAGAGATCTACCGCCGCCCGGCGACCACCTTCGTCGCCGACTTCATCGGCGGCGCCAACCTGTTCCCCGGCCGGATCACCGCGACCGCGGATGGGACCGCGACCGTCGCCACCGCCTTCGGCGAGGTCGCCGCGGCGGCCGTCGCCGGTCTCTCGGTCGGCGATTCCGCGGCGCTCTGCCTGCGTCCGGAGGTGCTGGTGCCCCGCCCCGGCGGCCGGATCCCCGGCACGGTGCGCCACGTCGTCTTCCAGGGCGCCGACTGGTTGGTCGAACTCGAGGCGGCCGGCCGGATCGTCGCCATTCGGCTCGACGCCGAGCGCGGTCCGGAGCCCGGTGCGGCGCTCGATCTCGATTTCGAACCCGCCGCCGCCTGGATCACCGCCGGCACCGTCGACACGGAGGCGGCGCATGGCGGCAACGGCTGATCGCGGTTTCCGCCTCGCCGCGCCGGTGGCGACGGTGCTGATCGTCGGCTGCGTCCTGCCGCTCGCCGTGCTGTTCGTCTACTCGTTCTTCCGGGTCGACTTCGTCGCCATCGTCCACGACCCGTCGTTCAAGAACTATGTTCGGGTCGCCAACAGCCCGACCTACCGCGGCCTGATCGGCCAGGCGATCCTCTCCGGGGGGATCGTCGCGGCGGTCACCGCGGTGATCGGCTACCCGGTCGCCTGGGCCATCGCCAAGCGGGTCGTCTTCGCCAAGTCGGCCTGTCTGACCCTGTTGCTGATCCCGCTCTACACCGGCGACCTCGTCCGCATCTTCGCCTGGCGGGTGGTGCTCGGGGCGGAAGGGGTGGTCAACTCCTTCCTGATGTGGACCGGCCTCGTCCGCGAGCCGATCCGGGCGCTGCTGTTCTCGCCCTTCGCCACCCACGTGGTGCTGACCTACGACTACCTGCCGTTCATGGTGATGGGCCTGTGGCTCGCCTTCGAGAGCCTCGACGACCGCCTGCTCGAGGCGGCGCGCGATCTCGGCGCCCGCGAGACGGCGATCTTCCTGCGGATCGTCCTGCCGCTGACCTCGCCCGGTCTGGTCGCCGGAGCGCTGATGGTCTTCGTGCTGGTGGTCGGCGATCACCTGACCCCGCAACTGGTCGGCGGCTCCTCGGGAATCACCGTGATCAGCGCCATCAACGATCTCTTCGGCACCGCCTTCGACTGGCCGCTCGGCTCGGCGATCGCCTCTTCGTTGCTCCTCATCCTCGGTCTGATGGTCACCGTCGCGGCGCTCGCCGTCGCCCGCTCGACCTGGGGCCGGGCGGTTCTCGGCGGAGAATGACCATGACCCGCCCGTGTCTCGCCCGACGGATGCTGTGGAGCTGGGTCGGTCTGGTCTATGCCTTCATGTATCTGCCGGTGGCGGTGATCGCGCTGTTCTCGTTCAACGCCTCGAAGATCGTCGCCTTCCCGCTGCAGGGCTTCACCCTCGACTGGTACGTCAAGGTGCTCGGCGACGGCCGGATCCTCGGCGGGCTCGGCGTCACCTTCCTGGTGGCGATCCCCACCGCGATCGCCGCCACCGTGCTCGGCGCGATGGCGGCGCTGGCGCTGACCCGATCGAAACTGAAGCACCCGATCGCCTTCGCCGCGCTGCTGTTCCTGCCGTTCCTGGTGCCCAAGGTGATCCTGGCGGTCGCCCAGTTGATCGTCCTCTCCGAGGTCGGCATCGGCCGCGGCCTCACCACCATCGTGATCGGCCAGACGCTGATCATCCTGCCGTTCACCACCCTGGTGGTCGCTTCGGTGCTGGTCCGGCTCGATCCGCGGCTCGAGGAGGCGGCGGCCGATCTCGGCGCCGACGGCGGCCAGATCTTCCGCCGGATTCTGTTCCCCTTGATGAAGAACGGGCTCACCGCCGCCTTCTTCGTCGCCTTCGTGCTGTCCTCGTCGGAATACGTGGTGACCTCCTTCGTCAGCGGCCGCACCCAGCCGCTGTCGATCCTGGTCGCCTCGGACTTCCGCTTCGACCTGTCGCCGAGCCTCGACGCCCTGGCGGTGCTGATGGTGGTCGCCAACCTCGCCATCGTCGCCGTCGGCGAACTCGTCCGCCTCGCCGGGCGGCGCTGATCCGGTGCTTCAGCCGAGCGCCTGACTGACGAGGCCGAAGGTCGCCACCGTCCCGATCGGCCGTGGCCGGGCGTTCCGCTGCATCGCGATGCCGCCACCGACCCGCGGCAGGCCGATCTCGGCGAGCCACGCCGAGAGGCCCGAATCCTCCGGCGTGTCGACCCGCAGGTAACGGCCGGCCCGCCCGGCGAGGAAATGGCCGATCAGCGCTTCCGCGTCTTCGAGCCGTTCGGCGACGATCGGGCCGATCACCTCGCCGCGCCCGAAGTCGCGCAGCGCCGCGACTCCGCGGATCGCGCCCGCCCGCTCGATCACCGCGAACCGGCCGACCGCCGCCAGATGGGCCCAGGTGGCGGTCCGGTCCATCCCGCACGCCTCGCGGTCGAGCGCGACGAACCGGGCGATCTCGTCGGCCCCGGCCGGGCGCGGCCCCGCCGGCGCCGCCATCGTCGGTGCCGCGCCGCCGTGCTGCGCGATACCGCCGGTCTCGACGAACCCGAGCCGCCGGTAGAGCGGCAGCCCGTCGGCGGTCGCCACCAGCCGGCACTCGCGCGTTCCGGCGAGATCGATCGCCCGTTCCATCAGCGCCCGGCCGATACCCCGGCCCCGCAGCCGTTCGTCGACGATCAGCACGCAGATCGTCGCCGCCTCGCCGTGTGCCACCGTCAGGACGGTGCCGACCACCCGATCGCCGTCGAGCGCGACGAGCCCGCGGCCGAGGCCGAGCAGCATCGCCCAGTCGTCGTGCCGGTGCGGCCAGCCGGCCGCCCGCGACAGCGCGACGGCGGCGTCGAGACGCGACGCATCGAAGTCGGCGAAACCGATCGCCGTGTCGGGGGTCGAGAGAGGATCGCTCATGCCCGTCGCAACACCGCTTCCGGACCGACCGCGAGGATCGCCGCGGCGAGTTCCTCCTTCAGTTCGGTCCACCGCCGTGCGCTCGCCGCGTCGAAGCCGGGGCGCTTGGAGGCGCGGCCGATGCGGACGAACTCCTCGCCCATCGCCCCGTCGACCGCCGCATAGGCCCGGCGCGCCCCGCCGATCGTCACCTCGAACCACAGCCGTCCGGCGACCGCTTCCGGCGCATCGGTCGGTGCGCGGCTCTCGTCGACGACATAGGCGCCGCGGCTCACCGCGCGGCTCACCATCTCGATCGCGTCGCGCAGACCCGGACCGGGAAAGGCGGTGGCGACCGAGATCTCCTCGCGTTCCGGCACCCGGCCGGGCGCGAGATCGGCGAGCGCCAGCTGGATCAGTCGGAAGCCCAGCGCCAGACCGCCGATGCTGGTGCGGCCGTGATAGCGCACGCAGTCCTCGAACGAGATCGCCAGTTCCGTGCCGTGGTCGAGGATCCGGACCGGGACGTTCCAGGTCGTGCTCATGCCGGGACGACCTCCACCGAGGTGAACAGATCCTCGGCCGGCGATCCGAGCAACCGGCCGATCAGCGCATGTTTGGCGATCTGGTAGGCGGCGAGTTCGGCCGGCGTGCCCCGGCCCTCCTGATGGCGGCCGATCGCGGCGACGAAGTCGTCGGGAAACACCCCGGGTTTCAGCGCGTAGCCGCGCCGCCGCCCGCCGATCGCCACCTCGAACCAGAACCGTCCGCCCGGCGCCGGCGGTGCCCAGGCGGGGCCGGCGGTCGGATCGACGGTCAGCCGGCCGCGGGTCCGCGCCCGGGTCAGCATCTCGACGCAGTCGAGGATGCCGTCGCCGGGAAAGGCGGTCAGCACCGCGATCTCGTCGCGGTGCGGCGGCCGGTCCGGCGACAGCTCGGCGAAGGCGCGGTCGAACAGCCGGATCACCAGCGCCGAGGCGACGATCTGGGAGGGGCCGGCGTAGCGGACGAGATCGTCGCGGCCGATGGCGAGGACGCCGTCCTGGTCGGCGACGGAGAGATGCTGGATCGGTACGGGCATGGGAGGCTCCGGCGGCGGCGGGCGGGGCGTCGCCCGCCGCGGGGTCGGGTTCAGTCGGCGAAGGCGATCGGCGCGAACAGGTCCTTGCCGATGTCGATGCGCTTCTGCAGCATTCCGGCGTCGATCATGAAGTCCTGGTCGGCACCGAGATTGGCGACGTCGCGGTCGGTCGCCTTCGGCGAGAAGTCGTACCAGCCGAGCATCCGGCGGGCGTCGTCGAGCGACACCTTCTGTTCGGCGGCGGCCAGCGCCAGCGCCTCTTCCGGCTTCTCCTTCATGAAGGCGAGCGCCCTGCGGTGCGCCTCGAGATAGGCCTTCACCACGTCGGGACGGTCGCGCAGCAGGTCGCCGCGCACGCCGATCAGGGTGGTGCCCTCGATCAGGCCGCGCCCGTCGGCGATGGTGTGGCCGCCGGCCGCGGTGACCGCCAGCGCGTTGTTGCCGGCGAGTAGTGCGGCATCGACCTTGCCGGCGAGCAGCGCGGCGCGCGCCGAGGGCAGGTCCATGCTGACGTGGTCGACGTCGGCGAGCTTCAGCCCGTCCTTCTTCAGCGCCGCGGCGAGCAACTGGTGCAGCACCGTGCCCTTCGGCCCGGCGACCTTGCGGCCCTTCAGCTCGGCGATGGTCTTCGGTCCGCCCGGGCCGGCCATGATCATGAAGGCGGCGGGGCTGCGCGAATAGACGCCGATCACCGCGACGTCGACGCCGTTGGCCTTGCCGAGGATCGCCGAGGACCCGCCGAGGACACTGGCGATCTGCACTTCGCCGGCGGCCAGCGCCTGGATCTGCTGGGCGCCCGAAGTGATCTCCGGCGCCGCCGGCTTCACGCCGAAGGGCGCGAAGGCCTCGTCGAGGAAGCCCTTCGCCCGCATCACGATCGACGGCACGTTGAACGGCGCCGAGACGTAGGTGACGGCGAACTTGTCGAGCTTCTCGGCGGCGCCGACCGGCGCGGTCGGCAGGACGAGGGCGAGAGCCAGGGCGGCGAGGCCGAGGAGACGGGTCATCGATCGGAGGTCCTCATGGCAGGGAGGGAAGGGGAGGGGGACGTGGCGGAGACGGCATCGGCCGGTGGCCGGCCCGGTTCCGCCTCGAGCCCCGAGAGGATGCGGGCGCGCAGCTCGACCACCTCGCGGTCGGTGGCACTGCGCGGCCGCGGCAGGGCGACGTCGATCGTCTCGGCGATCCGGCCGCCGTCGATCCGGTGGATCCGGTCGGCGAGCAGCACCGCCTCCTCGACGTCGTGGGTGACGAACACCACGGTCGGCCGGCGTGCGGTCCACAGATCGACCAGCTCGATCTGGAGGCGCCGGCGGGTCAGCGCGTCGAGCGCGGCGAAGGGCTCGTCGAGCAGCAACAGGTCGGGATCGGCGACCAGCGCCCGGGCGAGACCGACCCGGCTCGCCATGCCGCCGGACAGGCGGTGCGGCAGCGCGCTCTCGACGTCGGAGAGGCCCATCATCGCGAGCGCCGCCCGGGTCCGTCGGGCGACCTCTTCGCGCGGCATCCGGCCGGCGAGGGCGAATCCGACGTTGGCGGCGACGTCGAGCCACGGCATCAGCCGCGGCTCCTGGAAGACGAAGCCGATCCGCGGCGGCGGAGCGGCGGGATCGGTCGGCCGGATCGTCCCCTCGCTCGGGGGCAGCAGGCCGGCGAGCAGCCGCAGCAGGGTGGTCTTGCCGCAGCCCGAGCGGCCGACCAGCACGGTGAAGGTGCCGCGCTCCAGCCGCAGCGAGACGCCGTCGAGGACGGTCCGGGTGCCGTCGCGGCCGACCCAGCGGCGCGACAGGTTCTCAACCTCGAGCATCGCGGGCCGCCTCCTCGGGGTCCGCCCAGGGGGCGATGCGCGCCACCAGGCGGCGGGCGGCATGGTCGGAGACGAGGCCGAGGGTGCCGATCACCAGGATCCCGACCACCACCACGTCGGTGCGGGCGAGGTTCTCGGCGTCGACGATCATGTAACCGAGGCCGGCGGCGGAGGCGACCAGTTCCGCCCCGACCAGCGCCCGCCAGCCCTGACCGAGGGCGATCCGGAGGCCGACCACCACCGACGGCAGGGCCGACGGCAGGACGATCCGCCGCAGGATCTCGATCCGGCCGAAGCCCGAGACCCGGCCGACTTCGATCAGCCGCGGATCGCACTGGGCGATCCCGCCGAGGGTGGCGAGGAACACCGGGAAGGCGCAGGCGAGGAAGATGATGCCGATCTTCTGCGCCTCGCCGATCCCGAGCCACAGGATCAGAAGCGGCATCATCGCCAGCGGCGGCACCTGACGCAGGAACTCGAGCAGCGGTTCGAGCGGCCGGCGCAGCCAGACGACCTGCGACAGCAGGAAGGCGAGCGGCAGCGCGACCAGCACCGACAGCAGGTAGCCGACGGTGAGGCGCAGCGTACTGACCACCGTGTGACGCAGCAGTTCACCGTCGCTCACGAGATCGAGGAAGGCGCGGGCCACCGTCGCCGGCGACGGCAGCAGGAACGCCGACACCATGCCGGAGGCAGAGGCCCCGGCCCAGACGGCGACGACGGCGGCTGCGACCGACAGTGGGATCGTTGCACGCAAGATCTGCTCCGGCGGGTTTGCGAGAGGTCGCTCTGATTTTCATTCGAACGCCAATCGTCGAAGTTTCGATACTTTCCCCGACGAGCGGGTGTCAAGCGATGTATTTTCGAACTATTACAGTTCGAGATGGTCTCGATGCTCGCTCCGTCTCCGCGGAAGGGCACTGACCGGCGATCCGCCGCACCGCTCGGGCCGCCCCGGGGCGGGGACTGCGACACTTCCGTCGCTCGCCCGCGTTGCGGCCCACCGGGCATCGGCGTAGCTTCCCCGCCGAGGAAGCGTGGGTCGATCCCCGCGATCTTCCGGGAAGGGAACGGTCCATTGCTTGTGCCCCACGCCGTCGTTCGAACCGAATGTGCAACACGACGTGGAGACGGTCGCGATGACCGAATTGGATGCATTGATACGAGTTTTCAGCGGCCTCGACCGCCAGGGGCCGGGTAGCGACGCCTCGACCCGGAAGGCGCTCTCGCTTCTGCCCGGGCCGATCCCCGACGGGGCGGTGCTCGATCTGGGCTGCGGTACCGGGGCCTCGACCCTGGTTCTCGCCCGTGCCCTCGATCGACCGATCATCGCTTCGGACGTGAACCCGGACTCGCTCGCCCTCCTGCGGCGGCGGCTGGCCGACGCCGGCATCACGACGCCGGTCGAGACCCGCGTCGCCTCGATGGACGCGATCGATCTGCCGGCGGGAAGCGCCGGGCTGATCTGGTCGGAAGGGGCGACCTTCACCGTCGGTATCGAGCGGGCGCTCGCCCACTGGTGGCCGCTCCTGGCGCCGGGCGGCTTCGTCGCCTTCACCGACCTGATGTGGACCGGCAGTGCCCGTCCGGCGGAAGCGGCGGCGTTCCTCGACGGCTGTTACGAGAGCTTCGCGCCGATGCCGGATCTGACCGGCGTGCTGACGCTCGCCGATCGCCTCGGCTACCGGCCGGAGGCGCACTTCCTCCTGCCGGCGAGCGACTGGTGGGACGAGTACTACGCCGGCCTCTCGGTGCGGTTGGACGCCGAGCGCCCCGGTGCCGATGCGGCGGTGGCCGAGGTCATCGCCCGCAGCGAACGGGAGATGGAGATCGTCCGCCGTTACGCGACGAGCTTCGCCTATGTCTTCCTGATCCTCGCCAAGCCGGCCGCCTGACCGGCCCGGCCGCACCGGTCTCGGCCGGTGCGGCCTCCTCCTCTCCCCGATCGTCAACGCCCTCGAGTCTCGTCCGCGTCGGTTCGCCGCGCGGGAAGGGTTGTGTACACATTACGAGCCGGCTTATCATGAGCCCATGACGATGGTGCCTCCTCCGCTCGACGACGTCGAACTCCGCCGCGCCGCGGCGATCGCGCTGATCGGCGCGACCCGGTCGCTGCGCACCTTTTCCGATCACGTCGCCGGTGACCACGGCACCACCCTCGGCCAGTGGAAGACCCTCGCCTGTCTCGTCGCCCACCCCGGCTCGAGCCAGGTGGAACTCGCCGAGGCCCTGGAAATTCAGCCGATATCGCTGGTCCGGCTGCTCGATCGGATGGCGGCGCAGGGGCTCGTCGAGCGCCGCGCCCATCCCACCGATCGGCGGGCGAAACTGGTCTTCGTCACCGAGGCCGGCCGTGCCCTCCACGCGACCATGATCCCGGTCGGTCACGACATCGTCCGCCGGGTGACCGACGGTCTCGATGCCGACGCCGTCCGGCGCCTGCTCGACATGCTCACCCTGATCAACACCAATGCCCGCCGCGGGCTCGATCGACGCCTCGGCCGTGTGAAACCGACAGAAGCCGCCGATGCCCTCTGAGTCCACTCCGAAGCCCGCCGACCAGGGTGTCGCCCGTCCCGGTGCGCGCGGCCTGCGTCTGCTCCTGCTGGTCGTCGTGCCGCTCGTCGCCGCCGGGATCGGCGCCTGGATCTGGATCGGCGGCGGTCGTTGGGTGACCACCGACAACGCCTATGTCGGCGCCCAGAAGGTGCTGATCACCCCCGAAGTGTCCGGCCGGATCGTCTCGATCTCGGTCGCCGAGGGGGCGGTCGTCCACCGTGGCGACGTGCTGGTCGCGGTCGATCCGGAGCCCTATCGGATCGCGCTGACCGAGGAGGCGGCCAAACTCGCAGCGACCCGCGCCGAACACGCCGATCTCGTCGCCACCGCGGCGAGCCTCGAGCGCCAGATCGACCTCGCCCGCGAGACCGCCGAACTGCGCCGGGTCGATCTCGACCGCAAGTCCGCCCTGGTCGCCACGCGGTCCGCCTCCCAGTCGGACGTCGACACCGCACGGATCACCGCGGTCGCCGCCCGCAACGTCGTCGAACAACTGGAGCAGACCCGTCGTACCACGCTCGCCCGGCTGCTCGGCCGCGCCGACCTGCCGGTCGCCGAATTCCCCGCCTATGCCGAAGCCGAGGCGGCCCTCGCCCGGGCCCGGCGCAATCTCGCCGAGACCGAGATCCGGGCGCCGCTCGACGGGATCGCCACGCAGGTGGCGAGCATCCAGATGGGCCGCTACGTCAACGCCGGCGATGCGATCTTCGCGGTGGTCGGCACCGCCCGGATCTGGATCGACGCCAACCCCAAGGAGACCGATCTCGGCCACGTCACCGCCGGCGATCCGGTCGAGGTGATCGTCGACACGTTCCCAGACCGGAAGATCCGCGGCCGGGTCGCGGCGATCAGTCCGGGGACCGGCTCGCAGTTCTCGATCCTCCCGGCCCAGAACGCTTCCGGCAACTGGGTCAAGGTGGTCCAGCGCGTGCCGGTCCGCATCGAGTTCGCCGCCGAAGAAGACGTCTCCGGGCTCCGCTCCGGGATGAGCGCCTGGGTGGCGATCGACACCGGCCACGTCCGCAGCCTCTCCGACCTCGTCGGCCTGCTGCCGAGCTTCGGCCGCAGCGACCGGGCCGCCGTGGCGACCGCCCACGCCGTCGCCCCCTCGGGGCATTGACCGGAATGGACGGCGAGGGCCTCACCCGGCACCGCGGACTGGTCACCGTCTGTCTGATGGCGGCGACGGTGATGCAGGCGCTCGACACGACCATCGCCAATGTCGCGCTGCCCTACATGCAGGGGTCGCTGTCGACCACCCTCGACCAGATCAACTGGGTCCTGACCTCCTACATCGTCGCCGCCGCGATCATGACCGCGCCGGTCGGCTGGCTGGCGATGCGCTTCGGCACCCGTCGGCTGCTGTGCATCAGTGCCGCCGGCTTCACCGTCGCCTCGATGCTCTGCGGCATCGCCCAGTCGCTCGGCGACATGGTCCTCTATCGGCTGTTGCAGGGGGTCTTCGGTGCCGCGCTGGTGCCCCTCAGCCAGGCGGTGATGATGGCGATCTACCCCGTCGAGCGTCGCGGTCAGGCGATGGCGATCTGGGGAATGGGCGTCATCATGGGGCCGATCCTCGGGCCGACGCTGGGCGGCTGGCTGACCGACACCTGGTCCTGGCGCTGGGTGTTCTTCGTCAACCTGCCGTTCGGGATCGGCACCGTCCTCGGCCTGCTCGCCTTCATGCGCGAGACGCCGCTGCGCCGCGGCACGCCCTTCGACTGGTTCGGCTTCGCCGCCCTGTCGATCGGCATCGGCGCGCTGCAACTGATGCTCGACCGCGGCGAGACCCTCGGCTGGTTCGAATCCGCCGAAGTGGTGACCGAGGCGATCGTCACGGTGGTCGGCCTGTGGATCTTCCTCGGCCATTCCCTGACCGCCCGGCGGCCGTTCATCCCGATCGTCATCTTCGCCGACCGCAACTTCACGGTCGGGGTGATCTTCATGTTCATGGTCGGGGTGATCCTGCTCGCCACTCTCGCCCTGGTGACGCCGTTCCTGCAGGGCGTGGTCGGCTATCCGGTGCTGACCGCCGGCTATCTGCTCGGCTCGCGCGGCTGCGGCACGATGCTGACGATGATGGTGGTCGGCCGACTGCTGCGGGTGGTCGATGCGCGGATCCTGGTGTTCCTCGGCATCCTCGCTTCCGCCGGCTCGTCCTGGATCTTCGTTCGTCTCGCGCCGGAGACCTCGGTCGTCTCCTTCGTCGCGACCAGCATTCTCCAGGGGGTCGGCCTCGGCTTCCTGTTCGTGCCGCTCAACACCGTCGCCTTCGCCACTCTGCCGGCCCATCTGCGGACCGAGGCGACCGCGGTCTGGTCGCTGATCCGCAACATCGGCAGCGCCGTCGGCGTGTCGATCGTCGTCGCCCGGCTGTCGTCCGGCACGACGTTGATGCACGCCCGCCTCGCCGAGACCCTGCAGCCCTGGAACCTCGGCCTCGCCGATCCGGCCGCCGCGGTGTTGAAGTCGCCGAACGGCACCGGCCTCGCCATCCTCGATTCGATGGTCACCGCCCAGGCGACGCTGATCGCCTATTCGAACGACTTCCTGCTGATGACCTGTGTCGCCCTCGCCACCGTGCCGCTGCTCGCCTTCATGGAGAACGGCCACCCTCCGGCACCGCCCGCCCCCGCGCAGCGGCGGGACTGACGCCGGGGGACGCCGCGACGTCCGCGTGTGCGCACGCGCCCCGCGCCGTGGTGCGACCGCTCACGGCGCGGTCAGGATGATCACCGTGCGGTCGTCGAACAGCTGCACCTCGTTCGACCCCTTGACCCCCCAGTGGGTGATCACCTTCTTCGGATCCTCCGCCTCGATCCGCGCCGCCACCGCCTCCCAGGCGGCGATCGACACCTCGTCGGGCCGTTCGAGGTAGCCGTCGGTGAAGATCTCGACGGTTCGCACCTCCTCCGCCGGACGTTCGAAGCTCAGGAAGCCGAAACCGTCGGAGCGGGTGCCGTCGATCGAGGCGTAGCCCATCGGATGGACCGGGTCGTTGGCGTGGGCGTACTGGCCGCGGGCGATGCCGGCCCGCAGCATCGGCTCGACCGAATCGAGGACCGGCGCCGAGAATCCCTGCGCCGCCAGCGCCGCGCGGCTCTCGGCGATCAGCCGGGCGGCGTCCTCGGCCGAGATCAGCTCCGGCACCGCCGCATCGAATCCGTGGAACACCCCCTGGCGGGACTTCGCCTCGAGGTCGGCCGGATCGACGCCGCGTGCCTCGAGCAGCCGTTGCAGCAGCACTCGGCCCGCCGACATCACGTCGTCGACCGGCTTCAGGCACTGGAAGGTCTCGCTGCCGTTGATCCGGATGCCGCTGTCGCCGACCAGGGTGAAGCGGAAGCGGTCGCCGATCGGCTCCATCAGGGCGAGGGTGGTCGCCGCCCCGACCGGCCGGCCGAGCTTCTGCGACCAGTCGTCGAGTTCCGCCCCGAGCCGGGCGTTGAGCATCGCCACCAGCTCTTCCGGCGTGTGGGCTTCGGCCGGCTCGGCGGCGGCGACCGCGGCGAGAGCGGCCGCACAGGTCAGGGCGGCGAAGCGGCCGCTGTTCAGGCCGGCGATCTTCGAGCCGTTGACGTCGGTGGCGCCGTCGAGCACCGCATAGGCGCGGCCGGGGACGATCAACGGGACGTCCTCGCCCGCCCGGACCGGCCGGAGGTACTTGGAGACGCTCAGAACTTCGATGCGCATGGGAACGGGACCTCGGAAATCGGGCGTCGCACCCGCCCGCCGGATGATGGCCGTCTTCGGCGACGGTCAGACGAAGGCACCCTCGCGGTTCTCCGAGAATCGGAAGACGACGAAGACGCAGATGCCGGAGGAGACCAGCAGGATCGTCGACAGCGCCGCGGCGAGGCCGAACTCGCCGTCGAGCACGGCCGAGTAGATCTTGATCGGCATGGTCGCGGTGGCGCCGGTGTAGAGCAGCAGGGTCGACGACAGCTCGTTGATCGCGGTGATGAAGCTCATCATCGCGCCGGCGATCACCCCCGGCAGCATGATCGGCACGGTGACCGAGAGGAACGCCCTGGCCGGCGGAGCGCCGAGGCTGATCGCCGCCTCCTCGATCGACGGCTTGATCTGGCGCAGGATCGACGAGGTCGCCCGGACCCCGTAGGGCAGCCGGCGGACGAACACGATCAGCACGATGATCGTCGCCGTGCCGACGAGATCGACCGGCGGCCGGTTGAAGGTCAGCGCGAAGCCGATCGCCATCACCACGCCGGGGACCACGTAGGGCACCATCAGCAGCCCGTCGAGGAAGCCGGACAGCCAGGTCTCGCGCCGGACCACGATGTAGGCGACCAGCGTCGAGGCGAGGGTGATCATCGTCACCGCGAGGAAGGCGAACAGGAACGAGTTGCCGACGACGTTGGGCAGCTCCTTCCACACCCGGGCGTAGCTCGACAGGCCGAAGGCGCCGGTGAACACCGGACCGTTGGTGGCGAGCAGCGAGGTGTGGAACACCACGATCATCGGCAGCGCGGCGAGCGCCACCACCGCCCAGCAGAAGCCGTTGACCACGACGGCGCGCGGGCCGGCGAGCGGCTTCTTCTCGGGCATGTTGGTGAGCGAACCGGCGTAGCGGCGCTTCGACAGAAAGTGCCGCTGCAGGAACACCGCGGCCATCGAGATGACGATCATCAGCATCGAGATCGCCACCGCGGTCGACGGCGTGCCGCCCATCTCGGCGGTGTACTGGTTGTAGGCGATGGTCGACAGCGTCCGGAAGTTCCGCCCGATGATCGCCGGAGTGCCGAAGTCGGCGATCGACAGCACGAAGGCGAGGATCGCGAGATCGGAAGAGCACACGTCTGAACTCCAGTCACACTTGAATCTCGT
>CALFRR010000238.1 GCA_937919435.1 uncultured Alphaproteobacteria bacterium | reverse complement strand
TCGATCAGATGGCCAAGGGCGACATGCCCGAGGAACGGCAGCTCCGTGTCATCGCGGCCGCTGCCGTCGAGGAACAGGCTGAGGTCTGGAAGAAGCACAAGCCGAAGAAGAGCGACACCACGAGCTGGTGGAGCATTGCCCAGGCGCTCGAGAAGCGCCGCATGTTCGCGCGCGATGCGAAGTTCGACGAGGATCTCGCCCGTGCCTACGGCATCGCCTGGAGCGAGGATCTGTTCGCGCCGGCGGGCGAGGACAGCCGCTACACCACTGACGTCGAGGCCTTCCTCGGTGCTCAGCACGAATGGATGTCGACCCATCTGCCGAAACGCGGTCTGATCGTCGAGGCGACCAACTGGGGCGAGCCGAAGCTGCCGGCGAAGGCGCAGCGCGTCTACGGCAAGCCCGGCAAGGGCGACTGCACCGCGATGTATCTCGATCAGAAGGGCGCGGTGCAGACCGCCGTCTATCGGATGCCCGAAGTGAAGAAGCCGGCGGCGAAGGGGAGGGGGGACACCGGGTCGGGTTCCGACACCGACGAGACCGACGACGTCGAGGTCGGCGCCCTGCCGAAGTCTCGCCCGGACGTGACCCGCAAGGGGATCGAGATGATCGGCGATCTCCGCACCGACGCGCTGCACGAGACGCTCGCCCACGCGCCGATCGAGGACGACACGCTGACCGCGCTGTTGGTGCTCGCCTTCGCCGGGCAGAACGTCTCGGTCGCCTCCGGCGCCGATGGTCACGCCTACGGCTTCGGGCGGATGGCACGACACGCCGTGCGGCTGATCGGGCCGGACGGCAGGCTCGCCTACGACCGCGAGACGCTGCAACAGGTCGTCCGCGCGGTACTCGTCGATGTGCTGTCGACCCGCGAGGACCGGACCCAGAGCGGCATGGTCGCGCGTGTCGCCGGCGTGGCGATCGGCGCCGACGCCCATCTCCCGAACATGGGAACCGAGGACTTCCTCGCCTGCCTGTCGCGCCAAGCGCTCGAGGCCGCCTGCGCCGAAACCTCGGTGCAGCCCAAGCCGCGGGTCAAGGACACGCGCGCCGCGCTGGTCGAGCATTTCAGGGAGGGGCGCTTCGTTCATCCCGCCGCGCTGTTCCGACCCGACCCGGCGAAGCTCGTCGAGTATCTGAAGACGAACGACGTCCCCGACGGCGAGGACGAGCCGGAAGTCCTCGATCCGGTGCCGCTCGACGATGCGGACGAGACCTCCGAACAGTCCCCGGCCGAGACCGAAGACGACGGCTGGCGTGCCGCCGCCGAATAGGCCGGGCCTCGGCCGATTTCTCTTCCTTCCGAACGATCTCTCCGCCGCCGGCCGACCCGGCGGCGGTTTCGCTTCCATGTCCTCACGATTCAGGAGAGCAGCATGACCGCGCAACGCATCTTCGATCTCGCACCCATCGGTTCCATCGTCGCCTGGTCGGACGGCACGCCGCGTCCGCCTGAGCGCCACAAGAAGAAGCTCGACGCCTGGCGGAGCAACAACGCGCGAGGGCGGCTGATCGCCAAACAGGTAGAGCGCAGGCTCGGCACCGTGGTGATCCCGGCCGGCTTCACGCTGCACGAGACCGATATCGCCAGCGGTGGCGTCATCGTCATGAAGGTGCTCAGGACATTTTCGGTTGCGAGCGACCTCCGCTTCGAGGTGGTGGAGCGCCCGCCCGCCGACTCCATCCGCATTTTCGATCGACCCAGCGACGGCCGCGAACTCGTCCATCTCGCGGCAGACCGCCGCGAGGCCGAGACGTGGCTCTCCCGGCACAGCTATCCGCACGCCGTGCTCGAGGAGGTGTTGGATGCCGTCGCGATCGCCGGCGAGGGGAGGGCGGCATGAACGACGATGTTTCTGTCTCGACGGCCGTCACCGAGAACCTTGACGAGCTGATCGTCGAGTTCGGCACCAGCGCCGACGGCTTCCCGGTGGCGCGGGTCGACGACAATGCCTTCGCCATGCCGCCCGGGCGCGGTGGCACTCACTTCCTGGCGACCGGCTGGCACATCGGGCGGCCGCTCGCAGAGTGGCGGCGTTCCGACTTCTACGGCCACTCCGGTCGGCTCGTCGATGAGGCGGAGTTCCGCGCGAAGGTGCTGGAGAACGCGGAACACCAGCGCGAGAAGCGCCGGCTCGGTCGGGCCCAGATGCGTTCCTCGGCGAATACGCCCTGGGGCGGGGCACAGAGTGCCACGGTCTACGCCGAAGGGATCGTCGAATATGCGACGGCGGGCCACGGCGGCTTCCATCTCTCGCCCGAGCGCAACGCCGCCGTTCAACCGACACTGCGGTCCGAAGGCGGTTGGTACGAGGAAGACTGCGGCTGGGCGGCGGTCGCGATCACCTTTCCCGACCTCTTCACCGCCTTCGAACGGCGCTGCGCCGAGACGACGCTGAAGGACTGGTTTCCCGATGCCTGGGAGGCGATTTTCGATGCAGTTCTCGGCCCGGGAGACTCCTATGAGAAGGACCGCCGCGCCTTCGCCGCCGCACATGCGGCCGACTGGGTGGTGATCTCCGCAATCCGCGCGTCTCACCACGCCGCCATGGTCGAGGTCGTCGCCACTCTCGGAGGCCGTCGTGACCCGCGTGCCGAGGAGCGACGGTTCCTGGTGCCCTCGACTGAATATGAGGCCGAGCGACCGTTCGGCTTCGTCGTCGATCCGGTCCGTCACGCCATCTGTAACGGGGGATGTGACGCCGCACGTGACGGGGTCGGGAGCTTCGTCGGCCGTTCCACCGAGGGGAGGGGACCATGACCTCCCTCGAACGGTTGCTGCTTCTCGCCCGGATGGAGGCCGCCTGTCGCGAGACCCGTCGGCATCTCGGACTGATCGAGCGTCAGATCGCCCGCCGAGCGGAGAGCCGGACGATCACCGATCGGCGAAAGGCCCGCTGCCACGGACGTGGTCGTTCGACCTGGACGCCGGTCGACGAGCGGTTGTTTCGGGAGCATGCCGATCACCTCGCCTTCGAGCGACGCGGTGAGATCGAGGCGCTGTTGCGCAAGCTCGCACGCCAGGAGCAGGCGATCACGGATCTCCGACGGATCGACCGGTGACCGGTCGCAGCATCGGCGGGAGGCGTCGTGAGCGCCGGAGCGCGTGGAGGCTCTCGGTCCTATGCTCCCATCTCGATCTGCCCGGAGGAAGGTCTCGTCCAGCCGGGCGGTCCCTCGGGTTTGCGTGCGGTCTGAACCGGCGGCCGTCCGCTTCAAGGCCGCTGGCGCGCCGCGTGGCGGCCGCTCCCCGCTTCCTCGGCAAGAGCCGGCCCGCGTCCTGCGTCGGGGCGCTCTCGCGCCCCACGCGTCCGCAGACCGGCTCCGCTCGTCGGGCGGAGAGCGGACCCTGAAGCGTCCGGCTGGCGCCGGCTCTCTTCGACCGCACCCGAGGGACAGCCGGCAGGGGCCGGTCCGATCCCGAGGGCGAACCCGAGAAAGGATCACCATCATGGCCAAGACCGCCACTGTTTCCCGTGCCCCCGCCCGCGTCGTGCCGCTGCGCAAGGGCACCACCCTCGAAATGGTCCGTCTCGCCTGTCCCGATGCCGCCCAGGCGGCGCGCATCTCCGAGAGCTTCGGTCTGCCGGTCCTCGACGGTGACGGCATCCGCGAGGTCCACACCCGCCTCGTCACCGAGACGGCGGAGGTGCTCGGCGACGGCCTCGGCGAGCGGGCGATGCAGATCCACCTGCAGCGCGTCGTCGGCGCCTTCGTCGGTTCGGCTCATGGCGCCGGACAGTTCTACAGCCGGGCGGTCACGGAAGCGCGCGACGCGACCGCCAAGGCCTCGTGCGATGCCCGTGACGAGGATGTCGACGGCCCCGTCGGTTTCGACGGGCCGGCCCAGCGCAAGCGCGAGTTCGCCGCGGACATGGGGCTCCAGGCTCACACCCTGCGGATGGCCGCCGAGGGCGCCGTCGCTGCCTACGAGCAGGTGGTCGGCGAGACCTGGAAGCCGTTCGAGCGTCAGGTCGACCAGCCCGGTCAGAGCCTCGACCGCAAGGCGGCCGCGCAGCAGATGGCGGCCTTCGGTTGAGCCCTTCGGGCGGGGCTACGGCCCCGCCCTTTCTCATGACCTCTCAGGGCCGACTCCGGATCGGAGCCGGCCTTTTCTCATGGGGGGAAGGGAAGAAGGAGGGGAGGGACAGGGGCCGATGCCACCCCGTCTCGACCGCGGTCTTGCCGGGGCTGGGATCGCCGCAACGGCTGCGCCGTCCTCCTCTTCGTTCCGGTCCTTCGGATGCGGCGCCCCTTCGATCCCCGGCTCTCGGACCGCCGTGACGGGGTCGCGATCGGCGCGACCTCCGAAGTGGAGGGTCGGAGAATGACCAGGAAGACCGAAGGATCGCGCGTCGACATCTACACCCGCATCACCGAGAAGATCGTCGCCGACCTCGAGAAGGGCGTCCGGCCGTGGATGCGGCCCTGGAGCGCCGGGAATGCGGTCGGCCGGGTGACGCGGCCGTTGCGGCACAACGGCGAGCCCTACTCGGGCATGAACGTGTTGCTGCTCTGGTCGGAGGCGACCGCGCGCGGTTACACCTCGCCGTTCTGGATGACCTTCAAACAGGCGATCCAGCTCGGAGCCGCCGTCCGCAAGGGCGAAACCGGTACGATGGTGGTCTTCGCCAGCCGCTTCACCAAGACCGAGAGAGACGCCGGCGGCGGCGAGGTCGAGCGCGACATCCCGTTTCTGAAGGCGTACACGGCCTTCAATGTCGCGCAGATCGACGGGCTGCCGGATCGTTACCATGCCCCTGCCGAGCCCATCGTCGATCCGGTCGAGCGGATCGAACGAGCCGATCGCTTCTTCGCCGAGACCGGCGCGGTGATCCGGCACGGCGGCGGTCGGGCCTTCTATTCACCGTCGACCGACCACATCCAGATGCCGCCCTTCGCGGCGTTCCGGGACGCCGCGTCTCACGCCGCCACCCTGAGCCATGAGCTGACCCATTGGACGGCGGCCCCCCACCGCGTCGCTCGCGACCTGTCCCGTTACGGCAAGGATCGAACCGAGAGGGCGAGGGAGGAGCTGATCGCCGAGCTCGGGTCGTGCTTCCTCTGCGCCGACCTCGGGATCGCGCCGGAGCTGGAGCCGCGGCCCGATCATGCGTCCTATCTCGACTCGTGGCTGAAGGTGCTCGCCGACGACCGGCGGGCGATCTTCTCGGCTGCCGCGCACGCACAGCGCGCCGTGACCTATCTGCATGGTCTCCAGCCGCAGGTAAGGACCGGCGACACGCGAGAGGCGGCGTGACGCTCCGAGTTCCGATCTGGTCGAAGGAGGGCGGCGAGCTCTCCTTCGGCAGAGACCGCGCTCTCCCGGTCCCCACGTCTTGACGCCGGGAGAGGAGGTGTCCGGTCGCTGGCAGCGTCGGTTGTCCGAGAGAGAGGTGAGGCGATGGTCACGGCCGGGATCTGACCTTTCCCGGTCGGCAAGCGGCCGACCCACCTGCGGGCTCGATGGGGCATGTCCGACCGGGGTCGGCTCCGCCTCGATCGTCCTCCCGCAACGGCCGGACGCGACTTTCTTCCCCTGCGAAGAGGTTCGCATTCCTCGCGGAACAACAAAGCCGCGTCGGGCCGTCCTCCACTCCGTTTCGGCCTCTTCGAGGTGCGGTCCGATCGTCCACGGTCCAGGTGACAGCCATCGAGGCCGCGGTGGGCGCGGCTCGAACCAGACGAAAGGATCATCATCATGGCGACCATCGGCTCCTTCACCTCGACCGGCAACGGCTTCAGCGGCTCGATCCGCACCCTCGCCCTCAACGTCAAGGCCCAGTTCCGCCGCATCGACACCCCGTCCGACAAGGGACCGCACTTCCGCATCTTCGCCCAGGGTGGCGTCGAGCTCGGTGCCGCCTGGCAGCGTGTCGCCGAGGGCTCCGGCCGGGACTACCTCTCGGTCAAGCTCGACGACCCGAGCTTCCCGGCTCCGATCTACGCCACGCTGGCGGAGGTCGACGGCGAGGAGGGCCTGCAGCTGATCTGGTCCCGGCCGAACCGGGATTGAGGCTCGCGCCTCCGGCCCCGCCCACCGGCGGGGCCGGCTCTCTTCGTTCGGAAGGAGTGAGCCGTCGGATGGGGGTGCTCCTCCGCGAACCTCCGAAACCTGAGGGTCTGCACGGGTCGTCCCAGTCTGCCATGGCGAGCCGGATGCCTCGAGGACGGGCGGTCCCCCCGGTTTTCAGTCGCAACCCTACGGGCGGCGCCAGAAAACCGGCTCCCCCACCCACCGGCTCCGCCGGTCGCTTCCGCGATCCTCGCCCCGTCCGTCTCGCCATGTCCGCCGGCGTCGTCCTTCACCAACGTCGAGGAGACGACGATGACGATTTCCATCCATGAACACATCGAAGAGCTGCGCGCCGAATTGCGCGGCTGCCTGAACCGGATCGAGCGCCAACAGATCACCGCGGAACTGGCGGCCGTCCTCGCCGAGCGCGACCAGCGCCGGGAAGCGCCGCCCCGATGAGGGCGACGTCCGCTACAACCCTCCCGGCTGCTGGGCAACCGAACGGCCGGGATCGTCATAATGTGACCGAGAGCGAGGCCCGTCACCGAATTTCAGCAGCGCCGATAGGCGTGCCGTCTTCAGTTCGGTTTGAACGGGAGGACGTTTGCCGGCCGTAGTGGGGTATCTCCGGCCTGTGCCCGCGCTTCGACACGCGCCATGTCGAGAAGGTAGGCGAGCATCGGCAGCCCACCGTTTTCGGCGATGCCGATCAGCTCGGTCAGTGCGACACTGATCTCCCGCGCCGCCGACTCGGACTTCTCGGCCATGATCCCGCTCCCCCCGTTCGATCGTCTCACCATGCCACACTTCACCCGGGCTCGAACCCCGTTCCATCGCTTCCTTCTGCTGGCCGTGGTGACGACCGTCGCGTCGGCACCCGTGATTGCCGCCGAGCCGATTGAGATCCACCACTCTCCGGTCGAGAACCTCGAACGCCTCGATATCGCTCTGATCAACGAGGCGGAGACCTCTCTCGATGTCGCGGCCTACATCCTGACCGATCGTCCGGTGATCGATGCGCTGATCCTGGCGAAGGAGCGGGGCGTCACCCTGCGGGTCCTGCTCGATCCCTCTCAGAAATCGGACTTCGCCAGGCTCGCACCGCTCGAGGAGGAGATCCGACTGAAGAAGAAGGGGCCGATCATGCACCTGAAAGCCTATGTGGTCGATGGCGAGCGGCTCCGCACCGGTTCGGCGAACCTGACGGCATCCGGGTTGAAGCAGCAGGACAACGACCGTCTGGTGATCTCGGTGCCGTCGGTGGTCGCGGCCTTTCGCGATGATTTCGAGCGAATGTGGGGGAAGGGTGTCCCGATCGCTCGGGCGCGATCCGGAGACGCTACACCGTGAACCGAGCACCGGCTTTGTCCGGCGTGGGCCTAAGAAAAAACCGCCGATGCGAGGCACCGGCGGTGAAAGTGGTATCAGGGAGGAAACGCCCGAGAAGGGCCATCGCTCGAAAGCGATACGACCAAGGTAGTAAGGCAAATCCCGATTACAAGATATTGCGACGCAGCATCTTTACATGTCCGCCCTGCATTCGGCGGCGACCTCTCGTGAGCACACTTCAGGGAAGTGCCCCCCGGGTCGCATCGCGATAGCCGTGCCGCCGCTTCGTCCGTTCGAGACGGGCGAAGGCTGCTGTCGCGTCGATCGGGAGGTCGAAGGTTTCGATCAGCGACTGACCGGCGGTGCCGATGCGGCCCCAGGCCCGCACGAGTGAGGTGCCACCGAAGAGGGTCGGCTGCACGGAGAGCTCATAGAAGCGCCGCATGTTCCGTTCGAGGTCGATGCGGTGCAGGTGGATCGGGTCAGGCACGAGCGTCGTCATGAAGAGAGTCTCGCGCGGCAGCGACTACGCGTCCAACGACTTTGGTGAATCGGTGTGGGCTCATTGATTCACGCCGTCGATGAATCTGGCCCACTGGGTCTGCCGAATACGGCTGATTTCCGCGTTTTCATCGGTACCGACTGGGGGCATCCTCAGGCAATAGGGGAGAGAGAGGCTTGACCGAAGATCTCGCGCCATCTGAGGGGGTGGCGAGGCGGACAACGTCGTCGCTCATCGTACCGTCGTCGGCACTGTGCGGTATTGAACGGCGCGGATCTGTTGAAGCTGCGCGGATAAATACTCGGGAGCGGCGTTTCGCAGTCAGCAGCATCATCACGGGAAGCGCCCCGGGAGCCTTGACGGCGAATTCAATTATAGCGCGACCGCCATTTTCCGTGAAAGGCGAGCACTTCGTCGGACGCACGACCGGGCCTGTTGACCACAACGGTAAAGCCTCCTCTTGACACCCTTGCCGTCTACGTTGATTACTATCAGAATATAGGTTCGGGCAAAGAGGTAGTTTCCATGCCCACCAATAGATCACCTCAGTTGTCGTGGATGAAGGATCGACGATATCCGATTTTTATCTATGAATTTGAACCAGCGGGAAGGCTCAGCGTTTACCACCGAAAAGAACCCGGTAGCGCCACGCGCTGGGAGTGGTCGGCGTCGATACGCGGCGAGACCTTCGCGTCAGGCGCTGAATGGTCGTCTCGTCGGGCAGCGTGTGCGGCAGAAGATGCCGTGCGAGACTTGTGGGGCCGGCTGGTTCTCGAACGCTTCGGCGCGGTAACCCCTCCGGTGATCGCTTGGTCCGACTGACGCGACTCCGGGGGGATGGTCAGATTTCCTCCGACGTTCCGAGCGCGCGCCGAAGCGCGATCCGCGCTGCCTTGGCGCACGCCGTCGCCTGATCGAGGTCTTCGCTCCTTTCGATCTCGGCGAATGCGATGAGTGCCGTGGACGTCGCGGCGCGCAGGCGGAGCACACTGCTCGCCAGTTTCCCCAACTTCGCTTGGTCGTCGGGATCGGTCATCGGATGAGCCCCCGTACTCTTTGCCCAGCCTGCGAATGTGAGGTACGTCGGACGGCGTCGTGATATGGAGGCGGCTGCTTTCAGGCTGCCGCCACTTTTTTCAGGAACGCATCGACCTCGACCGAAAGCGATCTGGCCTGCTCGTTCAGCTTCGACGCGGCCCCGAGGACTTCGACGGCCGAAGCTCCCGTCATTCCAGCCGCTTGATTGACACCCGTGATGTTGGCCGAAACCTCCCCGGTTCCCTGGGAGGCCTGCTGCACGTTGCGGGCGATCTCGTTTGTTGCGGCACCCTGTTCTTCGACCGCACTGGCGATGGTGGTCGCCACGACATCGATCTGATGAATGATGCCGGCAATGTCGCGGATTGCGGTTGCCGACGCTGTCGTTGCCGACTGCATGTCGGAAATCTGCGTGGCGATTTCGGCCGTCGCCCGCGACGTCTGATCCGCCAGCTGCTTCACTTCGGCCGCCACGACGGCAAAGCCCTTGCCTGAACTCCCGGCCCTCGCTGCCTCGATCGTCGCATTCAATGCCAGAAGGTTCGTCTGCTCGGCGATGGCGCGAATGAGGGCGATCACGTCGCCGATCTTGGCCGCCGAAGAGGACAGGTGATCCATCTTCGACACGGTTTCCTCGGCCACGGTCACCGCGTTCGCCGCAATTCTCGCCGACTCGTCGACCTGGCGAGCGATCTCCTGTGATGACGCTGCCATCTCCTCGGTTGCAGCCGCGACGGCATGGACGTTCGTCGACGCTTCCTCCGAGGCCGCGGCAACGACGTGGGATTGCGTCGCCGTCTCCTCCGCTGCAACCTGCATCGCTTGAGCGGATGCCTGGAGTTGCTCGGCAGATCCCGAGAGGGTGGACACGATCGCGGCGACCGAACTCTCGAAAGTGCCGGCGATGTTGTCGAGCATCGCCCGGCGTTCGCGGCGACCCGCGTCGATATAGACCGAGATCGCCAGGTCCATGTCGATCATAGCCGCGGTGATGATGGCATTGATGGTGTCGGTCTTCCGCTTCCGACCGGCGCGGTCGAACCAGCCGACGCGCCATTCGGCCTCGATGATCTCGACCAGCCGCGTAATGACGAAATTATAGCCGCCGATATACCAGCGGGGCTCCAAGCCGAGCCTGTTGTGTGCCTCCCCGATCTTCGTGACCGAAGTTTCATAGGCGGCGTCGAAATTGCCTTCGGCGATGATCCCCCAGTGTTTCAACTGCATGGCCTTCGCGTGAGCCATGTGTTGCTTGTTCTGAAACATCGACCGTGTTTCTTGAAATTGCTCGATATGAGCATAAAACTCGTCCAAGATGCCAGGAAGAACCCTCTCGATCATTGCCTTGGAATCATGCAGGAGACCTGCTTTCTCGTTGTCGAGGCGAGAAAACTTGCGGCGACGATCAATGGTGCTGGCGTTCGTCATTGGAATGCTGTTTCTCCAGGGGCAAACGTTTTCGTGCATAAGATATGAACTGATATCGTATTGAAAGTATTAACGGAACGGCCAATTCTGGCGGCGTATCGAGGGACGGTGTGAGGAATAGGGCGGGTCGAAAAAAAAAACGGCCGCCGGGAGCGACCGGCGGCCGTAGGGGCGTTTCCTGTGGAAACGGGCTCTTGGGTTCCCCGGGGAGGATCCCAAGAGAGCTTACGCCTATCGCAGGGGTCCTACAAAGGTCTCTACCTCGTGCGTCAGCGTGTCTACCTGAGATGGAAGGTTGCCCGAGAGGCCCATCAACGGGGTGGCGGCCGGTCCCGTCATCTCGGCAGCGTGGTCCACACCGGCGATGTTGTCGGTGACGTGGACGGTGCCCTCTGCTGCCCGATGCAAGTTGCTCGAGATCGTATCGGGACGTTCGTCACGACGCTTCGATGTGATCCAATGAAGAGGTCGATCATTCAGTGAGCCACTGAATCGGCCGTCATGGGATGGACCGCTGCACCCTTGAGACACCGGTCATATCTTCAGATATGGGACTGAACAAAAAACCTTAAATAATCCATTTGATTGAGCAAATCATAAATCCAACAAAAATTTCCATAATATATATTCTGCGAATCCAACATGTAGGCGGGGTGGATTCTATTCTGAAATGCGAAAGCTCCCTATTTCCGGCTGAAATCAGCCGTCGGAGACATCGCATGGTCCGCGCTTTCACCCACCTCACGCTCGACGAACGCCGCCTGCTCGCCCGGCTCCGCGACGCCGGCGTTCCCGTCTCGCGCATTGCCGAGAGGCTCGGCCGACACGTTTCGACGATCTATCGTGAGCTGAAGCGCAATCACTTCGCCGACGACGTGCTGGTGGACGTCACCGGCTATTTCGCGGTCGTGGCCAACGACTTCGCGAAGGAACGTCGCGCTCGCGGCGCCAAGCTTCGTCGGGATCCCGGCCTCGCCGCCTTCGTCGTCGATCGCCTGCGTGCGGCCTGGTCTCCCGAGCAGATCGCCGGTCACTTGCGGTGCCGACAGTCCGGACCGAGGCTCTGCCACGAGACCATCTACCGGCACGTCTACGGCCCGGATGGGCGCCGCGACGAGCTCTTCCGCCTGTTGCCGACCGGACGGCGAAGACGTCGTCCCCGCTTCGCCCGCAAGCCGCGCGGTCTCTTCGTGCCGGAAGCGAACACCATCGCCGTCCGTCCCGCAACCATCGGCCAGAGAACGGATTTCGGCCATTGGGAGGGTGATCTCGTGGCGTTCGGGAAGGAGTTCGGCAAGGCCAATCTCACCTCCCTGGTCGAACGCAAGAGCCGCTATCTGCTGCTCGCCCGCAACCCCAGCCGGCATTCGGCCGGAGTGATGTCAGGCATCGCTTCGCATCTGGGCGGGTTCTCGAAGAATGGCTGGCGGAAGGCGCCGGCTGAACCGCCTCGCATTTCGAGTGGAATTCACACCATGACTTGCGGCATCGCTTTGCCGACGAGCCGTATGTCACCGGCCGTGCCATGCGTGCTGTTCCATTCGTGCAGCATCGCCCTGACCTTTTCCATATAGGGAAGTCCATCTGGCAGCGGACCGAAGGGCTCGAGCTCGGCGCCGTCGCAGATGTCGACCAGGAATTCTTGCAGCTTCTCCTGCAGCGCTGCATCGCCGCTCACGCGCAGATATGCCGACAAGGGCTTGTCCTTGCCGAGTTCCGACCCGCCAAGGCTGCGCTCGAAGTCGGGGATGCTGCAGCGGTGACGCACCGCGATCCCGGCTAAACGGCATTCCAAGATCGCGTCGTAGATCGACTGGTTTATCGTCCACATGCCGTTTCCACCACCTTCATGGTTGAAGGGCCAGTCAACGTCATGGACGATGCTGAAGGGTACGCGAAAATGCCTGAGCATTGTGATCAGGCCAGGCAGTATCGCTTTCCCGCGTGCTCGAATCACGGTCGCGCGATTGGCAAGCTCATGATCCGCTTCGACGATCGCGGCGATAAACGCGGCATGTTCGGTATCGCCCTCGACGAGGATCGGATGCGAGCCGAAGAACACTTCGGAAAAGCCCACATCCATATGTTGAATCGCCTTCAGATTGCGCTTGGTGTCGGTATCGAAAACGACATCATCAGCCCGATAGGTTTTACAGCCCAGCGCGGACTTGTCGCTGCCGCTGCGTTCGAGGCGCACGATCGTGGTGTGATCCTCTAACGGGTTCACGAAATAGGGCGAATGAGTGGTCATTATGAGTTGCCACTCGGGGTCCTCAGCTAGCTTGTACAGGTGTCGCTGAGCCGCCCGAGCCGCCATCGGATGCAGGGCATTCTCAGGTTCATCGATGAGTAGGAGATAACCTGGAAAGGCGGGGTCATCGGCGTCCGGCGCCTTTTCGCCCTTGCGAAACGCTTCGAGCTTCTCGATCGCAGCTGCCTTGGCATCATCCCTCTTGGCTGTATTCACAGCCTTCTCGAGCGCGGCTTCCGTTTCGTTGCGCCGCGACAACTGGTTATGGACGGTGAGCATTGACCAGAACAGCGCGCGGCGCGCCCCGGACCCTTGCTGCTCGAGCGAGGTCTCTACGTCGCCGTCGGTGACGCGGATGCCGGAGCCTTCCTTGAGCAGCTTTTCCAGATCATATTTAGGCTCTGCCATCGCAACTTCGAGCCGGATGCCAAGGCCGGGAAAGACCCCGGCAAAGCCGTCATGCACTTGCCCGGCGATCTGGGTGAAACGGTCTTCATGGGTCTTGGTGAGGCCGGACACGATCTTCGAAAGGTCCGAGACCGACTTGGCGAGATCGGAAGTTGGATCCTTCTGAAGGTCGCCAAGCTCCTTCGCAAAAGGCGAGAGCGCGAGCGCCAACAAAACCGCTTGAGTTTCGGATGCATCCTGCAGCGAGCCGATGCGAAGCGGCCGCGGCAGCCGGGACTTAAAGACATTGTCCGCGCCACCCGCCTTTGCGCTATCCGACCACGCGCCGACCTCGGGATCCCAGGTCTTCCGGACAAAAGATCCGTCGGGCGACCATTCCCATTTACTGCGCACGACGAGATGATCGCCGCTGGGCGTCTTCCATTTTTCGTCGACATTCGCCACGCCTTCGGGAATGTGGACATCGAGCTCGACGACCGACGGCTCGCCCTTGGGCGCCCAGCGGCATCGATCGCGAGGTCCGGAAAACAGGGCCGGCTTTATCGCCAGCTCATAAGCGCGCAAAATAGTCGATTTGCCAGCGTTATTCTTTCCAACCAAGCAAACGACATTGTCGAGCGCAATCTCTACACCTTCTGGGCCGACACAACCCATGTTTTTAACGGTCAACTTAAGTAATTTCGAGCGTTTGCACACCGCTGACTCCCCTTCCGGCTCTCTGAAAATGTGATCTATCCACGGAATCTCCAATCCGGCGACAAGCGCGGGGCCGGAAAAGGGCGTCGGAACGAATTTCCATTCCAAAGGTGCGTCGTAAAAATTCTGCGCCACTTCGGCACAGTACAAGTCGTCAGCTGACAGTACAAATCGTCAGCTGATTGTGTCACCGAACGATGCGGCGGTCCCCCTCGCTCGCTCCGTGACTACCTGAGCCTACCATATTCAAGCCCGTAATGGCATGCCGAAATCTGGAAATGTCTTGACGGGACATAACAATTATCCCCGACGCCCCCCGCCATTCGTCAGCGTCGTTTGTCGCAGAAGGCGGCCCGGTCCGCTCTCAGGAGCTGGCGACGAAGTTCCATCCGACCGAAATGGGCGCGTGCCGAGATTTGACAGCGCACGCCAAGCAGACCGTGCAAGATTTACAACCAGACTAAATGATATGTTTGTTGTGCGCGGTAAATCTGTGCGGCATGCTACGCACTACCGGTGGCGGTCCAGGGAAATCCTCAAGATCGGATAGAGTGATGACCAACTTCCGATTCCTACACGCTGCGGACATCCACCTGGATAGTCCGCTCCACGGCCTGTCCCGTTACGAGGGGCTTCCCGACGCGGACATCCGTGGAGCCACGCGCGCGGCGTTCGACAATCTAGTGCAGCGTGCCATCGACGAGGCGGTCGACTTCGTCGTTATCGCGGGCGACGTCTTCGACGGCGACTGGAAAGACATGGGTACCGGCCTTTACTTCGCGCGGGCGATGGGGCGCCTCGATCAGGCCGGTATTCCGGTCTTCCTGCTGGCCGGCAATCACGATGCCGCCTCGATCATCACCCGTAATGTGCCGTGGCCGCCGAATGTCCGTTTGTTTGGCGCCAAGAAGCCGCAGACATACCGGCTGCCGTCGATCAACGTCGCTGTCAGCGGCCAGAGCTTCGCCACGTCTGCCGTCACCGACAATCTCGTCCTGGCCTATCCCAATCCGGTCCAGCACCATTTCAACATTGGCGTTCTCCACACAGCTCTTGCCGGGCGCCAGGGCCACGCCGCCTATGCACCCTGCAGCCTCGATGACCTCAGGTCCAAGCGATACGATTACTGGGCGCTCGGTCATGTTCATGACTACGAGCTTGTTTGCGAGGCGCCGCACGTGGTGTTTCCGGGGAACACCCAAGGCCGCACGATCCGCGAGATCGGGGCAAAGGGCGCGGTTCTCGTCACTGTCGAAGATCTGCAGGTGACCTCCGTCGAGCGGATCGAACTCGACGTCTTGCGGTGGGCAAGGATCGAAGTCGACTGCACCGACGCGACTGTTGGCGACGTGCCGTCCCTGATGCGCGCGACCTTGACCGCGCAGTGGCAGGGCAATGCGGGGGGCTTTCCGCTGGTGGTTAGGCTTTCCCTGGTCGGAGAGGCTGAGGACGTCGGCGCATTCCACGATCGCGCGGGTTCGCTGCGCGATGACGCGCGCGCTGTGGCCAACGCCATCTCACCCGACCTCTTCATCGAGAAGGTCGTGGTCCAGGTCCGCGCGCGGCCTCATGCGAGCAATATCGTAATCGGCGACGACCTCGCCGCTCTGATCGACCAGTCGGCGAGTGATCCCGCCCTCGCGGCGCTGCTGGCCGAGGATCTTGCCCCGTTTCTGACCGCCGTGCAGACAGCGCTAGGACCGCCCGAGGACGATGATCTCAGGCGATCAGCGAGCGAGGGCTATTGGTCTGCGGTGCTTGGGACCGCGACCATGGCGCTTCGGTCGCGACTGATGAGAGGGCAGTAGGATGCGCTTTGCGAGCCTTTCCCTTGAGCGATACGGGCATTTTACGGATTGCGAGCTTTCCTTCCGTGCGGGAGCGCCCGACCTTCACATCATCTATGGCGCCAACGAGGCCGGAAAGACCACGTCGATGGCGGCCGTATCGGACCTGCTGTTCGGCTTCCCAGCCCGCTCGCCCTACAACTTTGTCTACGACTACGCGCTGCTCAGAATCGGTGCGGTTCTCCAGGAGGGGGAGCGATCGCTGGCCTGCCGGCGCAAGAAGGGGACGGGCGCGACGCTCCTGGATGCCAACGACCGGCAGCTCGACGAGGGGGCGTTGCTTGCGATGCTGCGGGGGCAGACGCGGGAGACGTTCTGTCTCTCTTTTAGTCTGAACCAGGAGGGCTTGCGCGACGGTGGCCGGGCGATGGTGGCGGCGCGCAACGACCTCGGCCGGGCTCTGTTTGCCGCCGGCTCAGGACTGACGGACGTCTCCGACGCGTTGTCCAAACTGGAGACTGAGGCGGATGCGATCTGGGGCGCGCGTGCAGCCACCCGCCGATCCTTCACCCGGGCGCAGCGCGACCTGGAGACCTCTAGTCGCGCTGTCCGCGACCAGTCGCTCAAACCGAAGACCTGGATCGACGCGAGAAATGCCGTGGCCGCCAGGCTCGACGCGTTGAGCGAGGCGCAGAGGGTTCGGGATGCGGTTCTCGCCGAGGTCAGCCGCATCGAGCGCATCAGGCGCATCGCGCCGTCCGCACGCCTGAGGGCCGACCACCTCGCCACTCTCCAAGCCCATTCCGCGACTGTCGACATCCTGGCCCATCGCGAGGCTGCGGCGGTGCAGGCCATGGCGGAGGCGGAGGCTGCTGGGCGCGCCAAGGCCGCCGCCGAGCGGCTCGTCGCCGAGGCTGGCGAGAGGATCGCGACCCTCAACTCCGATCCGCTGATCCTGGAGCACGCCCAACGCATCGACGACCTGCTTGCGGCCGCAGGTGCAGTTGCCAAGGCGCGGCGGGACAAGGTCCGTCTGGACACAGAGCTGGCCACCGGCGCTGGCCTCATCAAGAGGCTGCGCGAGGAAACCGCGACCACGGGCAAGCCCCCCACCAGGATTGCCAGTTCCAAGTTGCGCGAACTCGCGCTCCAACACGTAGAGACGAAGTCTGCGCTGCGTCAGATCGAGGAGAGCGAGGACGACCTCGCCCAACGCCGTGCCTTGGCGGCGGCCACCGACGAGGCGCCTTTGCGCGATCTGTCCGCGATCGTAGCGGCGGTTGATGTGGCCCGGGCATTGGGCGCGGATGCCGACGCGCGATGCATGGCGGTGAGCCGAAAGGCCGAATTGGCTGCCGCAGCGCTGGAGCAGGCATTGGCCCGACTAGCACCATGGACGGGGGATGCCGGCGCGTTGGCCGCGCTTGCCCGGATCACTCAGGTCGAGATTGACGAGGCGCGCACCGGTCTGGCCGACCTCGCCGCCGAGGTGGCACGCGAGACGGGGATCGCCGTGCGTGCCCGCGAAGAGGCTGCCACCCTTGCACTTCAGATCGAGCAGTTATCGTCTGGCATGGCTATTTCGGCAGATGAGATCGCGGCCGTTCGGGCGGAACGCAGCGCGCGATGGCAGCCCCTCCGCGAGAGCGTGCTGTCAGGCGCGGTGCTACAATCCCCCGATCAATCCGTCGCCGACTTCGAGGCGACAATCGCTCAGGCGGACGAGAGGGCCGATTTGCGCTTCGCGGCGGCAGACGAGTCCAGTCGCCTCGCCGACATGACGCAGCGTCGGGCAAGGCTTCTCTTGGAGGCGGAGCAGGCCGAGGGGCGCGCAACCACCGCGACGGCGCGCTGGGAGGTGCTCCGCAGCGCATGGGCGGCGACGATGACCAAAGCCGGCTATCCCGCGCTTGAGCCGGCCCGTTTCATCGGCTGGCTCGGCGACCGGGACGTGGCGGTGGCAGCGGCGAGGGATGCCACTTCTTCGGCCGACGACGCCCGCACGATGATCGGGCGCCGCGATGCGGTTCGCGCCGAGCTGGCGGCCAGTCTGGGCGCGGAGGCCGGCACCAGGCTGGGCGTCGAACTCGCTCCGCTGCTGGCGATCGCCGAACGGATTCGCAGCGACGGCGAGAAGGCGGTCCAGCAGAGGCGGCTGACCGAGGCCGCTGCCCTGCAGATGGAGCAAGATGCCGAGGCACTCAGGCGCCGCCGGGCGCGGATAGAGGAGGTCGGCAAGGCGCGGGCGAACCAGTGGGGCCGGCTACTCGTTGAGACCGGGATCTCACTGGACATCGAGGGGGCCATTGCCACGATCGACGCCCTCGACGAGCTTCGGAGCGCGATCGGCGCACAAGCAGAGCTGCAGGCGCGCGTCGACGGCATGATGCGGGATGCAGCCAACCACGAAAGCGACGTGGCACTGGTCGCGGATGCGCTCGGCATTGCCGCCAATAGTGACGTCGACGACCGCTTGACCCTCCTGCGCGACCGGCTCGCGGCGGCACGGGCGGCGGCGAGCGCGACCGACGCGCTCAAGCAGACCATTGCAAGTAGGTCGGCCGAGATTCTGGCCGAGACCGCCAAGATCGATGCGGCGATGGATACGCTGCGCCCTCTGATGGAGGAGACGGGCTCTCAAGATCTCACTGAGCTCGGCAGCGCAATCGAGCGTTCGAAGTCCGCCCGCGCGTTACGGGAGGCCGTTGCTGCCGCAGAGACAGCCATCAAGGCCGCTGGTGACGGCAAGTCGCTCGACGATCTGCTCGCTTCATTGGCCGAAGTCGATGTGGATGGTTTGGCGGCGAGGTCGCAGACGCTTGCCTCCGACCTGGCGGACAGCAACGAGGATGTCGCCCGGGCCGCCGCGGCGCATGGTGATGCCAAGCGGGTGCTCGCCAATCTCGAAACCGATGTGGAGTCCGCAGCCGGCGCCGCGTCCGACGCCGAGCAAGCTCGCGCCGAGCTCAGCACCTTATCCGAGCAGTTCATCCTGAAGCGCGCCCAGGTGGTTACCCTTCGGTGGGCGATCGAGCAGTATCGCGAGCGCCATCAGGATCCCATGCTGCTCCGAGCCGGGCAGATCTTTCAGACGCTGACCAACGGTCGCTATGTGGCGCTGCGGATCGATAATGACGGCACCAGCCCCCGCTTGCTGGGCTTGCGTGACGACGGCCGGACCGTCATCGAAATCGGAGCCATGAGCGAGGGGACCACCGACCAGCTGTTCCTCGCTCTGCGCCTTGCTGCGGTGGAGCAGTCCATTGCGGCTGGAGTCAGGCTGCCCTTTCTCGCCGATGATCTCTTCGTCAACTTCGACGATGAGCGTGCAGAGGCGGGCTTCCGGGTGCTGGCCGAGCTTTCTCGCGCAACCCAAGTTCTGTTCTTCACCCACCACCTCCACCTTGTGGCCATCGCGCGCTCGGTCGTGGGAGCGGAAGCCCATTCGGAATGCTTACTGACATAGGCTGGAAAGCGTGCATGTCGAGCGGGAACATGCCGGAGCGCCTCATAATGAGTGTGATACACATTGTGTATACGGTCTGCTACGTTGTGGAAAAGGAGAACGATCATGGCTTCGAGGCCCTCTCACGAACCGCAGACACGCGCGGTCAACCTGCGCCTGCGTGAAGATGTTCGTGGTCTGATCGATCGGGCAGCGCGGGCGCGCGGCAAGACCCGATCCGACTTCATGATCGATGCGGCGCGCAAGGCTGCCGAGGAGGCTCTGCTCGACCTGACTCTCGTTCGCGTCGATGTCGAGAGCTACGAGCATTTCCTCTCCGTCCTCGACCGGCCGCCGAGTGGCGAAGGTTTCGAGCGGCTGATGAAGGCTCGCAAGCCGTGGCAGTCCTGATCCTCGGTGCACCGACACTACTCGCGGAGGGGCATGATCTCTCCGCGTTCGACAGCGGCGATACGGGTCTGGACGACTGGCTGCGTCGCCGCGCCCGCGTTAATCAACTCAGTGGCGCATCCCGGACGTATGTCGTCTGCGAGGCCGATCGCGTCGTCGGCTACTATTGTCTTTCTTCTGGTGCGCTCGCAGCAGCAGACGCTCCGGGATCTCTGCGTCGCAACATGCCCGATCCGATCCCGATGGCGATCCTCGGCCGGCTCGCGATCCACCGTCACTGGCAACGAAAGGGACTGGGGGCCGCGCTGTTGCAGGATGCCGTGCTCCGCACGGCCCAGGCCGCGCACATCATGGGTATTCGGGGCCTGCTCGTTCATGCTCTCTCCGACGAAGCGAGAGCGTTCTACGAGCATCACGGGTTCTCGGCATCACCGACCCAGACGATGACGCTCATTCTGTCGCTGAAGGGCCTTTCTGCCGGCGCTTGAAACCCCTGCCCTCCTGGTCACGCCAACCAGTTTTCGACCTCCAAGGCCGGAACCCTTTCGAACTCTCCGATGTTGGCCGTCACCAATATGGCGCCGAGCGCACGGGCATGGGACGCGATGAACAAGTCGTTCGGGCCGATCGGCCTGCCGGCCGCCTCCAGTCCGGCTCGGATGCCGCCGTATTCGGTGTCGACCGGCACGTCGAGCGCGACCACTTGAACGGCACCGAGGATGGCCTCGATGTGTGCCGACAGTCGCGGCGATCCCTTTTTCGCGCACCCGTATCGCAACTCGGCGGCGGTGACGATGCTGACGCAAACGGCGTCGGACCCTACCGCAGCGATGCGCCGGGCGATCTCGCCTCGAGGATTGCGCGCCAGTTCGGACACGATGTTCGTGTCGAGCATGTAGAGCCGGGTCACAGATCGATATCCTCGGCCGGCAGCAGCGTGTCGTCGATTTCCGGAAACTGGTCCGCCGCTTCGAGTGGTTCGAGATCGGCGAGCACCTCCAGGAGATTCTTGCGGCGAACCGGCTCGATGACGAGGCGTTCACCCTCGCGGTGGATGAGGACGCGGTCCCCGGGCAGCTCGAAGTCGGCCGGAATGCGCACGGCTTGACTTCGGTTGTTGCGGAAGAGCTTGACCTCGCGAGGCCCGTCTGCGGCTTGAAACCTCGGCTGCGCCATGAATGAAATCTCCATGTATATGCCATGAGATATACATTCGGGTGAGGGTGCCTGCAAGGCGGGTTTCATGGCGTTCGATTCCAAGTATCCGCGGGGTGTCGGTTCGGAAGAGCGCTGATCCGATATCGTCCGGGCCGGGGCTTCCCCTCTGCGAAGCGTCGCAGGACTCGCCGTGGCCATCACCGATCGTGATCGACGCCCACAGATCTCGCTTCGATGAGGCGGGATCCTCCTTCCCGAAGGCGTGATGTGGCGGACGATTACGACCGTTCGTGCTCGGTCGTGGTCTGGCAACGTGCGTCTCCACCGCCTATAGTACCAGCGGGCAGTACGCGCTGCCCCGAGGCGTAGAAACCTCGTGCAAAGCGGCTGGTACCGGCCGGTTCGGTACCGAGATCCTCTGACCGTGAGGCCGGGGGCCTGTGACGTATGTCCAGGTGCCTCGGTGCTAAAGGTCATAGGAGTCGGCTTTGCACGGCTTTTCTACCCCCCGGCTCGGGATCAGGGATCGTGTTGGCGGGGGCGCACCGCGAACCAACTTCGAGCCCCGACACGATGCAGAGATTCGGGAACCTGCCGACGGCGAGCGCTGATGTTGGTTGGCGGGAGCGGATCGAGCGGTTGGCAGCGGACGAACTCGAACGGGTTACGTGCGATGCTCTCGACGAGAGTCGTCGTCGAACCGCCGACGATCAGGCCGTCTATGAAGCGTGGCGCCGTGCCGAGCGTGTCCTTTCGGAGGCTGAGGTAAAGGCACGGGATCTGCGGGACGAGCATCAGCGGCGCCAAGCCGCGGCGAAGATTGCACAAGAGCAGCTCGCGTTCCTGATCGATCGGCTCGGCTTCATCCCCGACCACACGGGTGGCTTGATGCTTCCGAAGAAGAGGGTTTCGAACGGGCGATCGCACGGCGGTCGTCGCCGACCTGCCGCGCGGTCTAGAGCCATCTAAAGAACTAGCTCGACCGATCCGTGTCGTGGGTCTCACGAGGTCCATTCGGGCGCAGATCGATCGCAGGGCTCGTTAGCCACTTCCGCGGCCAATGCGTCGAGCGCGAGGACGAGAATGTTGATTTCCGCGGAGAACTGACCCGGGCGACGCGGATTTTTCCATTGAGAAT
>CALFRR010000237.1 GCA_937919435.1 uncultured Alphaproteobacteria bacterium | reverse complement strand
AAGGTTAATTCTCGCAAAGGAATCGGACGGACCATGCCGAAAGGAATCGCCACCGTCGCGCTTCTCGCCGGCCTCGCCGCCGTGGCGTCGGTCGCCGTCGTCCGCCTCCTCGCCGACGACCGGCCGGAGACCTCGTCCGAACCGATCGTCGTGACCGTCGGCGACCACCGGCTGGCGATCCCGCGCAACGTCGTCCGCTTCGCCGCCGAACGGACCACGCGCCCCCTGAACCGCCTCGATCTGGCTCTGCTGTGGCCGGAACTGCGCGGGCGCGGCGCGGACGACGACGCCCGTTTCGACACCCCCGGCCTCGCGCCGGACGTCGTCGTCGCCACCCTGACGCCGGCCGGCGTCGGGCTCGACTCGGCGGCCCGTCTGGCCACCGTCTGGTCGCGGTTCTTCGAAGGCGATCCGCGGCCGGGGCCGGACGGACTCGTCGTGCGCCGGATGTCGGCTGCGTCGGGTTATGCGGGTGAGGAGATCGTCTTCGAGCCCGGGGCGGTCCGCCCCTTCGCCGCGCGCTGCTATCCGCTGACGCCGGGCGAGGCCCCGAACGTCTGCCTCCACGTCACGATCGACGCCGGACTGATGGCGGAATGGCGCTTTCCGGCGGAACGTCTCGCCGAGTGGCGCCGGCTCGCCGATGCGCTGCCGGCACGTCTCGCGGGCTGGCGGGCGGCCGCGCCGGACGGCGGCCGCTGAGGCGGATCACGCCTCGTCGAGATCCATCTCGAGGATCGCCATCTGGAGGTTCCACGAAACCTCGCCGTCCTCGTCGTCGCGGTAGATCACCGCCACGAACTCGTCGCCGATGAAGACTTCGGCCGAATCCTTCTTCTTCGGCCGCGCCTCGACCCGGATCGACGAGAGCTCGAACTTGCGCCGGAGGTAGGCCTGGAGCTTGGCGAGTTCGGTCTTGTCCACGATCGGGCTCCATGGATCTGTCGGGTTGACGAAAATGCGGCGGACGCGGCCCGACGCTGCGACCAAACGACGCGAAATCGAGCTTCGCCGTCGCCGCGGGCCGCTTTTGGCACGCCGCGACGAGCACGTCAAAGCCTCCCTGTGCATGTCCGCCGGTTCTCCCCGAGGGATCTCGGCTTCTCCACCGCGAGGCTCGGATGCGGCCTCAGATGCCGGAGGCGTCGGCGTGCAGCATCTGGTCCATCGAACGCGCCGGCTCGCTGCACGGCGCCTCGCCGACCACCCGGGCCGGCACGCCGGCGACCGTCGAGCGCGGCGGCACCTCGTGGAGCACCACCGAACCGGCGGCGACCCGGGCGCAATGCCCGACGACGATGTTGCCGAGCACCTTGGCCCCCGCCCCGATCATCACGCCGGAGCGGATCTTGGGATGGCGGTCGCCCTGCTCCTTGCCGGTACCGCCGAGGGTGACGCCCTGGAGCAGCGAGACGTCGTCGTCGATCACCGCGGTGGCGCCGATCACGATCCCCGTCGCATGGTCGAAGAACAGGCCGCGGCCGAGCGGCACCTGCGGGTGGATGTCGACCTGGAACACCTCCGACGCGCGGCTCTGCAGATAGAGCGCGAAATCGTGCCGCCCGTGCCGCCACAGCCAGTTGGCCAGCCGGTGGGTCTGGATCGCGTGGAAGCCCTTGAAGTAGAGGATCGGCTCGATCATCCGATCGCAGGCCGGATCGCGGTCGTGGACCGCCTGGAGATCGACCCGGAAGATCTCGCCGAGCCGCGGCTCGTCGGCGAGCGCCTCCGAATAGGTCTGGCGGATCAGCGCCTCCTTCACCGTCGGATGCCCCAGCCGCTCGGCGACCCGGTGGACGACCACGTCCTCGAGGCTGCCGTGGTTGAGGATCGTCTCCCAGATGAAGCTCGCCAGCGCCGGCTCGATTCGGGCCATCGCCTCCGCTTCGGCCCGCACCCGCGACCAGATCGGGTCGACGTTGCCGAGGGCAACCGACCCCGGTGCCGCCGGGGCGACGGCGGGATTCGAAGACGTCTCGCGGCTCATCGCGCTCTCCGCTGGACCGGCGTCGACGACGCCGAGGGTGGAAGAGACTACTCCTTTTCCCCCATGAGACCAAATGACGACGGCGCCGAGGTTGACGAAAACGGAAACCAGCACTCCGATGGGGCAATGCCCTGGCCGTGAACGGAGGATGACCGATGACCGCACCCGTCGCCGAACCGCTGGTCACCGCCCTGCCGACCACCGACCCCCGCATCCGCGCCGAAGTCGAAGGACCGATCGGCCGGCTGGTGATCGACAATCCGACGCGCCGCAACGCGGTCTCGCTCGCCATGTGGCAGGCGATCCCGGGCGCGATGGACGCCCTCGGCCGCCATCCCGACGTCCGGGTGATCGTGGTGCGCGGGGCCGGGGCCCTGGCCTTCGTCTCCGGCGCCGACATCTCCGAGTTCTCGACGGTCCGCAAGGACGCGGCCAGCGCCCGCGCCTATGAGGCCGCCAACGGCGCCGCCTTCGCCGCGGTCGCCCGCTCCGAACGGCCGACCATCGCCATGGTCCGCGGCTTCTGCCTCGGCGGCGGTCTCGGCCTCGCCGCCGCCTGCGATCTCCGGATCGCCGCCGCCGATGCGGTGTTCGGCATCCCCGCCGCCCGCCTCGGGGTCGGTTACCCGCCGGATTGCGTCGCCGATCTGGTCGCCGCGGTCGGTGCCCAGACGGCGAAGCTGATGTTCTTCTCGGCCCGTCGGATCGACGCGAGCGAGGCCCTGAGGGTCGGACTGGTCGCCGCCGTCCATGCGGTCGAGGCCTTCGAGAACGAGACCGAGGCCCTCGCCCTGCAGATCGCCCGCAACGCGCCGCTGACCATCCGCGCCGCCAAGGCGGCGGTCGACGCGGTGGTCGAGGGTGCCCTGTCCGAGCGCGGCGAGAAGCTCGCCACCCTGACCGACGCCTGTTTCGCCTCCGACGACTTCGCCGAAGGCCGCGCCGCCTTCCTGGAGAAGCGCGAGCCGACCTTCAGAGGGCGCTGAGCGGAGCCGATCACGGCCGGCGGGCGAGGAAGGCGAGGACGCCCTGTTTGTGGACCCGGTCGCCGACCGCCTGCATGTGGTCGCGTTCCGGAATCTCCAGCGCCTCCGCCCCGGGGATCAGCGCGACGAAGGCGGCGAGATCGCCGGCGACGTCGTCCTTCGTCCCGACCGCGCAGAGCACCGGCATCGCCAGCGCCGCGAGCGCCTCGCGGGCGACCGGCCGGCGCGCCCCGCGCATACAGGCGGCGAGCGCCTTCAGATCCGATCCGGTCTGCTTGCCGAAGGCTCGGTAGGTCCGGCCGATCGGCGAGACCACGTCCTGATCGCGATCCGCCTCGAGCGCCCGGGCGATCGCCTCCTGACCGCCGAGCCCGTCGATCATCGCGGTGGCGAGCCCGCCGAAGATCGCCGAGCGCAACCGGTCGGGATGCCGGGTCGCCAGATGCCCGGTGATCCAGGCCCCCATCGAATAGCCCATCACGTCGGCCCGCTCGACGTGGAGATGGTCCATCAGCCGCCGGACGTCCTCGGCCATGTACTCGGCCGGATCGTAGAGCGCCGGATCGTGCGGCCCCTCGGAGGCACCGTGCCCGCGATTGTCGATCGCGATCACCCGGCGGCCGTCCCGGATCAGCGCGTCGACCCAGCCCGGGCCGATCCAGTTGACCCGGACGTTCGAGCCGAATCCGTGGACCAGCACGATCGGTTCGCCGTCGCGCGGCCCCTCGTCGAGGAAGGCGAGCGTGAGCCCGTCCGAAGAGAAGCGCTGCATGGCGGGAGACCGTGAGGAGGGCGAGGTGGAGAGCGGAACGAGCTTCATCGGCGCGACCCTAACCTCTCCGCCGGCATCGGGAAAGTCCCGGATGCCGCGGATCTGCCGCGTCGCGGCGAGGGTGCCCGACCACCGGCCGCATCTCGTTCCTTTTCCCACTACCCTCCCGCCGATGCCGTCGCTATGGTGCCGGCCATCGTTTCGAACGACGAGGCAAGATCATGGCGGATGCTGCCGTTCCCCATTTCGCCAACGACGCCGGTCTCGACAAGATCGCCGTCGGGGCCCGCGAATTCATGTGCGTCGGCGCGCGACCGCCGTTCGATCATCCGCACGTCTTCCTCGACATGGGCAGTGACGACGAGAAACTCTGTCCCTATTGCGGAACGCTCTACGTCTGGGATTCCTCGCTGGCGGCGACCGAAAGCCGGCCGGCGAACGCTGTCTACCACCCCGCGCGGGCGGCCGAGTGAGCGAGCCTCCGGCCATTCCACCGGATGCCGCCGCTCACGTCCCCCGCCGACCCTCGTGATCGGCCCTCATGTCGGGACATCCGCTCCTCGTCGCCGGTGGCGGCATCGCTGGTCTGACCGCGGCGCTGATGCTGGCGCGGTCCGGCCATCGCGTGACGGTGATCGAACAGGCCGAGGAACCGACCGAGGTCGGCGCCGGCATCCAGATCTCCCCCAACGCCTCCCGGATCCTGATCGACCTCGGCCTGCGCGAGGCGATGGAGCGCGTCGCGGTGACGCCGGAGGATCTGCGCGTCTACTCGACCCGGGCCGGCGGCGAGATCGGCCGCACCCCGCTCGGCGACGAGGTCGAACGCCGCTGGCGGGCTCCGCTCTGGGTGGTCCACCGCGCCGATCTCGCCCGGGTGCTCGTCGACGCGGTGCGTGCCACGCCGGCGATCGAGCTGGTGTTCGATGCGCGCCTGCGCGACGTCGAGCCGCTGCCGGGCGGCATCCGCGCCCTCGTCAGTGTCGGCGGCGAACCGCGTGAATGGGACGTCGCCGGCCTGATCGGCGCCGACGGAGTCCGCTCCGGCGTGCGCACCCGCATCCGTGGCGGTCCGCCCGCCCGCTACGCCGGCCGCACCGCCTATCGCGCTCTGGTCGACATCGACCGGGTGCCCGAAGAGCTGCGCCGCTCGACCGGGCTGTGGATGTCGCCGAAGGCCCATCTCGTCCATTATCCGGTCAGCGGCGGCCGACTGTTCAATCTGGTCGCGGTGGTCGAGGACGACTGGACCGACGAGAGCTGGTCGGTGCCCGCCTCGGCCGAGGAGTTCGCCCGCCGGTTCGGCCTGTGGGAGCCCAAGCTCTGGCCGCAGCCGGCCCGCTCGCTGCTGACCCTGCCGGCGGCCTGGACCAAATGGGCGCTGTGCGGCTTCGACTGCCGGTTCGAATGGTCGTCCGGCCCGGTGACCCTGATCGGCGACGCCGCCCACGCCACCCTGCCCTTCGCCGCCCAGGGCGGCGGCATGGCGATCGAGGACGCCGCGGTGCTCGCCGGCACGCTCGAGGCGGCGCCCACCCCGGCCGCCGCCTTCCGCGCCTACGAGGCGCTGCGCAAGGCCCGGGTCCGGGCGATCGTCGAGACCGCCCGCCGCAACGGCCGGCTCTATCACCTCGGCGCCGGCACCGGCTTCTTCCGCGACCTCGTGCTGAAACTCGGCGCCGGCAGCCGGCTGACCGAGCGGCACGACTGGATCTGGAGCTGGCGTCCCTCGGCCTTGCGGAAACCGCGGGATATCCTCACCGGGCCGGCCCCTGCGCCTTGAGGGTGACGAACCTTTGGACTATCGATCGCGAGTCGGCCCGAGGCGCCCGCGACATACCGCCGCCGCCCGACCGTCCCCGCCGAAGGAGCCCGCCATGACCGCCGAACCGACGCCGATCGCACCCGCCCCGGGCGAGGAGACGATCGTCACCGCGGCGATGCTGGTGATCGGCGACGAGATCCTCTCCGGCCGCACCAAGGACCGCAACGTCGGCTTCCTCGCCGACGAACTGACCGCGATCGGCATCGATCTGAAGGAGGTCCGGATCGTTCCCGACGAGACCGACCGGATCGTCGCGGCACTGAACGCCCTGCGCGCCGGCTTCGACCACGTCTTCACCTCCGGCGGCATCGGCCCGACCCACGACGACATCACCGCCGACGCGGTCGCCGCCGCCTTCGGCGTCGGTATCGACCACGATCCGCGGGCGGTCGAGATCCTGAAGGCGCGGCTCGCCGGCCGGGCGGAGGTCAACGAGGCCCGCCTCCGGATGGCCCGCATCCCCTTCGGCGCCGACCTGATCGTGCCCGACAACGGCATGCCCGGCTTCACCATCGGCAACGTCCACGTGATGGCCGGCGTGCCGTCGGTGTTCCAGGCGATGGTGGCGAAGGTACTGCCGGACCTGAAGGGCGGCCGGCCGATGCTGTCGTGCTCGATCGACGCCGGCCTCGGCGAAGGCAGCATCGCCACACCGCTCGCCGCCGTCCAGAAGGCCCATCCGGAGACGGTGATCGGCAGCTACCCCTATGAACGCGACGGCCGCTATGCGACCAATCTCGTCGTGCGGGCCCGTTCCGCCGACGCACGCGACGCCGCCGCACGAGCGATCGAGGCGATGCTCGCCGAGATCAGAGCCACGATGACGACCACGAGGTGATCCCGATGAGTTCGGCCCCGCAACCGAAGGTCTTTCCGGTCTCCTGGGACCAGTTCCACCGCGACGCCCGGGCGCTCGCCTGGCGGCTGTCCGGCCAGGGCCAATGGCAGGCGATCGTCGCGATCACCCGCGGCGGTCTGGTGCCGGCGGCGATCGCGGCGCGCGAACTCGACATCCGGATGATCGAGACGATCTGCGTGGCGAGCTACCACGACTACACGACCCAGGGCGAGCTCAAGGTGATGAAGCACGTCCAGCCGAGTCTGGTCGATCTCGGGGGCGGCGACGGCGCCGGCATCCTGATCATCGACGACCTCGTCGACACCGGCAAGACCGCCCGGGTGGTGCGCGAACTGATGCCCAAGGCGCATTTCGCCACCGTCTACGCCAAGCCCCAGGGCCGCCCGCTGGTCGACACCTTCGTCACCGAGGTCTCCCAGGACACCTGGATCTACTTCCCCTGGGACATGGGTCTGGCCTTCCAGCCGCCGCTCAAGGAAGGTGGCGCCTGAGCCGCATCGCGGATCCCCGCACCGCCCGCGTCCACCCGCGATCGGGCCCGCCGTCTCACCGGCGGTCGTCGCGGCTCCCTTCGGCATGGGCCGCGGCCGCGGCGAAGAAGCCGTCGACCAGCGACAGATGCCGCCGGTCGGCGAGGCAGACGACCCATTCGTCGACCCGGTGCACCGTGTCGAGGATCGGCACGAACCTCAGCCGCGCGTCGTGGCCGAACTCCGGCCCGGCGACGACGCCGATGCCGAACCCCGCCGCCACCGCTTCGCGCACGCCTTCGCGGGTGGCGATCTCCAGCACCGGACCGAGCCGCACGCCGTGATCGGCGACGTTGCGCTCGAACACCTCGCGGGTCAGCGACCCCTTCTCACGGATCACGAACCGCCGGCCGGCGAGCGCCGCCATCGGCACGCCGCCCGTCTCGGCGAGCTCGTGGCCGGCCGGCACGCTGAGCCCGATCGACATCGACAGCAGCGGCATCCGGACGATCCGCGGATCGTCGACCGGCCGGGCGGAGATCCCGACGTCGGCGGCGAAGTCGAGGATCCGCTCGACCACCCGGTCGGAGTTCTCGACGGCGAGCGAGAACGACATCTTCGGCCGCGCGTCGCGCAGCAACGCCAGGATCGGCAGCACCAGCACCGCCCCGTCGGCGATCACCCGGAGGTGGCCGGCGCTGTCGCGCTTGAGGAAGGCCCGCGCCTCGAGTTCGGCGGCGAACAGCCGCTGGGTGATCTCGAACAGCGACCGCCCCTCCTCGCTCAGGGTCACCCCGCGCGCCTTGCGATGGAACAGGTTGATCTGCGAACTCGTCTCCAACTGGCCGACCTGCTGCGACAACGCCGACTGACTGGTCGACAGTTCGCGCGCCGCCGAGGAGAACCCGCCGGCCAGGGCCACGTAATGAAACGCTCGCAACTGATTGATCGACATCGGTCTCGGCTTCGTCCCGGAAGACCGCGGGCGCTCCGTTCGAACCCCCGGACGGGACACCCACCGGGTTAGCCTCCGCGTGCGACATCCACGTGAAACCGTTCGGTGCCCCCTCGCCGGATCGCGGCACCGTGCACCGCGTCCCCGCCGCCACGTCGCGAGCCGGTCGATCGGCAATATTCGAGAAACACAGGCGCACCGACCATCTCGTTCGACCCAACGTATTCGACATCTGAAACCCGTGAAACCTCGAGTTCAATCCAAACTATAGTTTATGAATGCGAGACGAATACGGAACACCGAGAACATTCAGTAGCCATCTCTCATGACGATTGCCGAAGTTATCACTCCTCATATCTCCGTTTCATACGAGGTATTAGAAATAGATATGGAGCCATAAGGAAAATTTCAATCAACTGTCACAGATGCCGCTTAGGTTTTTCTCATCGAGCGGGGGCCTTCCCCCGTTCTCCGATGGCGCCCCGGACACGTGCGGTGGAGCGCCGTCCCCGGGCGACCGATCGCCGGGGGACGGGCTCCGCGTGGGTCGGTGCGTGCTCCTTCGGCGTCGATTCCGGCGCCTCGCGGTTCCGTGCCTCGCGCCGGAGCAGACAACGACGACAGACGAGGATGGTCATGACCGACTTCACCACAGCTTCGGCGCTCGGCGCCGCTCTGCCCGTGGCCGGGAGCGCCGACGACGAGATCCTGAACTTCGCCGCCGCGACGCCCGGCCAGGGCTTCGTCGTGAAGCCCGGCGGCACCGCCGCCGCGGTCGCCTCCTACACGCTGGTCTACGACGTGTACTTCCCGTCGACCGGAACCGGCACCTACTTCTCGTTCCTGCAGACCGACCCGACCGACGCCTCCGACGCCGACCTGTTCGGCAAGAGCAACGGATCGACCTGGGGTGTCGGCATCTCCTCGAAATATGCCGGCGCCGCCACCCTCGACGCCTGGCACCGCGTCGCCTTCACCGTCGACACCGGCGCGACCGGGACGGTGCTGTCGAAGTACATCGACGGCGTCGCCGTCGGCACCCAGACGGTCGACACCGCCCGCTTCACCCTCGACGCGGCGACCGGCTTCCTGATCTTCGCCGACGAGGACGGTGAGACCGCCGCCGGCCATCTCGGCAGCTTCCTCTTCACCGACACCGTGCTCGCCGCCGCCGACGTCGCTGCCCTCGGCGGCGCGAACGCCGCCGGCATCGGAGCCGGCGTGACGATCGCCGGCAACGCCGTGCGCTTCGACTTCGACGGCACCGGCTTCGCCCCGAGCCTCGGCACCGGCACGCTCACCGCCGAAGGCGTCGCCGCCACGATCTCCACCGCCGCCGACGCCGGCGTCCCGGCGCTGCCCGGCACCACCGCCGATTCCGGCGTGCTGGTCGCTCCGCCCGCCGCCTCCGGCACCGCCGGCTTCCACTTCGATCCCGGCGTCTCCGGCGCGGTGACCAGCTTCACCCTGGTCGAGGACGTCTTCCTGAAGTCCGGCGACGTGGTCGGCAGCTACGACGCCCTGTTCCAGACCGACCTCACCGGCTCGAGCGACGCGGACTTCTTCATCAAGACCTCCGGCTCGACCTTCGGCATCGGCATCTCGTCGGACTACGACGGCGGCGCGAGCCTCGACGCCTGGCACCGGGTGGCGGTGACCGTCTCGGCCAACGGCGACGGCACCTCGACCCTGGTCAAGTTCATCGACGGCGTCGAAGTCGGCACCCAGACCGTCGAGACCGCCCGCTTCACCGTCGCCGACGGCGGCATGCTGCTGTTCTCCGACGAGGACGGCGAGAGCCTGCGGACCAACGTCGACGGCCTGCTGTTCACCGACGTGGCGATGAGCCCGGCCGAGATCGCCGCGCTCGGCGGCACCACCGCCGGCGGCATCGGCGGCGAGGCGACGATCCCCGGCAACGCCACCCGCTTCGACTTCGACGGCCAGAGCCTCGCCCCGACCTACGGCCCGGGCTCCCTGGTCGACGTCACCCCGCCGCCGGCCGCACCCGATCCGGTCGCCCGCATCGCGCCGATCGCCGACATGATGGTGACGCCCGACGCCGAGAACGTCGTCATCGACCTCGCCGGCGTGTTCTCCGGAACCGATCTCACCTACTCGGTGAAGACCGCCGAGGGCCACGTCGTCGCCGCCACCGTGGTCGACGGCAAGCTGGTGCTCGACTTCGACGAACTCGGCTTCTCCGACGTCCGGGTCACCGCCACCGACGCCGACGGCCACACCGCCAGCGACACCTTCCGGGTCCGCGTCGCCGGCGAGCACGCCTATACGATCGCGGTGTTGCCCGACACCCAGGACTACACCGACAACGCCGGCCTGATGCACACCTTCGGCGACATGACCCAGTGGCTGGTCGACCAGAAGGACACGCTGAACATCAAGTTCGCGATCCACGTCGGCGACGTCACCCAGCACAATCAGGTCAACGAGTGGAACGTCGCCGAAGCGGCGCTGCGCAAGCTCGACGGCCAGATCCCCTATTCGCTGCTGCCCGGCAACCACGACCTCGCCGCCGGCGGTTCGGCCGCCGACCACACCTCGGTCAACCTCGACGAGCGCTTCGGCGCCGCCGATCAGGCCGCCACCAACCCGAACAACTTCGGCGCCGCCTACGACCAGGAGGCCGAGAGCGGCCGCAACTCGTGGTCGACCTTCGCCGGCGAGGACGGCACGAAGTGGCTGGTGCTGTCGATGGAGTTCGGCCCGCGCGACGACATCCTGCGCTGGGCCGGCGACGTCATCGAGGATCATCTCGACCACCGGGTGATCGTCGTCTCCCACTCGCTGACCTCCTTCGCCGGACGCCAGGACCCGACCGCCGCCCCGCTCTACGACGAGGGCGCCGGCTACGACTACGGCGTCGGCCGCGATCCGGAAGGCGCCAACGACGGCGAGACCATCTACCGCGAGCTGCTCGCCAGGTACCCGAACATCACCATGACCTTCTCCGGTCACATCTTCGGCGACGGCGCGGAGACCGACGTCTCCTATTCGCAGTACGGCAATCCGATCCATCAGTTCCTGGTCAACTACCAGAACGGCATCTCGCGTGAGATCACCGGCAACGGCGACCCGTCGCTGGGCGGCAACGGCGGCAACGGCGCGATGCGCCTGGTCGTCATCGACCCCGACAACGACACCATCTCGACCGAGACCTATTTCACCGAACTCGACGACTACCTCGACGGCTATCGGGTGAAGCCGGAGACCGATCGCGACGGCCTGACCGGTTCCTACCGCGGCCATCAGGAGACCTTCACCGACGTCGACGTCGGCACCCCCGATCTCTATGCCATGGCCAAGGCCGGCGACGATCTCACCGTCGAGGCGGAAGCCGGCGCCAGGACCGCGCGGGTCACCCTCGACGCCTCGCACTCCCTCGATCCGAAGGGTGAGACGCTGCTCTACACCTGGACCGACGAGGACGGCACCGTCGTCGCCAGCGGCCACGACGCCCGCGTCACCGTCGACCTCGGCCTCGGCCGGCACGACCTGACCCTGACCGTCACCGATCCGGCCGGGGTGAAGACCACCGACGGCCTGACCGTGGTGGCCCGCGGCGACGCCACCCTGCTGGTCGAGAACTTCAACGACGGCACCGCCGACGGCTGGACGACCGGCGGCGCTCCGGCCAACGAGGCCCAGGTCACCCTCGGCACCGCGGCGTCCTTCGGCATCCCGCCGCTCGGCGCGAACGACGGCGTCCTCCACGTTCCCGCGCTGATCAACGCCGAGACCTTCAAGCTCTCGCCGCTGCCCGGCGCCCCGGCCGGCACCACCGTCTCCTCCTACTCGCTGGTCTACGATCTCTTCGTCCCCTCGGCGACGGCGCGCTACTTCACCGGCCTGTTCCAGACCGACGTCGGCAACACCAGCGACGGCGACCTGTTCATCAAGAAGCTCGCCGACGGCACCGGCGGCATCGGCATCTCCGGCGACTACACCGGTCACTTCGCCTTCGACACCTGGCAGCGCATCGCCTTCACCTTCACCGACAACGGCGACGGCTCGCTGACCCTCGCCAAGTACATCGAAGGCACGTTGGTCGGCACCCAGTCGGTGTCCGCCGACCGCTTCTCGATCGACGTCGCCAAGGGCGTGTTGATGTTCTCCGACGAGGACGGCGAGAACTCCGAGCTCTACGTCTCCGGCCTGCTGCTCACCGACGAGGTTCTGTCGGCGGCGCAGATCCAGGCCCTCGGCAGTGCTTCGGCCGGCGGCATCCTGGCGAGCCAACCGACCCCCTACTCCTCGCAGTTCGACTTCTCCGGCGACGGCCTCGCCGCCACCTGGGGCCCGGCCCAGCTCGGCCTGGCCGACGGCGGCGCCACCAACACCGTCGGTTCCTTCCTGCTGAAGGGCACGGTCTTCTCGCGGCCGACCGCCGAGACCGGCATGGCGGCACCCGAAGCGGCGCTGTGGGACTCGAGCGACGCCGCCGACAACAAGCTGGTGTGGTCCGGCGACGGGTCGTCCGATTGGTCGGACTACGTCTATCAGGCGACCGTCCGCTCGATGGACAACGACACCATCGGCCTGCTCTTCTACTACCGTGACGAGCGGAACTTCTACCGGGTGACGCTCGACGGCGAGACCAACCGCCACCTCCTGGTGCGCGTCACCGACGGCGTCGAGACCATCCTCGCCGAAGAGATCGGCGGCTACACCTTCAACACCGATCTGGCGCTGAAGGTGGCGGTGGTCGACGATCGGATCACCGTGTTCCTCGGCGACCGCGTGCTGTTCGGCGGCGCGGTGACCGACGCCGCGGCGGCCTCCGCCCACGGCACCGTCGGCATCTGGTCGAGCGGCGAACGCAGCGCGATCTTCGACGACATCGCCGTGACCCGCGCCGACCTCGCCGCGGTGGCCGGCAACGACCAGCGGATCGCCGACCTCGACGGCGACGGCAAGGCGCTCGTCCACCTCGACGCCGACGCCTCGTTCGGTCTCTCCGACATCGTCGGTTGGAAATGGACCGACGCCGACGGCAGGGTGGTCGCCACCACCGCGAAGGCCGACGTCCAGCTGGCGGCCGGGGACCATACCCTGACCCTCACCGTGACCGACGCCACCGGCCACACCGCGACCGACGCGGTGGCGATCTCGGTGACCCCGAAGTCGGCGATCCTGGTCCAGGAGAGCTTCTCCTCGGCGAGCGCGCTCTCCCGCTTCGTCATCCACGACGAGGGCGAGTTCGGCGGCATCGGCCCGAACGGCAGGTCGTCCGAATGGCTGATCCGCGACGGCGGCCTGGTCCAGACCACCGATCTGGCCAGCCGCCAGCTCACCTGGGACGGCGCCAGCAATCCCGACGTCTGGAAGGACGGCTGGTCGCCGCTCGGCGACGGCGTCAACGTGCTCCGCGTCGGCACCTACGCGCTCTATGCCGATCCGGCGGCGAAGACCTGGACCGACTATGCGGTCGACGTCACCTTCGAGACGCCCGACGACGACGGCGTCGGCATCCTGATCCACTACGTCGACGAGAAGAACTACTACAAGCTCGAGCTCGATGCCGACGGCACCTACGATCGCGATCCGAGCAACGGCGCCGGCAGCGTCTTCAACCTGACCCGCGTCCACGACGGGATCGAGGAGATCCTCGCCCAGGTGCCCGGCAAGTACGAACCCGGCGCGCTCCAGCACCTGCGCTTCGAGATCGTCGACCACAAGATGACCGCCTGGCTCGACGGCATCGCGCTGTTCGCCTATCCGATCGAGGACCGGGTGCTCTCGGCCGGGACCTTCGGCCTCTATTCCTGGGGCAATGCCGGCCTGAGCTTCGACGATCTGGTGGTGACCGACCTCTCCGGCACCCCCGGCGGCACCGAGACGATCGTCCACGGCACCGACGGCAACGACCGGCTCGACGCCACCGGCGGGACCTTCGCCCTGATCGGCGGCCTCGGCAACGACACCTACGTCGTCGACGACGTCCACGACCGGGTGGTCGAAGCCGACGGCGAAGGCAACGACACGGTGCTGGCGAGCGTCACCTTCACCCTCGGCTCCGGGATCGAAGGGCTGACCCTGACCGGCTCCGCGGCGATCGACGGTTTCGGCAACGACCTCGCCAACAAGCTGGTCGGCAACGCCGCCGCCAACCATCTCTACGGCGGCGCCGGCAACGACAACCTCGACGGCGGCGCCGGGGCCGACACCCTCTACGGCGGCACCGGCGACGACACCTACGTCGTCGACGATGCCGGCGACCGGGTGGTGGAACTGGCCGGCGAGGGTACCGACACGGTGAAGGCGAGCGTCGACTACACGCTCGGCGCCGGCGTCGAAGTGCTCCGGCTGATCGGTACCGCCGCGATCGACGGCACCGGCAACGATCTCGACAACCGGATCACCGGCAACGCCGCCGCCAACACGCTCTCCGGCGGTGCCGGCAACGACACGCTCGACGGCGGCGCCGGAGCCGACACCCTGATCGGCGGCACCGGCGACGACGGCTACTACGTCGACGACGCCGGCGACGTGGTCGTCGAACGGCCCGGCGAAGGCAACGACACGGTGCGCGCATCGATCGACTGGGTGCTCGGCGCCGACGTCGAGAACCTGATCCTCTCCGGCACCGCGGCGATCGACGGCACCGGCAACGAGCTCGCCAACAAGATGACCGGCAACGCCGCCGCCAACCACCTCTCCGGTGGCGCCGGCAACGACTTCCTCGACGGCGGCGCCGGGGCGGACGTGCTGGTCGGCGGTACCGGCGACGACATCTACGTCGTCGACGATGCCGGCGACGTGGTCGTCGAACGGCCCGGCGAAGGCATCGACTCCGTACGGTCGAGCGTCTCCTACACGCTCTCCGCCGACGTCGAGAACCTGTCGCTGACCGGAACCGCCTCGGTCGACGCCACCGGCAACGACCTCGCCAACAAGCTCGCCGGCAACGCCGGGGACAACGTCCTGGCGGGCGGCAAGGGGGCGGACACGCTGAGCGGCGGCGCCGGCCGCGACGTGTTCCTGTTCGACACCGCGCCGCAAGCCGGTTCGGTCGACAAGATCACCGACTTCGGCCTCGCCGACGACACGATCGCGCTCGACCGCTCGGTCTTCGTCGGGCTCGCCGCCGGCCCGGACGGCCACCACCTCTCGGCGGCGATGTTCACCACCGGACCGGCGACCACCGCCGACCACCACATCCTCTACGACGCCGCGACCGGCCTCGTCTCCTGGGACGACGACGGCGTCGGTGGCCACGCGGCGGTGGCGATCGTCAACCTCGCCGGCCACCCGGTGCTCGACGCCGACGCCTTCGACCTCGTCTGAGGCCTCCGGGCCGGCGGATCTCACGCCGCCGGCCCCTCGACCGGACGCCGGTCACCCCTTCCGGCCGCCGGCCTCCGCTCCCTTTCCGGGGATCGGGGGCCGGACGGCGTCTTCCGATCCTCCCGAGCGCGGTGGACCCCGTTCATGAGTGCCCCGTCTTCCCTGCGCGACGTCGCGATGAAGCCGCTCCTCGGCGTCGTCGGCACGGTCTTCGCGTTCTCCGCCGCCGTCGCGGTGCTGCTGCTCGCCTCGCCGGTCTACATGCTCCAGGTCTACGACCGGGTGCTGACCACCCGCCACGTCGAGACCCTGTTGTCGCTGACCCTCCTCCTGGTGGCGGCGCTGGCGGTGCTCGCCGGGCTCGACGCGCTGCGCGGACTGGTGCTCGGCCGGGTCGGCGCGGTCTTCGAGGAACGCGCCACCCCGGCGGTGCTCGACCGTGCCGTGACCCTCGCCGCCCGCACCGGCGCCGGCCGCTCGGCCCAGGCGCTGCGCGACGTCGGCGCGGTCCGCTCGTTTCTCGCCGGCAACCTGACCACCGCCTTCGACCTGCCCTTCGTCCCGCTGTTCCAGGCGACGCTGTTCCTGATCCATCCGGCGATCGGCATCCTGGTGCTGGCCGGCAGTCTCGTCGCCTTCGCCGTCGCGGTGGTCAACGACCGCACCACCCGGCGCCGGGCGGAACGCGCCAACCGGGTGAGCGCGGCCCTGCTCGAAGAGGCCGACGCGGTGGTCCGCAACGCGGACGTGGTGGTCGGCATGGGACTGCTCGGGCCGCTCGCCGAGCGCCGCCGCCGCCTCGGCGCCGAGACCGACCGCGATCTCGACGCCACCGCCGATCTCGGCGCGATGTTCACCGCGGCGAGCCGCTTCCTGCGCTATTTCCTCCAGTCGGCGGTCCTCGGCCTCGCCGCCTTCCTGGCGATCTCCGACCAGATGAGCCCCGGCACCCTGATCGCCGCCACCACCATCGCCTCGCGCGCCATCGGACCGATCGAACAGGCGGTCGGCATGTGGCGCGGCGTCCAGGCGGCGAGCTTCTCCTGGCGCCGGCTCGCGGCGCTGTTCGCCGAGGTTCCGGCGACCGCCGAACCGATCCGACTGCCCCGCCCGACCGGCCGGGTGAGCGTCGACCGCCTGGTCTTCACGCCTGCCGGGCGCCCCGCGATCATCGAAGGAATCTCCTTCGATCTCGCCCCCGGCGAGGTCTTCGGCCTGTTCGGGCCCTCCGGCGGCGGCAAGTCGACCCTGGTTCGGCTGCTGGTCGGCAGCCTGCCGCCGACCGGCGGCTCGGTCCGGCTCGACGGCGCCGAGGTCTCGGCGATGCACCCCGCCGACCGTCTCGCCCACGTCGGCTATCTGCCCCAGGACGTCGAGCTGTTGCCCGGCAGCGTGCGCGACAACATCGCCCGCTTCACCCGAGCCGACGACGCCGCGGTGATCGCCGCGGCGCGCGCGGTCGGGGCGCACGAGATGATCCTGTCGTTGCCGCAGGGCTACGAGACGCCGATCGGCGCCGGCGGCACCACCCTGTCGGGCGGCCAGCGCCAGCGCATCGGCCTCGCCCGGGCGGTGTTCGGCGACCCTGCCCTGCTGGTCCTCGACGAACCGAACGCCAGCCTCGATTCGGTCGGCGAGGCCGAACTCGGCACCGCCCTCGTCGCGCTCAAGGCGAAGGGCACCACCATCGTGGTGGTCACCCACCGGCTCGCCGCTCTGGCGGTCGCCGACCGGGTGATGCTGCTGCGCGGCGGCGTCGCCGAGGTGATCGGCCCGCGCGACGAGGTGCTCGCCCGGATGCGGCCGCAACCGACCCCGCCGCGTCGGCCGACCGAAGCCGGAGCCCCCGGCGTGGTCCGGCTCCACGACCAACAGGCCCGCGCCGCGACCGTCGGCGCCCTTCGGGAGGCGGCGGAATGAGCGCGATCGAACTCACCCATCCGGCCGCCGCAGCCGCCCGGCCGCGGCGTCGTTTCGCCGGCCCGATCCTCTTCGGCCATCTGCTGATCGTCGGCTTCTTCGGCCTCTTCGCCCTGTGGGCGGTCTGGGCGCCGCTCGAGCGAGCGGCGATGGCGACCGGATCGGTGGTGGTCGAAGGCTCCCGCCGCCAGATCCAGCACCTCGAAGGCGGCATCGTCGAGCGCATCCTGGTCCACGAGGGCGCGCTGGTGGAGGCCGGGCAGCCGGTGATCCTGCTCGACGCCACCGTGCCGCGCACCCAGGTGGCGCAACTGGCGGCCCAACTGGCGGCCTCCGAGGCGCAGATCGCCCGATTGCGGGCGGAGGCCGAGAACGCCGACGCGATCGCCCCCCGCCCGGCCGACGAGACCCTCTCCCCGGAAGCGGCGGCGCTGGTCGCCTCGCAGGGGCGGATCTTCGAGCTGCGGCGCGACGCGATGCGCAGCCAGATCGAGCTGCTCGGCCAGCGCTCGCGCCAGAGCCGCGAGGAGATCCTCGGCCTGCGCGCCGAGATCGTCGGCCAGGATCGCCAACTCGAACTGATCGACCGCGAGATCGCCACCGTCCGCGGCCTGCTCGAGCGCGGCCTCGAGCGGGAACCGCGGCTCCTCGCGCTGGAGCGCACCCGCGCCGAGGTGGTCGGCGCCCGCGCCCAGAACTTCGCCCGGATCGCCCGGGTCGAGCAGGTGATCGTCGAGAACGACATGCGCGCCCTCGATCTCGGCGTTCAGACCATGTCGGAAGCCGCCCAGAAGCTGCGCGACGAGGAGGTGCGGGCGGCCGAACTGCGCGATCGTCTGCACGTCGCCCGCGACGCCGCGACCCGCACCACGATCACCGCCCCGGTCTCCGGCAAGGTGGTGAACCTCAAGGTGTTCACCGAGCGCGGCACCATCAACCCGCGCGAGAGCGTGATGGAGATCGTACCGAGAGGCGAGAGGCTGGTGATCGACGCCCAGATCCAGCCGGGCGACGTCGACATCCTGAAGGTCGGCGCGCCGGTCCGGGTGCGTTTCTCCTCGCTGCCGCAACGCGACACGCCGGTGGTCGACGGCCGTCTCGACGACGTCGCCGCCGACCGCCAGAGCGATCCGCGCAGCGGTGCGAGCTTCTACACCGCGCGGATCTCGCTGCCGCCGGCACAGATCGAGCGGCTCGGCGCACCGGTCGTTCCCGGCATGCCGGTCGAGGTGACGGTCAACGCCGGCGCCCGCAGCCTCGTCGAATACCTGCTGATGCCGCTCGCCGCCTGGCACTTCCGGGCGATGAAGGAGCGCTGACCGGCGCCGCGCCTCCCCGCTCCCCGCTCCCCGGAGCCGCGATCGACCCGTTCGGGCCGGTCGCGGTGTCTTTCCCGACGCGAACCGTGCGATCCGCCGACGCGGGAGTCGACGGCGGGGAGCGCGAAGAGTATTCAGACCTCCGGCGGGATCCCCCTCGGGTCCGGCGGACGTCGTGGTCTGGCTCCGCACGGGCGCGGAGAGTCACCCGGGCGATCCGTCCGAACTTCGCCTCCCCGGGGAAGAGGGTCACGCCGCCGAACCGCCGCCGACGAAAAGCGGCCCCCCTGTCCGATCCGCGGCCGCGCTCGCCCGTCGAGCCGTCGCGCGATCCACACCGAACGAGACGGAATCACCCGATGGTCAACGGCGGCGACGACACCGAACACGAATCCTGGGACGACGAGCAGGAGGCGCATGCCGAGGCGCTGCGCGAGCTGGTCCTCGACTATCTCGACAACAACGACATCGACGAGGGCACCGCGGTCTTCGGCCTTCTGGAGATCGCCCTGTCGATCCACATGACCGGCTACGTCACCAGCGTCGAGAAGCCGTCGACCGGCGGCCTGACGATGGCCCTCGACCGGCTCGGCAAGGACATCGCCGATCTGGTCCGTGAAGCCAAGAAGGGCGCCGCCACCTTCATCGAAGAGACCAAGGCCGCGATGGAGGCCGACGGCGACGAGCCGTGAGGGCGCAGCCCCGTCAAGGGATCTTCCGCCGCTTCTTCACCGCTTCGATCGCTGCGGCGATCCGATCGGCGAGGCGGCGGAATCCCGCGTCGAACGGGTGCATCTCGTCGTTCCAGGCCTCGTTCGGCCGGCCGAGCGCCGGATCGTAGGACTCGCCGTTCACCGCACCGATCTGCGAAACGAAAGTGAACCGTGCCGTCGTCCCCGATGGGCTCGCCCTGTTGAAGCTCGCCGCGAACCGCCGCATTCGGACGTCGTAGCGATCGATCAGATCGCGGGTGATCTCGTGCCAGAGCCGCAGGTGATGGAGCTTGCGCAACCGCTCGATCTCCGGCCCGAGCCATTGCCCACCGTCTTCCTTCGTCCTCGGATCAGGATGATCGTAGCCGGAGACGATCACGTCGATCCCGCCGTCGACGAGCGGCCGACACACCTCCTGATAGGCCGCGAACACGTCGTCGAGCGCCTTCTCGTAGCGGCTCCGGGCGATGTAGGCCGCCGGCGTATCGGGCCGAGCGTCCGTATACGGGCGTACGAAATCCGCGATCCGATCCACGATGTCGTTCCCACCGACCGACAGCAGGACGATGTCCGGCTTCAGGGCGGCGACCGTCGGTCCGAGTTCTCCTTCGTGGATCACGTCCTTCCAGGTGTCGCCGGCCCGCGCCAGACAGCGAATCCTGTATGTCGACGAGAGAACCGAGACGATGTCCTTCTGAAAGGGATACTCGAACCAGGAGTCGCCTTCCGCCACGATCAGCGGTCGCGTGTCCTCCGGATATTCGGCGAAGCGTCGATCTTTGGCCCCGCGGCGACTGGTCCTGAGTCCATCCTCGAAAAATCTCATCGGTCCCTCCCCCGGTGAAGTCACCCGAGCGGAGACGCAATCATGAATTGCTCATTCCGACAAGACTACCGTTGACCATCATTTCACCCGTTCGCGCACCAGGTCCTCGACCACCGCGTCGAAGCCGTCGCGCGCACCGGTCCGCTGCGCCTTCTGCTCGGCGACCCAGGCGTCGCGTCTGGCCACCAGACCCGCGAGTTCGCCCTGCAGACGCCCGCGCTCGGCGATCTTCTCGCCGATCGCCTTCTCGATCTCGGCCTTCGCCAGCGCCTGCATCTCCGGCGGCAGGTCGTCGCGCTTCACCTCGCCCGGTGCCACCCGGTGGGCGACCACGTCGGCGATCAGGTCGCCCTCGCCGCTGACCACGGTGCGTGCCTCGGCCTTGCCGGCTCGAGAGAAGTAGCTCGCCATGTCCGATGCGGTGGCGGCCGGTGCGGCGGCGGCGAGCGCCGACTTCGCCTTGACCTCCGACTGCCGCTTCGTCGACCCGTAGGGCACGATCGTTCGGTGCAGCCGGATCTGGATGCGGATGATCTCGTCGTCGAACGGACTCGCGATGGTCACCACCCCGCCCGACTGCGGAATTCGGACCCATCGGCCGTGGCCGAGCTGGGCGATCGTCTTCCAGGCGAGTTCGGTGTCGGGAGCCGCGCCGCACTGGAGCGCATCGACCACGATACCCTCCCGTTCGGCGATCTTCAGCGTGTCGGTGAACGGCACGTCCTGCGGATAGTCCATGTGCGGCGGCGCGTCGCCGACCAGGAAGATCAGCCGGCGGGTGTCCGGCGTCTTCGTCCAGGAGAGGCGGCCGACCGCCACCGACAGCGCCTCGTTGACCGATTCCGGCCAGTCGCCGCCGCCCTGCGCCTGGAAGCCGAGGAGCTTGCCGTAGACCGCATGGATGTCGTTCGACAGATCGGTCGTATCCGTGACATAGGCGTCGCCGCGGTCGCGGTAGGCGACGAGACCGATGCGGATCTCGGCGTTCGGGCGGCTCTTGCGGATCTCGTCGGCGATCGCCCAGATCTTCTGTTTGGCCCCGTCGATCAGCCCGCCCATCGATCCCGTGGTGTCGAGCACGAAGGCGACCTCGATCCGGGCGGGTTCGCCGAGCACCGCCGCCGATGTGCCGGCGGTCCCATCGGCGGAGGCCGAGGCCGGCGCGGTCACGGCGACCGGTGCCGCCTGCCCCGCTGCCGTCTCGGCGTGCCCACCCTGCATCGCCAACACGGTGAACGCCGCCGCCAGTCCGGCCATCAGAATGAACCTGTTCATCGTCAGCTCCCCTCGCCGCGATCGACGCCTCGGCGGATCGCCGGGTCTGGGGCTGCGTCGTTCCCCCTGCGTCGACGGTCCCGACGTTCGACCCCGATCGTGCCCGTCCGCGGGCCGAGGCGTGGCGGAACGAAGGCGATGCCGAGCCATTGTCGCGGCGCGAGGATACCTCCCTAAGTAGAGGAACGAGAACGACACACTGCGGCGAGCCCGAGGGCTGACAAGCCCTTCCGCCTCTTGTAGGAGGAGACCGGGCCGCTTGGTGAAACCGGTAGACACAAGGCACTTAAAATGCCTCGGGCCATGCCCGTGTGGGTTCGAGCCCCACAGCGGCCACCAGAGATCGGAAGAGCACACGTCTGAACTCCAGTCACACTTGAATCTCG
>CALFRR010000236.1 GCA_937919435.1 uncultured Alphaproteobacteria bacterium | reverse complement strand
GTCCACGCCGCCCGCCCTCGACCCGATTCGACCGTCCCCGCCTGGGAGGAGCTGTGGGAGGCGGAGGAGGAGGACGACGCGCCGATTCTGGTCCTCTGAGACCCGACCGGCGCGCCCCGATCTCCCCCGGAGTTCGGCGACGAAGCGACCCGACGGCGGGGTGGGACGGGGCGCGGGAGAAGCGGACCGGCACCCCCGCGGGAGGGCCGGTGAGGTCGCCTTGATCCGGTCGCGGACGCATGCCTCGACCTCGTCTGCTCTGCCTCTGACGCAATCCTCCCAGGATCTCACCTCCTCGGAATCCGCCTTTTGATCGTCGCGTTCCATGCTACCTTGCCGTTCTCGGCCCCCAACGAGCTCTTTTCTTTCCAGGAAACCCGGATGACGGAAAAGATCGTCCTCGACCCGCACGACGTGCGCATCCTCCGCATTCTGCAGCGGGATGCCTCCCTCGCGATCGCCGACGTGGCACGAGAGGCGGGCATGAGCCAGACGCCGTGCTGGCGGCGGATCAAGCGGATGAAGGACGCGGGCGTCATCCGTCAGATCTCGGCGCTGGTCGATCGCGAGTCGGTCGGGCTGGAGTTCGTCGTCTACACCTTCGTCAAGCTGGGGGTTCCCTCGCTCGACAACATGACCGAGTTCGACCGCAAGGTGCGGTCCTGGCCGGAGGTGATCACCTGCGAGCGGGTGACCGGCGCGGTGGACTACCTGATCAAGGTGGTCGCCGAGGACATGAAGTCCTACGATTCCTTCCTGCGGACGAAGCTGCTCGACAACACGCTGGTCACCGACGTGCAGAGCCACATCGTGGTCGCGACGGTCAAGGACACTCCGGCGCTGCCGCTGCGCGAAGGGTGAGGAACGGTCGGCGGCTCCGCCGCCGACGTGACGTTCCGGTGGAGCGTCACGAGCATCGAACGCCCCGAGCCCCGCGAGGGGCCGGACGAGGTGCGGTCGGCCGTCGCGGGTTCCCTCCGCGCTCCTCCATCGCACGGGGTCTTCGACCTCAACTCCCGGTCGGCACCACACCGGCGCGCTCGATCATCACCACCACGGTGCGGCCGCGGGCGTGTGGGCAGTGCATCACGCCCTTCGGCACGGTGACCGCCTGCCCCGGCGAGAGTTCGATCGTCCGATCCTCGAGCTCGATGTCGAGCCGCCCCTCCAGCACCAGGAAGAACTCGTCGGTGTCGTCGTGCCGGTGCCAGTGGAAGTCGCCGTCGAGGACGCCGAGACGCACCCAGCTGTCGCCGACCTCGCACAGGGTGCGGTTCCACCACGGCACCTGCGCCGCGGCGATGGCGGCGACGTCGATCCGCTCGCCCGGTCCGTGGAGAATCGAATCCGTATCGATGTCGTAGTCGTGTAGGCTGGCCATGGGCTTTCTCCGTCGCGGTTCGTCGTGGACCGGACGCATCATACGGCAATTCGCCAATTGACGAAATACATGATCGACTCTCTGAAGGCGCTGGCCAACCCGAGCCGGCTCGAGATCCTCGGCTGGCTCAGGGATCCGCGCGCCCATTTCCCCGAGCAGGTCGCCGGCGATCTGGTCGAAGACGGCGTCTGCGGCCAGTTCATCGCCGAGAAGCTCGGCGTCGGCCCGCCGACCGCCAGCGAGCACCTGAGGATTCTGGTCCAGGCCGGGCTGCTGACCTCGAAACGGATCCGCCAATGGACCTTCTATCGGCGCGACGAGGCGGCGATCGCCGCGTTTCTGGCCGCTCTCGGCCGCGACCTGTGAACCCCGTCGGCGCTCTGCCCGCCGCATCCCGCGTTGAGCCGCCGCGCCCTTCCTGCTAAGCCGACGCTCGGGCCGCCGGCGCGTCCGGCCGGCGCCCGTCCGTCCGTTCGAACCCGAGGTGCACCGATGATCCCGCGCTATTCGCGTCCCGAAATGACCGCCGTCTGGGCGCCGGAAACCCGCTTCCGCATCTGGTTCGAGATCGAGGCGCACGCCACCGACGCGCTCGCCGAGCTCGGCGTGGTGCCGAAGGAAGCGGCGGCCGAGATCTGGGCGAAGGGCGGCGCCGCCACCTTCAACGTCGCCCGCATCGACGAGATCGAGGCGGTGACCAAGCACGACGTCATCGCCTTCCTGACCCATCTCTCCGAGATCGTCGGCCCCTCCGCCCGCTTCGTCCACCAGGGCATGACCTCGTCCGACGTGCTCGACACCTGCCTCGCGGTGCAGCTCGCCCGCGCCTCCGACATCCTGATCGCCGACGTCGACCGCCTGCTCGCCGCCCTGAAGGCGCGGGCGAAGGAACATCGGCTCACTCCGACCATCGGCCGCAGCCACGGCATCCACGCCGAACCGGTGACCTTCGGCCTGAAGCTCGCCGAGGCCTACGCGGAGTTCACCCGCGCCCGCGCCCGGCTGGTCGCCGCTCGCGCCGAGGTCGCCACCTGCGCCATCTCCGGCGCGGTCGGCACCTTCGCCAACATCGATCCGGCGGTCGAGGCGCACGTCGCCGAAAAGCTCGGCCTGACCGTCGAGCCGGTGTCGACCCAGGTGATCCCGCGCGACCGCCACGCGATGTTCTTCGCCACCCTCGGCGTCGTCGCCTCGTCGATCGAGCGACTGGCGATCGAGATCCGCCATCTCCAGCGCACCGAGGTGCTGGAGGCGGAGGAGTATTTCTCGCCGGGTCAGAAGGGCTCGTCGGCGATGCCGCACAAGCGCAATCCCGTCCTGACCGAGAACCTGACCGGGCTGGCCCGTCTGGTCCGCGGCATGGTGGTGCCGGCGATGGAGAACGTCGCGCTCTGGCACGAACGCGACATCTCGCATTCGTCGGTCGAGCGGATGATCGGCCCGGATGCGACGATCACCCTCGACTTCGCGCTGTCGCGCCTCGCCGGGGTGGTGGAGAAGCTGGTGGTCTATCCCGAGCGGATGGCCGGCAACATGGACCGCCTCGGCGGTCTGGTGCACTCCCAGCGGATCCTGCTCGCCCTGACCCAGGCCGGCGTCTCCCGCGAGGACGCCTATCGACTGGTCCAGCGCAACGCGATGAAGGTGTGGGACAGCTACCAGAGGACCGGCGCGGCGAACGTCGACTTCCTCGCCGAGCTGATCGCCGACCCGGACGTGCGGCATGCCCTGTCGGAGGAGGAGATCCGCGAGAAGTTCGACCTCGGCTACCACCTGAAGCACGTCGACACGGTCTTCGCCCGGGTGTTCGGGGAGGCGTGAGACGGCCACGGACGGACGAAGCGCCGGTCGCTCGGCGCTTCTCCGAAATTCGCCTCAGATCCGGGCCTTCTCGACCATCTGGTCGATGCCGAGGCCGAGGTAGACGAGATCCCAGCCGACGCTGATCATCTCGTAGCCGAGCCCGGTGAGCAGCTTCACCCGGTCCGCCGGGCCGCCGAAGGCCGCCGCGATCTTGCCCGCCGCCTTGGTCCGCGCCTGGATGTGGGTCAGCGCATCGGCGAGCGTCTCCGAGTTCGGATCGACGAAGGCGCCGTCGGCGAGCGACATCGACAGGTCGAACGGCCCGACGAAGGTCCCGTCGATCCCCGGCACCGCCAGGATCTCGTCGATGTTGGCGAGCGCGTCGCGGGTCTCGAGCATCACCAGATTGAGCGTCTCGTCGTTGGCGCCGTGCAGGTGCACGTTGGCGTCGGTGCGCCCGGCGAGGTCCATCGCCCGGAGCGGCCCCCAGGAACGGCGGCCGATCGGCGGATACTTGACGAAGTCGACCAGCGCCCGCGCGTCGTCGGCGGTGTTGATCATCGGCGCGATGATGCCGCCCGCGCCGAAATCGAGGGCCCGCGCCGCCATCGCATAGTCGCCGACCGGCACCCGCACGATCGTCGACTTGCCGGCGGCGGCCACTTCGCCGATCGCCTGCAGGATCGACGCGGTGTCGAACAGCCCGTGCTGCATGTCGACGACCACGCCGTCGAGACGCGACTTCGCCACGGCGCGGGCGAGCTGCGGATCGGCCAGGTTGACCCAACCCGGATAGACGGTCTCGCCGGCCCGGAGCCGTCGGGAGAGGGAATAGAGGGCGGACGAGGGCGCGGCGGACGTCATGAAGGACTCCCGAGTGGAGGTTGTCGGACGCGACCCGGCGACACACGCGGCGCGGGGATCCGTCCGCCCCGAACCTACGCCTTTCGTCTCGCCTCGGGGAGTCCGCGAAGTCCCCGCCCCTCGCGACCGAGTCCCGCATCCGGCGCGCGGCGTCCCTGCCCCGCGCGTCCGAGGACACGGCACCGCTCCGGGTCCCGCCTCAGCGGGCGGCCTTCAACTCGCGAACGGCGACCGCGAACAATTCGTCCATCGTCCGGTGGATCTGGTGATCCGACTGGTGGACACCGGCCGCATCGAAATCGGCGCGGATCTTCGAGAACACGGTCCGGTCGCCGTGATCGGCGACCGCAGTGGCGACCAGAGCGCGAGCATAATCGGTCGCAGCCTCGCCGGTGAGCCCCAACTTCTCGGCCGCCCAAAGTCCAATCAACTTGTCTCGTCGAGCCTCGGCCTTGAAGCGCAACTCTTCATCGTGCATGAAGCCGCTTTCGAAGGCCTCCTCACGTCTGTCGAACGTGGTCATGTCACCGATTCTCCTGGAAAAGCCCGACCGCTTCGCGTATAGGGGTCCCGGCGCAGGAGAATTTGATAACCGTCGATGGTTTTCGGCGCAACGATACGTTCGTTTGACTGTCGTCGACTGAAATTCCGCGACGTCGCCCCCGCCCGACGGCGCAAATCCGGGCGATCGTCGATGCCGAGCCGACCGTCGGATCGTTGTGGTTCGCGTCCGCTTCGGCTAACGTAGCGGCTCTACGCGCGGGCCGAACGGGCGAATCCCTCGGACCCGCGCGTCGTGCTTGGAGCGCGGGCGCGAGCTCGACGGCGCCACCGGCCGGAGTGCGGAGGCGAACATGGCCGACGGTGGCCCGCCGGCACCAGACCTTCTCCGGCCCCCGGTGCCGGTTTCCTCGAGAGGCCCCCGGCCATATGGATTTTCTCTCCAGACCACGGTACGTCCCCATGAATCGTCGTCGTCGCATCTACGAAGGCAAGGCCAAGATCCTCTATGAAGGTCCTGAGCCGGGTACGCTCATCCAGCACTTCAAGGATGACGCCACTGCGTTCAACGCCAAGAAACACGCCATCATCGACGGCAAGGGCGTGCTGAACAACCGCATCTCCGAGTTCGTCTTCAATCAGCTGAACTCGCTGGGCGTGCCGACGCACTTCATCAAGCGCCTCAACATGCGCGAGCAGTTGATCCGCGAGGTCGAGATCATCCCGCTCGAGGTGGTGGTGCGCAACGTCTCGGCCGGCTCGCTGTCGACCCGTCTCGGCATCCCCGAGGGCACTCAGCTGCCGCGCTCGATCATCGAGTTCTATTACAAGAACGACGAGCTCAACGACCCGATGGTCTCGGAAGAGCACATCACGGCGTTCGGCTGGGCGAGCCCGCAGGACATCGACGACATCATGGCGCTGGCGATCCGGGTCAACGACTTCCTGTCGGGCCTGTTCCTCGGCGTCGGCATCCGCCTCGTCGACTTCAAGATCGAGTTCGGCCGCCTCTGGGAAGGCGACATGATGCGGATCGTGCTGGCCGACGAGATCTCGCCGGACAGCTGCCGCCTGTGGGACCAGTCGACCGGCGACAAGCTCGACAAGGACCGCTTCCGGCGCGACCTCGGCGGCATGCTCGAGGCCTATCAGGAAGTCGCCCGCCGCCTCGGCATCCTCAACGACAACGGCCCGGCGCCGACCCCGATCACTCCGACCGTGGTCGAGTGAGCCGGACGGATCTCCGCCGATCGATCGACGAACGGCCGGTACCGCGAGGTACCGGCCGTTCGCGTCTCCGGCTCCCGGCGACACGCACTCGGCCGGCGACGGCGACATCCCGTCCGCCCCTCGTTTCGCGCATGGCGGCCACCGCCGTCCGTTCGCGAGATTCGAGCAGACTGCTCACGCGGCGTGCTTGCCCGGCGCCCCGCCCCGTGCTACCCGGCCGGACGAACGCCCGTCCCGGATTCCCGTCCGGGGCGCGATCTTCGTTTCAGCGACCAGTCGAGGATGAACCCATGAAGGCCCGCGTCACCGTCACCCTGAAGCACGGCGTCCTCGATCCGCAGGGCAAGGCGATCCAGGGGGCGCCGAAGAGCCTCGGCTTCGGAGGCGTCGACGACGTCCGCCAGGGCAAGCTGATCGAACTCGAGCTCGCCGAGACCGATCGCGCCGCGGCCGAAGCGGTGGTCACCGACATGTGCGAGAAGCTGCTCGCCAACACCGTCATCGAGAACTACCGGATCGAACTCGTCTGATCCCGCCCGGCGGCCCGGCCCTCCGGGGCTCGCGTCCGCCTGCCCGCCCCTTCGGATCCGCCGTCGGCGGATCGAGCGTCACGGGAGAGGTCCCCATGAAGTCCGCCGTTCTCGTCTTCCCCGGCATCAACCGCGAGCGCGACATGGCGCGCGCCTTCCGCGAGGTGACCGGCGTCGAGCCGATCATGGTCTGGCACACCGAGACCGAGCTGCCGGACGTCGACGTCGTCGCCGTCCCCGGCGGCTTCTCCTACGGCGACTACCTGCGCTGCGGCGCGATCGCCGCCCGCTCGCCGATCATCCCGGCGCTGAAGGCCCATGCGGCCAAGGGCGGCTACGTCCTCGGCGTCTGCAACGGCTTCCAGATCCTGACCGAGACCGGCCTGCTTCCGGGCGCGCTGATGCGCAACGCCTCGCTGCGCTTCGTCTGCAGGGAGGTCCGGCTCCGGGTCGACAACGCGAACACGGCGTTCACCTCGGCCTACACCGCCGGACAGGTGATCCGCTGCCCGATCGCCCATGGCGAGGGCAACTACTTCGCCGACGCCGAGACGCTGAAGCGGCTCGAGGGCGACGGCCGGGTGGTGTTCCGGTACTGCGACGAGGCCGGCGAGATCACCGACGCGGCCAACCCCAACGGCGCCATCGACGGCATCGCCGGCATCGTCGACGAGACCGGCCGGGTGCTCGGCATGATGCCGCATCCGGAGAACCTGATCGAAGCGCTGCAGGGCGGCATCGACGGCCGCGGCATCTTCGAGAGCCTGGGACGAGCGGCATGAGCGACACCGGCACCGCCCCGCTCCTGGCCGGTGTCCTCGTCTTCGACGCGGTCGAGGAACTCGATTTCGTCGGCCCCTGGGAAGTGCTGGGCATGGCGGCCAAGACCCGCCTGCCGATCGCGCCGCGGCTGGTGGCGAAGACCACCGATCCCGTCCGTTCGGCCTGCGGCCTGCGGGTCCTGCCCGATCACGGCTTCGCCGACGCTCCCGCCTTCGACATCCTGATCGTTCCCGGCGGCCAAGGCACCAGGCCCGGCGTCGACGACGCGGACCTCGTCGGCTACGTCGCGAAGGCCGCGGCGAAGGCCACCTGGGTCGCTTCGGTGTGCACCGGTGCGGCGCTCCTCGGCCGGGCCGGCCTCCTCGACGGCCGCCGCGCCACCACCCACTGGCTGTCGATGGACTTCGTCGCGGCGAACGCCCCGAAGACGACGCTGGTGAAGGACGAGCGGGTGGTCTTCGACGGCAACGTCGTCACCTCGGCCGGCGTCTCCGCCGGCATCGACATGACGCTTTCGCTCCTCGGCCGGATCTTCGGCGCGCCCGCCGCGCTCTCCGTCCAGGAGAAGATGGAATACTATCCCGAACCGCCCTTCGGCGGACGCCACCCGGTCACCGGCAGGTCGAGCTCATGATCCCGAACGACATCCAGATCACCCCGGACATCATCCGCGCCCACGGGCTGAAGCCGGACGAGTATCAGCGGATCCTCGATCTGATCGGCCGCGAACCGACCTGGACCGAACTCGGCATCTTCTCGGCGATGTGGAACGAGCACTGCTCGTACAAGTCGTCGAAGAAGTGGCTGAAGACCCTGCCGACCAAGGGTCCGCGCGTCCTGATCGGCCCCGGCGAGAACGCCGGCGTGGTCGACATCGGCGACGGGCAGGCGGTGGTCTTCAAGATGGAGAGCCACAACCATCCCTCCTTCATCGAGCCCTACCAGGGCGCGACGACCGGCGTCGGCGGCATCCTGCGCGACGTCTTCACCATGGGCGCCCGTCCGATCGCTGCGATGAACGCCCTGCGCTTCGGATCGCCCGATCACCCGAAGACCCGCCACCTCGTCTCCGGCGTCGTCGCCGGTGTCGGCGGCTACGGCAATTCCTTCGGCGTGCCGACCGTCGGCGGCGAGGTCGAGTTCCATCCCCGCTACAACGGCAACTGTCTGGTCAATGCCTTCGCGGCGGGTCTTCTCAAATCGGACGAGATCTTCCTGTCGGAGGCCAAGGGCGTCGGCATGCCGGTCGTCTACCTCGGCTCGAAGACCGGTCGCGACGGCATGGGCGGCGCCACCATGGCCTCGGCCGAGTTCGACGACGACAGCCACGAGAAGCGCCCGACCGTCCAGGTCGGCGACCCCTTCGCCGAGAAGCTGCTGCTCGAGGCCTCGCTGGAACTGATGGCCTCCGGCGCCGTCATCGCCATCCAGGACATGGGCGCGGCCGGGCTGACCTGCTCGGCGGTCGAGATGGGCGCCAAGGGCAACCTCGGCCTCGAGCTCGACCTCGACAAGGTGCCGACCCGCGAGCCCGGCATGACCGCCTACGAGATGATGCTGTCGGAGAGCCAGGAGCGGATGCTGATGGTCCTCCATCCGCATCTCGAGGCGAAGGCCGAGGCGATCTTCCGCAAGTGGGGCCTCGACTTCGCCGTCGTCGGCAAGACCACCGACACGCTGCGTTTCGTGGTCAAGCACCACGGGGAAGTGATGGCCGACCTGCCGATCAAGGACCTCGGCGATCAGGCCCCCGAATACGACCGCCCGTGGATCGCCCCGACCCCGGCGCCGGTCCTCGACGCGAGCGCCGTGCCGGCGCCCGCCGATTGGCGGCGCACCCTGCTCGACCTCGCCGGCTCGCCGAACCAGTCGTCGCGCCGCTGGGTGTGGGAGCAGTACGACCATCTGATCCAGGGCAACACCGCCCAGCGCCCCGGCGGCGACGCCGCGGTGGTCCGGGTCGAGCGGCCGAACGGCGGCACCCCCAAGGGCCTCGCCTTCACCTGCGACGTCACCCCGCGCTATGTCGAGGCCGACCCGTTCGAGGGCGGCAAGCAGGCGATCGCCGAGGCCTGGCGCAATCTCTCCGCCGTCGGCGCGCTGCCGATCGCGGTCACCGACAACCTCAACTTCGGCAATCCCGAGCGTCCGGAGATCATGGGCCAGTTCGTCCACGCCCTGAAGGGAGTCGGCGAGGCCTGCGTGGCGCTCGACATGCCGATCGTCTCCGGCAACGTCTCGCTCTACAACGAGACCAACGGCGAGGCGATCCTGCCGACCCCGACGATCGGCGCCGTCGGCCTGATGGACGACGTGACGAAGACCGTCGGCATCGGCTTCGCGTCGGACGACGACGTGATCCTGCTGATCGGCGACACCACCGGCTGGCTCGGCCGCTCGACCTATCTCTGGGAGATCCTCGGCCGCGAGGAAGGCGCACCGCCGCCGGTCGATCTCGCGGTCGAGAAGACGAACGGCGATTTCGTCCGCACCGCGGTGATCGACGGGCGGGTCTCCGCCGCCCACGACCTGTCGCAGGGCGGTCTGCTGCTCGGCCTCGCCGAGATGGCGATGGCCGGGAAGAAGGGCGCCCGCATCCTGCTGCCGGAGACCGACGTGCCCCTCCACGCCTTCCTGCTCGGCGAGGACCAGGGCCGCTATCTGCTGACCGCGTCGCCCGAGGACGCCTCGAAGCTGATCGTCGATGCGGCGATGGCCGGGGTGCCGGCGGTCGCGATCGGTGCGGTCGGCGGTGAGACGTTGACCGTCGGTCCCCACTTGACGGTTTCGGTCGACGACCTACGTCAACGGCACGAATCTTGGATGCCGAACTGGATGAGCGCCGCCTGAGGCGGAGAGCCGACGGTCGCTCCGACGTTCACGTTCGAGACCAGACAGGGCCGTCACGCGACGGCCGACGAGGAGCGTTTTGCCCATGGCGATGACCGCCGGCGACATCGAGAAGCTGATCCTGGCGGCGTTTCCGGACGCCGCCGTCACCATCACCGACCTCGCCGGCGACGGCGACCACTGGGCGGCGGAGATCGTCTCCTCCGCCTTCACCGGCAAGAGCCGCATCCAGCAGCACCAGCTGGTGAACGGCGCGCTGAAGGAGGCGCTCGCGGGGCCCCTCCACGCCATCTCGCTCAAGACCCGCGCCCCGGCCTGACGCCGGACCGCCTTTTCCCACCCATCGCCGGCCCTTGAAGCCGGCCGCATGACAAGGAAACTCCGATGTCCGACACCAACGCCAAGATCACCGCCGAGATCGCCTCCGCCGACGTCGTGCTGTTCATGAAGGGCACCCCGAAGATGCCGATGTGCGGCTTCTCCGGCCAGGTGGTGCAGATCCTCGACCACCTCGGCGTCCCCTTCAAGGGCGTCAACATCCTCGAGTCCGACGAACTGCGTCAGGGCCTGAAGACCTTCTCCGACTGGCCGACCTTCCCGCAGCTCTACGTCAAGGGCGAGTTCGTCGGCGGCGCCGACATCACCCGCGAGATGTTCCAGGCCGGCGAACTGCAGGCGCTCCTGAAGGACAAGGGCGTGGCGCTCGCCGCCAAGGCCTGAACCGTTCCGTCGCCCGACGAATCGAGATCGGAAGAAACCGGTCGGAGCACCCGCTCCGACCGGTCATTTTTTGCGCATGCGGAGAATTGATGCGACAAAAGGCTGACCTGCATACGGAAAAATGCCACTCCCGCGCGAGGCGCATGACGCTCTAGTCTGGGCTCGTCCGATCTGACGCAACGACATGCCTCGGATCGCATCGACGTCGAGAGAGCGAGGGGCCTCCATGACCACGATCACATCCGCCTTACCCGAAGAAGACAGCCTTCCAGACACGCTGCGGCGGATCAGGGCGATCCTGATCGGATCGGCCGGTAATCTGGTCGAGTGGTACGATTTCTACGCCTACGCCTCGTTCGCGCTCTACTTCGCCGAATCCTTCTTCCCCGGCAAGGATCCGGTCGCCCAGATGCTGTCGTCGGCCGGCGTCTTCGCCCTCGGCTTCTTCATGCGGCCGATCGGCGGGGTTCTCTTCGGCCACATCGGCGATCGCCACGGCCGGCGCAACGCGCTGATGCTGTCGGTCTTCCTGATGTGCTTCGGCTCGCTGATGATCGCGGTGACCCCGACCTTCGCGACGATCGGCGTCGGCGCCCCTGCCCTGCTGCTCTTCGCCCGCCTGCTCCAGGGCCTCAGCCTCGGCGGCGAATACGGCTCGTCGGCCACCTATCTGTCGGAGATGGCCACCGCCAAGCACCGCGGCTTCTATTCGAGCTTCCAGTACGTGACGCTGATCGGCGGACAGCTGGTCGCGCTGATCGTTCTGCTGGTCCTGCAGAACCTGATCCTGACGCCCGATCAGCTGAAGGCCTGGGGCTGGCGCATCCCCTTCCTGATCGGTGCTCTCCTGGCGCTGGTGACCCTGTGGATGCGGCGCAAGCTGCCGGAGACCGAGCACTTCAACCGGATCGCCAAGACCGACGGACCGCGGAAATCGATCCTCGCCGGTCTGTTCGAGCATCCGCGTGCGGTGCTGATCGTCATCGGCCTGACCGCCGGCGGCACCCTCGCCTTCAACACCTACACCACCTACATCCAGAAGTTCCTGAAGCTGTCGACCGGCCTGACCTACGTCCAGAGCACCCTGGTCACCGCCGGCGTGCTCCTGTTCGCGTTGATCCTCCAGCCGATCTACGGGGCGATCTCCGACAAGATCGGCCGGCGTCCGCTGCTCCTGACCTTCGGCGTCCTGTCGACGGTTTGCACGGTGCCGCTGCTGACCGGCATCCAGCAGGCCAAGAGCCCGCTGACCGCCTTCCTGCTGATCGCCGTCGCCTGGGCGATCCTCAGCTGCTACACCTCGATCAACGCGGTGGTGAAGGCCGAACTCTTCCCCGCCTCGGTCCGCGCCACCGGCGTCGGCGTGCCCTATGCGCTGACCGTGTCGATCTTCGGCGGCTCGGCCGAATACGTCGCGCTGTGGTTCAAGAACGCCGGGATGGAATCGGGCTTCTTCTGGTACGCCAGTGCGATCGCCGCCTGCTCGCTGATCGTCTACTTCCTGATGCCCGACACCAAGAAGACCTCGCTGATCGACGCCGAGTTGAAAATCGAGGACTGACGGTCGCCCATCCGCGGGGTGTCGGTCCGTCCGGCACCCCGTCGCCCCGGCGGTCGGAACCGCCGCCGGATGCCGGCCCCGCCGATCTTCCCGAGCTTCAGTGGTCGCCGCCCTCGTGGCCGCAGGCGCAGCCCGGGCCGTGCGAATGGAGGGCGCCGCCTTCCGACGGGCTCGGTCGTTTGGCCCCGCGGCAGTCGGCGCACAGGCCGCGGATCTCGATCGTCCGCCCCGCCACTGCGAAACCCGCCGTCTCGGCCGCGGCGCCGAGCAGCGCCTCGACCTCGATGCACGACCATTCCTCCACCCGGCGGCACTCGGTGCACACCGCGAACACCGCTCCGGCCGGATGGTGATCGTGCCGGCAACAGGCGAAATAGGCGTTCATCCCTTCGAGCCGATGGATCTGCCCGGCCTTCTCCAGCCGGTCCAGGGCGCGATAGACGATCGGCGGCGACTGCACACCCTGCGGCCGCAGACGGTCGAGGACCTGATAGGCGCTCATCGGCGTCTCCGCCGCCCTGAGCACTTCCAACACCGCTTCGTCGGTCGCCGAACGGCCTCTCGCCATCTTTTCCTCACGATCTCCCGACCTCGAATGTAGGCCTTCCGACACCCTTCGTCAGCCCGTTCGCGCGGCCGGGAGCACGAAACTGCCGAAAACCGCCGTCTCGGGCATCCACTATTCCGGTTTCGTTCCGCCGAAAAGTGCATCATGCCTGGTTGTCGGGCGAAATCGGCGTCACCATATCAAGATCGTAATCGGGTCGAACTTCCGCCACGGGCATCGACGAAGGTCGGTTCCATCGAAGGCCGAGAGATCATCGGCCCTCGGTTCGGCGGTCCCGCCGGTGAGGTGAACGGAAAAGTGACGTTCCGATTCACCGAATCGACACGGATCGTCGCTACACTGACGGTAGAGACCAACATGACCCGATCGCGTCGGTCGGGGCCCGGACCCATCCGGGAGAACCGGCGCAGATGTCGCTCCCGGAAGCCATCCGGGGCGGGAAAGGAGGACCGACGATGAAGCAGGAAACACACACCCGCCACGGCCAGACCCACGATTCTCGGGATTGGACCGACCCGTGCCTCGAACCCACTCTGGCGGAAATTCTCGCCGATCCGATGATGGAGCTCGTCTTCCGTCGCGATTCCCTCGAACGGGGCGACGTGGAGAAACTCCTGCGCGGCCACGCCTCGCGGCTCGCCGCCTTCGCCCGTCCCACGCCCAATCCCTGCGGCTGCGGCGCCTGGGCCGCCTGAGATCTCCGGATCGCCGGGCCCGCTCCCCCCGAGGCCCCGAACGACCGATCCGTCGAAGACCCTGAAGACGACGAAAGAGGCCGCCGGCATCCCCGGCGGCCTCTTTCGTTCGGCCCTTCGGCCCGTCCTCCGGCCGGAGACGACGAAGGCCGGCGGATCGCTCCGCCGGCCTTCGCGAGACGTCTGTCGGACGAACCGATCAGCGCGAGTAGAACTCGACCACCAGGTTCGGCTCCATCTGGACCGGATAGGGGACGTCGGCCAGAGCCGGAATCCGCTGGAACTTGGCGACCATCTTGTTGTGGTCGACCTCGATGTAGTCCGGCACGTCGCGCTCGCCCGACTGGACGGCCTCGAGCACGATCACCAGCTGCTTGGAGGCTTCCTTGACCTCGATCACGTCGCCGACCTTCACCTTGTAGGAGGCGATGTTCACCCGGCGGCCGTTCACCTTGATGTGGCCGTGGTTGATGAACTGGCGGGCGGCGAACGGGGTCGGGACGAACTTGGCGCGATAGACCACCGCGTCGAGACGACGCTCGAGCAGGCCGATCAGGTTCTCCGACGAGTCGCCCTTGAGCCGCAGCGCTTCCTGATAGGTGCGCTTGAACTGCTTCTCGGAGATGTTGCCGTAGTAGCCCTTGAGCTTCTGCTTGGCCTTCAGCTGGGCGCCGAAGTCCGACACCTTGCCCTTGCGGCGCTGGCCGTGCTGACCGGGGCCGTACTCGCGCTTGCCCACCGGGGACTTGCCGCGTCCCCAGAGGTTCTGGCCCATACGGCGGTCGATCTTGAATTTCGCTGCATGACGCTTCGACATCGCGGTCTCACGTGGTTGTTCGCGGACGGTTCGCACCGCCGCGGTTTTCATAGAGAGCGCGCCCTCCTCTGCCCCCTCTCGGGAACCGACAGGTCTCGTCTCGCGAGCGTTCGCGGGAGACCACGGGTGCACGTTCAAACGACTTCGCGGACCAGACGGCCCGCGAAGTCGGGTTGGCTATAGGCGGCGAAGCATCGGATGTCAACGTCCGAGCCATTCCTTGGCGACATCGTTCTCGTCTCGGGTCGGCAGTCCGAACCCGGCCTCGGCGGCCCGCTGTTTGCGCGGATCCGTCCGCACGCCCCTGCAGTCGCCGCGTGCCGTCTGGCGCTTCAGCGCCTCCTGCCGCCCCTCGGCGAAGGTCGGTATGGTCTTGCGGCTCTCCGGCGTCTCGTCGTCGTAGAGCGGCCATCCGTCGGTTCCCGGCCCGGCGACCAGCCGGACGCTCGACTTCAACACCTCGAGCGCCGCTCCCCGGGCCTCCCTCGCCACCGGCGTGGCGATCGGCATGCCCTGGACCAGCATCCCGATCATGCCGACGATGTGTCGGTCAGAACGCAGGCCGCGGAACCGCGTGTGTTCGATCACGTCGACGTGGAGATACTCGACCGGCGGCACGATCATCAACGGCAACCAGGACCCGCCCACTTCGAGGCATTCGAGCTTCGGATCGTCGTATCCGGCGTTCTTCAGCACTTCGAGGTTCAGCGCCGCCGCCGGGGTGCCAGCGTCGTAGGCGGCGATGTACCAGCGCCGCGCCTCGGCCCTGTCGACCTTGCCGGTGATGCCGAACTGGTACATCGAGGCGAGGTTGTTCATCGCCGGACCGAAGCCGCGCTGCGCCGCCTGGGCGTACCACAGGAAGGCGAGCGCCCGCGACGCCTGCCGACGGTCCGCCTCGGTCTGCGGTGCGGCATGGCGATCGACCAGCGCCTCGAAGGCGGAACCGCCCGGCAGCCGCGCGACCGCAAACTGGGTCTCCTCGACGATCGGGCTGCCCGCCTCGAGCGGCCGGCCGACCGCCCGGCGATAGGCCTCCTCGTGATACCAGCCGATCTGGAAGGCCGCCTTGGCGTCGCCCGCCGCCGCCAGACGTCGGTAGACCGCGAGCCCGCTGCGATCGTCGCCGAGCCGCAGCCGGGTCTCGGCCTCCGCCCGCAGCCGCGCCCGACAGTCGGCGAGGCTCCTGTCGCAGTCGACCCGATCGACCACCAGAGACACCAGCGGGGTGTCCATCTGCCCCTTCAGCGCGATCCACACGCCGAGGAAGCCGATCGCGAAGGTCGCCAGGACCGCGAACGGAAAGACGAACCGTTTCACACCCCACCTCCCTGCCGCGGTCCGGTCGACCCGGCCGCCGCACCGATGTCGCGCGCCGTCACCGCCGCCGCCGCGGACTCGCGTCTTCGCCGAGCGCCCGTCGGGTGATCTCGGCGAGCGCCCGCATCCGGCGCGGCTCGACGTCGATGCCACGGCAGTCGCCCCGCTTCTCCGCCCGTGCGGCCATCTCGCGACGGACGTCGTCGGCCGACCGCGGCGGCCGCACCAGCACTTCCGGCGTCTGATCGTCGAACGGCGGCCGGCCGAGCGCGTCGTAGTACTTCAGGCGTCCGGCGGTCGCGTCGAGCGTCTCCACCACCGCCCGTGCCCTGGCCTGGTCGCTCGGCAGCGACACCTGGATCCGCCGGATCTCGTCGCGGGCGAGTTCGACCTGCCGACGGTCCGGGGCGATCCCGGCGAAACGGGTCTGGACGATCACCTCCGGCCGGGCGTAGTCGATCGGCGGCACGAGCAACAGCGGCAGCCAGGTGCCCTCGCGCTCCAGACAGTCGATCGCCGGATCGTCGTATCCGACTCCGGCCATCCGATTGAGCGTGAAGGCCGCCAGCGGCACCGCCCGATCGTAGGCGGCGAGGTACCAGCGCCGCGCTTCGCGCCGGTCGATCCGACCGACGATCCCCGCCCCGTACATCGCCGCGAGATTGTTCATCGCCGGCCCGAATCCGGCGTGCGCCGCCCGGGCGTACCACAGGAAGGCGAGCGAGCGCGCCGCGTGGCGGCGCTGGTCCTCGGTCTGCGGTGCGGCGTGGCGGTCGACCATCGCCTCGAAGGTGCTTCCGCCGGGCAGCCGCTCGACCACCAACGGGCCGTCTTCTTCGATCGGTGTGGTGGCGGCGAGCGACCGACCCACCGCCTTGCGATAGGCTTCGTCGTGATACCAGCCGATGTGGAAGGCCGAAGCCGCGTCGCCGTCGAGCGCCAGACGACGGTAGACGGCGAGGCCGCCGGCGTCGTCACCCGCCTCGTGGCGCGAACGGGCGAACGCCCGCATCCGCTCGCGACAGTCGGCGCCGGCCGTGTCGCAATCGATCCGGGCGAGCGTGGCGGCGACGTCGTTCCCGCCGCTCGCGATGAACCAGACGCCCAGGAAACCGATCGCGAAGGTCGCCAGTACCACGAGCGGAAAGCCGAAGCGCTTCGCTTCCATGATCGGTCATCCCATCCGGTGAGGCGGCGAGCATGCCCTACGAGGGTGAAGAAGCGGGAAACCCGGCCCTCTCGCTGCGGAAGGCCCCCATTGAAATCGGAAATTGGTGAAACAACGTTCAACGCGTTTCGCGGAACATTCCCGCCGCCAGTCCGAACCCGGCGAGCACGGTGGCGAGGCGATCGTTCGGCCGCCGGCCCGAGGTGAAGAGAAACCGCCCCTCCCCCGCGCCGACCGCCGGATCCGCCGCGCCGAGAAGGCTCGCCACCCGGCGGGCGATCGCCGGCGCCGGATCGATCCACTCGACCGGCCAGGGCGCCAGACGGCGGAAATGCGCGACGAGGAACGGATAGTGGGTGCAGGCGAGCACCACCCGATCGGTCCGCCGCCCGTCCCGCTCGACGAAGCACGGCGCGATCTCGGCGGCGATCGCCGCGTCCTCGACCGCTTCACCGGAGAGATGCGCCTCGGCGAGACGGGCGAGCTCGGTCGAGCCGACCAGCGTCACCTCGACGCCCTTCGCATGGGCCTCGATCAACCGCCGGGTGTAGTCGCGGGCCACCGTGCCCGGGGTCGCCAGCACCGAGACCAGCCCGGTGCGGGTCGCCGCGGCCGCCGGCTTGATCGCCGGGACCGTGCCGACGAAGCCGAGCGCGTGGGCCCGCCTGAGCGACGGCAGCACCAGCGTCGAGGCGGTGTTGCAGGCGACGACGAAGAGATCGGGCCGATGCGTGTCGATCAGCCGCCCCGCCAGATCGACGACATGCGCGCAGAGTGCCCGCTCCTCCCAGGCCCCATAGGGAAAGGCGGCGTCGTCGGCGACATAGACGATGTCGAGATCGCCGCGGCTCCTCACGATCTCGCCGAGCACCGACAGACCGCCGATGCCGCTGTCGAAGACGACGATGCGTGGCCGACGGCCGACGGCCGACGGTACGGAGGAAGCGGCGGAGAGGTCTGTGGTCATCGGCGGCCCGGGTTCGATCGGATCGCGGGATCCGGAGACGAGAAACCGCCGAGGCGCCCGGAACGGGCGGCGGCTCGGCGGCTCGTGTCTCGAAGGGTGGGGCGCGGACGCGACGCAGAACCTTCCATCGTCCGGCCCCGAGGAGGATCAGAACACGGGCGTGGTTAAGGGGAGGTTGAGGAATGATTGACGAAAAATGAAGGCGGATGAAGAGCTTCCGTCCCGTTTCGGGCGAATGCGGAAGGCCCGGTCCGGCCGCCCGCGGACCTCGTCCGAAGCGCGACGGCGATCTGCCGCGGCTCGGGACCCGATTCCGCGCGAGAGAAGACGGCACGACGCACGCCGGTTCGGGCATAGCCCGCCGGCCTCAGACGTCGTCGGTCGGCTTCGTCGCTCCGGCGAGATCGCGCCGGGTCGGACGCCGCTCGAGCGCCGCCAGCATGCCGCGCAGGGTCCGCACCTCCTGTTCGGAGAGCCGCGCCTTCTGGAAGATCTGGCGGAGATTGCGCACCATGTGCGGCCGCTTCTCCGGCGGCCGGAAGAACTCGACCGCATCGAGCGCCGACTCGAGATGGCCGAACAACGAGAACAGATCCTGCTTCGAGGCCTGTGGCGAGCGCTCCTTCTCGACATAGGGCGTCCACGCCGGATCGCCGAGCACCACCCGCCGCCATTCGTAGGCGACCACCACCACCGCCTGGGCGAGGTTCAGCGAGGCGAACACCGGATCGACCGGCACCGTCAGGATCCGGTCGGCGTGGCCGACCTCGTCGGTGGTCAGCCCCCACTTCTCGCGGCCGAAGATCACCCCGCACTTCGCGCCCCGGGCCGACGCCGCGCCCATCGAGCGCGCCGCCACCGCCGGGCTCTCGACCTCCTTGGCGATGTCCTGGGCCCGCGCCGTCGTCGCATAGACCAGCTCGAGGTCGGCGATCGCCGTCTCGAGATCGTCGAAGAGCCGTACCTCGTCGATGATCGTGTCGCCCCGCGACGCCGCCGCCCGCGCCCGCTCGTTCGGCCAGCCGTCGCGCGGCCGGACGATCCGCAGATCGCGCAGCCCGAAGTTCGCCATCGCCCGCGCCGTCGCGCCGATGTTCTCGCCCATCTGCGGTTCGACCAGCACGATCACCGGAGGAAGGGGTGCGGACGCCGGAGGCTGCGAATTTTCCATCTGTGATTGCATTCCCGGTTGTTTGGTCGCTGGTCGGACGGACCGGGTCTGTATAGTGCCGAAGCTCGTGATGCGAAACACTCCGGCGCGCCGCCGCCGCCTTTTTCGGGCCGCCCCGGCCCTCGCCGTCTGTCTGTGGCTGTCGACGACGCTTCCCGGCCTCGGGTGCGACGCCGATGCGCCCGGCTGGCGCGACGCCGCCGGCGCCTGCGTCACCTGGCGGACCCTCGAGGATCGCTGCGGCCTGCCGCCGAGCACCCGCTGCACGCCCGACGCGCCGGATCCTCGGGCCGAACGGCTGATCGTGACACCCAAGGGCGATCCGTCGCTTCCCCCCTGCCGCGGTTGCGGCTGCAAGGGCGGCCCCGGCTACCGCGCACCGACCGGCCGCTGCGTCTCCTGGAAGGAGCTCGCCCGGGTCTGCGGCGCCGAACTGCCCGGCGCCTGCATCGCCGAGGAGGTCGATCCGCGAGCGCCCGCGATCGCCGCCCAGGAGGGCTTCCTCGCCGGCCGGCCGAAACGCCGCTGACCCGCCGCCCCGAGATCGGCGAAGGCGACCGCCTCCGCCGGCCCCGTCGCCCGTCGGTCGCTCACGGCAACCGGTGCACCGTCACCTGATTGGCCCCGGCCTTGCGGATGATCCCCCAGACCGCACCCGGATCGGACTTGTCGAAGGCGAAGCCCTGTCCGCCGATGTCGAGCGGGATGGTCTCGAGCCAGACCATCACCGACCCCATCTTCGGCGGTTCCAGCACGTAGAGCTCGGCGTTGTCGTGACCGGTGACGTAGAGCCGTCCGTCAGGGCCGAAGCCACCGCCGGAATTGCTCATGTCCTTGAATTTCTCGACCAGCACGTCCGGATAGACCCAGGCCTCGGCCACCCGCCAATCCGCATCGAAGCGGACCAGCTGGGTCGTGTACTTGTTGCCGTAGGCGAAGGGGCTCTTGTCGAACACCCGATTGTAGTTGGCGAAGGCCCCCCACCAGCGACCCTGCGGGTCGCGGTCGAGCCAGGTGAAGGAGCCGCGCTCGATGCCGAAGGAATGGGTCGCGACGTGCTCCAGCGTCTCGGCGTCCCACACCTCGACCGAGCTGACCATCGGCCAATCCGGATAGTTCGAATGCGCCGTGTAGAGCCTGCCGTCGACCACCACGCCGCTGTCGAGATGCAGGATCGGCCCGCCCTTCGGACCTTCGAACCTGCGCAGCAGCTTTCCGGTCTTCTTGTCGTATTTGGCGATCACCGCATTGTCGATCGCATAGAAGGACCCGGCGTCGACCGCCACCGCCTGCCGCGCCTCCGGGATCTGGAAGCGCTGCAGCAGAGAGGCCGCCGGCCGGGTGATCGGCGGCGAGCCCGGGTCGGCGGCGAAGGCCGGCGCGGCGGAGGCCGCGAGCGCGGCGAAAACGACGGCGGCGAAACGAATTGCATGCGTGTTCACGGGCCCCTCCGATCGTTGGATCGATCGGGCTCCACCCTACCATGCCCATGCGTAACCTTCACGACGCACCGCACCCTTCGCCGAAGGCAAGGGTTGGCGCTCGACGGGACGGCATGATACCAACACCCGCGACAAATCAACGCTTCGGCCGCACCTCGTCTCGTTCCCGACGAGACCGTGCGGCGCCCTCCCCCCAGAGTCGAGGACGTGCATATGGCGAAGATCAAGGTGGCGAACCCGGTCGTCGATCTCGACGGCGACGAGATGACCCGCATCATCTGGCAGGCGATCAAAGACAAACTGATCCTGCCCTACCTCGATCTCGAGATCGATTACTACGACCTCTCGGTCGAGAACCGCGACGCCACCGAAGACCAGGTGACCGTGGACGCCGCCAACGCCATCAAGAAGCACGGCGTCGGCATCAAGTGCGCCACCATCACGCCGGACGAGGCGCGCGTGAAGGAATTCGGCCTGAAGCAGATGTGGAAGTCGCCGAACGGCACGATCCGCAACATTCTCGGCGGCGTCATCTTCCGCGAACCGATCATCTGCCGGAACGTGCCGCGTCTGGTGCCGGGCTGGACCCAGCCGATCGTCGTCGGCCGCCACGCCTTCGGCGACCAGTACCGCGCCACCGACTTCAAGTTCCCCGGCAAGGGCACTCTGACCATCAAGTTCGTCGGCGAGAACGGCGAAGTGATCGAGAAGGAAGTGTTCAAGGCGCCCGGCGCCGGCGTCGCCATGGCGATGTACAACCTCGACGAATCGATCCGCGAATTCGCCCGTGCCTCGATGATGTACGGCCTGATGCGCAAGTGGCCGGTCTATCTGTCGACCAAGAACACGATCCTCAAGGCCTACGACGGCCGCTTCAAGGACATCTTCCAGGAAGTCTACGAGGCCGAGTTCAAGAAGGAATTCGACGCGCTCGGCATCACCTACGAGCACCGGCTGATCGACGACATGGTCGCATCGGCGCTGAAGTGGTCGGGCGGCTACGTCTGGGCCTGCAAGAACTACGACGGTGACGTCCAGTCCGACACGGTGGCGCAGGGCTTCGGCTCGCTCGGCCTGATGACCTCGGTGCTGCTCACCCCGGACGGCAAGACGGTCGAGGCGGAGGCCGCCCACGGCACGGTGACCCGCCACTATCGCGAGCACCAGAAGGGCAAGGAGACCTCGACCAACTCGATCGCCTCGATCTTCGCCTGGACCCGCGGCCTCGCCCATC
>CALFRR010000235.1 GCA_937919435.1 uncultured Alphaproteobacteria bacterium | reverse complement strand
CATTCGGTGGTCACCCGATGGTTCGCCGTGATCAGTTCGGCGAGCCGTGCGTTCAGCCCCTCCCGATCGAGATCGGCCTCGGGGATGTCGAAGTCGAGGCGGCCCTCGTCCTCGCCGACCGACCCGCCGGTGACCGGGTAGGGAAGAACCACCGACAGGAGATGCATCGCCGTGTGCATCCGCATCAGGGCGTGACGCCGCGGCCAGTCGAGCTCGAGCCGGACCGATGTGCCGACCGGAGGGACGGGCATGTCCTCGACCGCTACGTGGGCGATCACCGTCTTCTCCGGATCGTCCCAGACGGTGGTGGCGAGGCCGGTCTCGGTGCCGTCGGCCCAGATCAGGCGCCCGCGGTCGCCCGGCTGCCCACCGCCGGTCGGATAGAAGATCGTCCGGTCGAGGAGGATGCCGCCCTTCTCCCCGATTCCGACCACCACGGCCTCGGTGGAGGCCAGGTCGGGCGTGTCGCGGAACAGCGGAATGGTCGCTTCGATGGACATCGTCGGGCTCTCGCTTCGTCTCGGAACCCCCATCCGATCACGTCACGGCGCCGAAGGAAACCGTGATTTCGTCGCGGGACCGCCGCACCCCGGAGGTTCGCCACCGTCCATTCGACGAACCGCCGCAGGTCGTCCGCGACACTGATCCATTCGCCCGGAGCGTGCGTAGAGGGGATGCCTCATTCGTCCGGAGTCGTCGCCCGCCATGGCCGACAGCGAAGATCTCGTCGCCGAACTTCTCGCCGACCACGCGCTCGGACGCCTCGCACCGCCGGTCGCGGCGATCGTCGCCGCCCACGTCGAGCTGTCGCCCGCCGCCGCACGCGCCTTCGCCGGTTTCGAGGCACTCGCCGGACGTCGGCTGGAGGGAATCGAACCGGTGCCGATCGGCGCGCGCGACCCGATGCTGGAGAGGATTCTGGCGACCGACCCCGCTCCCGCGCCACCGCGCGCACCAGAGTCCGGCGGCGGTCTACCGCGGGCGATCGCCGACCTGGTGGGGACGCGACCGGAGCGCTGGCGCTTCGCCTGGTTCGGGATCCGCCGCCGCCCGCTCGGCCGTTTCGGCGCCTTCACGATGGAGATGATCCGGGTCGCGGGGCGCCGTGCCATTCCCGGTCACGGCCACGCCGGGCTCGAGGCGACGCTGGTGCTCGAAGGCGGCTTCTCCGACGCCGGAGTGAGCTACGGACCCGGCGATCTCGCGGTCGCCGATGTCGACACCGAGCATCGGCCGATCGCCGACCCGGAAGGGTGCCTGTGCATCGCTCTGGTCGAGGGCGCGGGCATCCGGCTGGTCAACCCGTTCCGCCGCTGGCGCTGACCTCGACCACCGACGCCGGCCGACCAGGGCGCCCACGCACCGCGCTCCTCAGTGGCGGTTTCCGTTTCCGTTGCCGTTGCGGCGACGCTCTTCCTCCAGTCGCGCATCGATCTGCGCCCGGAGTTTCGCCTGCTCGGCCGGACCGACCGGGAAGTTCCAGACCAGCGAAACCGCGATCAGCTTGAGCACCACCGGCACCCAGGCGTAGAGGATCGCCAGCGTCCACATCGCCTTGTGGCTCTGCTTGATCGGACGCGAATAGGCGACCGGCTGATCCTTGCGCGGCCGCTTCGCCTTGGCCTTGCCCGGCTCGACCGGCACCACCGACGACAGCTCGTTGGGGCCGACGTTCTGGACCTGCTCGACGATCGCCGCGTGTTCGCTGACTTCACCCTTCTTGAAGCCGACCGCACCGAGCAGCACGAAGCCGAAGCCCAGCGCGATCGACAGCGCGACCTTGGTGGCGAGCGCCCAGACCGCGAAATAGAAGCCGGTGTGCTGTTCGCCGGTCCGCGCCGTGTCGAGGTCGATCACGTCGGACTGCATCGACGGCGGCAGCATCAGATCGGCACCGACCGCCATTCCGGCGATCACCATGATGAAGCCGAACACCCAGACCGAGTGTTCGCCGAGCGTCTCCCAACCGACGAAGGGTGTCCAGATGAAGCCGAGGCAGGCGATGACCATCGCGATCGACCACGCCCTGTGCTTCGAGGTCCGCCGCGCCAGCCACAGCCACAGCGGCGTGGAGAGCACGCCGGAGAGGAAGTAGAGCAGCAGGAAGAAGCGCTGCGTCTCCTCGTTGCCGTGGATGTAGTCGCGCACGAAGTAGAGCAGGATCGCCGCCGGCACGCCGTTGGCCATGTTCGACAGCGCGAAGGCGAGCAGCAGGCGGCGGAACGGCTCGTTCTGCACCATGCCCTTGAGGCCGGCGATGAACGGGGTCGGCTCGTGGCGGGTGTGGTGCGGCTCGGGCACGAAGCGGACGGTGCCGAAGGCGAACAACGGCAGCGCGATGCCGACCAGCAGCGAAAGGCCGATCAGCACCGGTTCGTCGCCGGGCAGGCCGAGCCGCGACAGCACGAAGGGCAGGGCGGTCGCCACCAGCGTGCCGAGCACCACCGAGACCTCGCGGGCCGCGAAGGTCCGGTTGCGGCCGTAATAGGTGGTCGAGATCTCAGCCGCCCACGACTGGTGCGAAAGCGACAGCGCCGTGTAGCCGAGCGACATCATCACGCTCCACAGGAAGAACCAGCCTCCCCAGAAGATGTGATTGCCGGCCTCGACCGCCGGGAACGGGTTGAACACCATCAGCGCGCCGACCGTGGTCGGGATCGCGGCGATGCCGAACCAGGTCCGCCGCCGCCCCCAGCGCGGCCGCGAATGGTCGGCGAAATAGCCGATGAACGGATCGAGCATCGCGTCGATCAGTCGAACCGCGATGATGATGGCGCCGACCGCGGTCAGACTGAGACCGACGTTGTCGGCGTAGTACTTCGGCACGATGATGACGAAGGGGAGCTGAAAGGCCGCGATCGGAAGTGCGGGCGCGGCGAAGGCGAAGAGTCGGGACAGGCTCAGTTCACCGGATGCGCCGTTCGTTTCCGGGCGCTTCGTCGATTCGATCATCGGGCAGGGGCTTTCGATCGCGACTCTTCTGGCGGACCGCCACGGCGACCCGGTCGGTTTCGGCCGAGCCGGAACGAGACCGGGAGGCCGTGACTGGCATGCCGTTGTTTCCTGCTCCTGTCAATCGATCTGGTGCGGAGAAGGCCGGTCGCCTGCGACATCGACGCGCGGGCGAGGAAGGCCGCGAGTGCGCCACGATCCGAACCACGTTCCGCCGGGATCCCCGTCGAGTTTGCCGCCATCGCCCACGGGCAAACGGGACTCGGGACCCCTCCATGACCCTCGCCTTCGACCGCCGCATCCTGCTCTTCGGCCTCACCGGTCTCGCCTTCGCGGCCCCTCCGGTCCTCTCCGCCGGCACCGCCCCCACCGCCGACCTCGCGGCGATCGAGGCCCGGACCGGCGGTCGTCTCGGCGTCGCGGTCCTCGACACGCGCGACGGATCGCGCCTCGCGCACCGGGCCGACGAACGCTTCCCCTTCTGCTCGACCGCCAAGATCCTGCTCGCCGGTCTGATCCTCGCCCGCGTCGACCGTGGCGAGGAGACGCTGTCCCGCCGCGTGACCTTCTCCGACGCCGATCTCGTCGAGTATTCCCCGGTCACCGCCCCCTGGGCCCCGTCCGGCGGCGCCCGGCTCGGCGATCTCCTGGCCGCCGCGGTCGTCCATTCCGACAACACCGCGGCCAATCTGATGTTCGCCGCTCTCGGCGGTCCGGAGCGGACGACCGCCGCGATCCGCGCGCTCGGCGACACCGTCACCCGCTTCGACCGGATCGAGACCGCGCTCAATTCGGCGATCCCGGGAGACGACCGCGACACCACCACGCCCGCCGCGATGATCGCCGACCTCGAACGCCTCGTCGTCGGCGACGCCCTGAAGCCGGCGTCGCGCGATCGGCTGATCGGGCTGATGGTCTCCTGCTCGACCGGCACCAGACGCCTGCGTGCCGCCGCTCCGGACGGCTGGCTCTGCGGCGACAAGACCGGCTCGGGCGCCAACGGCACCGCCAACGACGTCGCCTTCTTCCGTCCGCCGGGCCGTCCGTCGGTCCTGATCGCCGCCTTCCTGACCGGCACCACCATCGCGCCCGCCGAACGCGACGCGGCACTCGCCGCGGTCGGCCGGGTGGTGGTCGAGCGGATCGGCCGGGTCTGACGCGCCGCGGCCTCGACCGGCCGGACCGCTCAGAGGAGGTCGAGTTGCCGCTGCTCGTCGGCGGCGCCGCGGCCGATCCGGGCATGGGCGGCGAGGGCCCGTGCCCGCGCCGCCGCGTGGTCGACGATCGGCTTCGGACAGGTCTCGCCGAGCCGCACGCCGGCCGCCGCCCGTTCCGTCGGGCTCGCCGTCCACGGCGCGTGGATCGCACGGGTCGGCAACCCCGCGATCTCCGGCACGAAACGGCGGACGTAGGTGCCGTCGGGATCGAACTTTTCGCCCTGCGCGACCGGATTGAAGATCCGGAAGAACGGCGCCGCATCGGCCCCCGACCCGGCCACCCATTGCCACCCCGCCGGATTGTTCGCCGGGCAGGCATCGACCAGCGTGTCGTGGAACCAGGCTTCTCCGACCCGCCAGTCGATCAGCCCGTGCTTGATCAGGAACGACGCGGCGACCATCCGCACCCGGTTGTGCATGGTGCCGGTCGTCCACAGCTCCCGCATGCCGGCATCGACCAGCGGATAGCCGGTCTCCCCCCGCCGCCAGGCCGCCACGAACCCGGCGTCCTCCCGCCAGGGAAACGCATCGAAGGTGGGCTGGAAGTTCGCCGTGGCGAGGTCGGGGAACCAATGGAGCAGGTGGTGGGCGAATTCCCGCCAACCGAGCTCGGCGAGGAACTTGTCGCCATCCGCCGCCGAAGCGCGCCCGGCGTGCACCGCCGCCTCGACCGCCGCCGCCACCCGCATCACCGAGATCTCGCCGAACCGCAGATGCGCCGCGAGACGCGAGGTGTGATCGAGATCCGGCCGGTCGCGCAGCGTCGCATAACCGGAAAGCCCGTGTTCGACGAACCGGACGAGCCGCGCCCGTGCGCCGGCTTCGCCGGGCGTCCAGGTCGCGGCGAGCCCGCCCGACCAGTCCGGACCACGCGGCAGGAGACGCCAGTCGTCGAGCCGATCGCTCGCCGGAGCGGTCCGTGGGCCGTCGAGCCGATGCGGCGCGGGAACTGCTGGTCGCGGCGGACGCACCAGCCGCGCCGCCCGCCAATAGGGCGTGAACACCCGGAACGGCGTGCCCGCAGCGGTCGCCACCTCCTCCGGCTCGCGCAGCAGATTGCTCGGACAGATGGTCGTCGGGATCCCGCGGGCCCGTGCCGCCGCCTCGACCGCCCGGTCGATCCGCGCTTCCGCCGCCCCGGGCCGGCGCGCCAGGATCAGCCGGCTCGCGCCGACCTCCCCGAGCAGGCGAGGAATCTCGATCGCCGCCGCACCGCGCCGCAGCGTGAGCCCGACGCCGATCCCCCTGAGGGCGCCGTCGAGCGCGGCGAGCGACCGATGGAGCCACCAGCGGCTCGCCCCGCCCAGCGGCCGCAGACCGTCGGAGACGTCGTCGAGCAGGTAGGCGACGACCACCGGCCGTCCGCTCGCCGCCGCTTCGGCGAGCACCGGATTGTCGTCGAGCCGCAGGTCGTCGCGCAACCAGGCGACGACCGGCCGGGAAGCGTCGCCGTCGTTGTCGGTCGATGTCATCTCGCGTTCCTCGCTGGTTCGGCCCATCCGGTGACGCACGGGTCCCCACCCGACTACGTACGAGCCGGGAGACCGGATCGCCGTTCCGAACGGTGACGTTCCATAGGGCCGAAGACATGGGCCGGGGATCGAGCCGAAAGTCGGAGAAGGTCGCGACGAAAGCTCGTCGCCACGCCTTCTTCTATTCGATCGATCGAGATTCGCGCATCGGTTTAATCGCTCCTAAACGCTCTTCTAGGCAAGCTCGTCACCGCCTTTGATGAGGAGCGGTCCATGTTCGGTTGGACGGGAAGAGCGAGACGATCCGAGATGCGGGTCGCCACCGACGTCCGCGCACCGGATGCCTCGACGGGTGCGGATCCGGCGCCGACGAAGTCCACCGAGAGCTTCCGCGACACCGTCGAACTGCTCGAAGCGGACCTGCGGCGGGCGTCCACCCGTCTCGATGCCGGCGGCCGGGAGACCCGCGGCCGGGTCGACGAGAGTTCGACGATCCTCGACGGGTTGACCCACGCCGCCGAGGATCTCGCGGCGCGCACCGACACCGCCCGCGGCGACATCCGCCAACTCGCCGAAGGGCTCGACGAACTCCACACCACCGCCGAGGAGATCGGCCGCCGCGCTCGGACGTCGCAGAAGCTGGTCGACGACGCCGGCGATCTCGCCTCCGCGGCGACCCGTTCGATCGACGAACTGAAGGCGGCGATCGGTCAGATCCAATCGGTGGTCTCGCTGATCTCGGACATCGCCGGACAGACCAATCTCCTCGCCCTCAACGCGACGATCGAGGCCGCCCGTGCCGGTACCGCCGGCCGCGGCTTCGCCGTGGTGGCGAGCGAGGTCAAGGCACTGTCGGTCGAGACCCAGAAGGCGACCGGAGAGATCGGCGCCACCATCGCCCGCCTGAAGGCGACGGCGGAGGCCAACATCGACGCGGTCGGACGGATCCTCGGGCTGGTCGGCGAGATCGGCCCGGTGTTCGGCGAGGTCACCCAGGCGGTTCAGATGCAGATCGGCACGACGGCCGACATCGGCCGGCGGGCCAGCGACACCGCCCACTTCGCCGACGAGGTCGCCGCCGGCGCCCGGACAATGAGTTCCGGCACCGCCCGTGCCGCCGCCCTCGGCCGCGAGGTGGTGACCGCCACCGAAGCGATGAACACCACCGTCGCGGAGATGAGCCGCCATCTCGTCACCGTGCTGCGTCAGGCGCCGGGCGCCGACCGGCGGCGCGAAGATCGCTGGCCGGTCGAACTGACCGGCAGCCTCGCCGTCGGCGGGACCACGACCGCGGTCCGCACCATCGATCTGTCGCCGGGCGGCGCCCTGGTCCGGCCCGAGACGCCGATCGACCGGGCCGTCGGAACCCGCTGCCGCATCGATCTCTCCGGCCTGACGCCGCTCGAGGCACGGGTGGTCGGCGCCAGCGCGCTCGGACTGCATCTCGCCTTCGCGTCCAC
>CALFRR010000234.1 GCA_937919435.1 uncultured Alphaproteobacteria bacterium | reverse complement strand
CGTAGGCGGTCTCGATCTTGGCGAGCAGCGCCAGTTTGCGATAGTAGCGCGCCATGAATCAGGCCTCCTTCTTCGGCTTGGCGGCCGGCGCCGGCGCCGGTTCTTCCTGCGTCGGCGTGGTGTTCGCCGGCGGATTGGGGATCAGGTCGCCCGTCTTCGGGTCGCGGGTCCAGCTGCCGCCGGTCGCGGGCATGTCCATTTCAGGCCTCCAGGTAGTAGGCGGTGGCGAACAGGATCTCGCGCCAGACCACGCCCTTTCGGGCGCGTACGGTCTTGGTCGAGACGAGCGTCAAGGGTTCGAAGGGGTTTTCCGGCAACCAGCCGAGCAGGGTGGAACGAACGGCGGCCTCCAACGGAGTGATCTCGTCGGAGGCGGCGGCACCGGTGATGTCGCCGTCGTTGCGCACCACGACGACGACCGCGATGTCCGCCTCGACGCGCTGCAACAGACCGCCAGTGGCCCGGGTGTTCGGGCCGGCGACCGACTCCGCCTCGAAGACGAAGGCGGCCGGCGACGCGAGCGCCGCGTCGTCGGCGAGCGAAAGCCCGGCGATGCCTTCGACGAGTGCGAATGCACCGACCTCGAGGAGACGCTCCCGAATCCGGTCGACGGCGAGCCAGCTCATGGCGCACCGCCGATCCGCTCGGCGAGCCAGTCTTCGCCGATCATCTGGAGTTCGGCCGCATCGGCCTCGTCGATGCCGAGATAGGGCCGCGCCGGAATCGTCACGGTATGTTCGCCGATCTCGACCCAGCGCGCGAAATTCGACCGCGAGCGGCGGCGGAAGGTCGGATCGAAGGTGTCCGTCTTCGCGTCGTAGTGCTGGTAGATCTGCTGGCTGCGCGCGTAGTGGCGGATCTCGCCACCGAACTGATGGATCGCCGCATAGGGATTGTTGGTCCCGGCTTCCGCGGTCGTCTCCGTCGCCTCGTCGGTCAGGCTCGCATAGAGGATGCCGGATCGCCTGAGGATGTTGGTGTCGCCGTAGCCGAGGCGGATCCGTTCCCGCGCGGTCCGCGGCGCCAGGCGCTGCCAGGCCGCGCCACCGGGAGCCGTCCGGGTCAGGAACCGCCGCTGCGTGGAAGCGAGCAGGCCGGCCGAGAAGCGCTGCATCAGCGGCAGCGTATCGCCACCGGCGGCGGCGACACGGGCGAGCACGCCGACGACGCCCGCGTCTTCGACCCCGATCCGGATGGAGGCGCCCTCGGCCATCAGTACCCCCTCAGGCTGTCGCGGGTCATGACGCGTCGTCCGGGCGAGGTTCGAACGCCGCCGGTCGCCTCGATCGCAGCGCTCCCCGCGCCGGTTTCGAGCGTGACGGTGCCCTTCGAAACGTCCTGCAGCCATCGGATCGCCGCCGCGTTGGCGCGCTCGACCGGACTGTCCTTCTCGGCCGCCTTGCCGTGCAGCAGGAAACGGGCGAGGTCGCAGACGATCCGCACGAGGGCGGCCGGGACGGCGGCGAGCGGCAGCGTGTAGCGGGTGGCGATATAGCCGTCGGCGAGCGCCTCGGCATCGGCGAGCGCCCGAGCGACGACGGTGTCGTCGATCGTGGTCTGAGGCCGGTTGACGCGATCGGTGAGCTGGATCAGCTCCTTCTCGCCGAACCGGTCGATCAGATCCTGGGCGCTGGCATAGGTCACTCGTAGACGTCCTCGACGGTCAGCATCGGCTCGCCGCGCAGCGCGTCGAGTTCCGTGTCGGTGAAGTCGCTCGCCGGGACCGTGGTCGGCGTCGCGGAATGGGCACGGCCGGCCCGGCGGAAACCGTCGATCTTCGAGGTGATCCTGACCATCGCCGGACCACGGTCGCCGACCGGCTCGACCTTCGGAACCTTCGCCATGTCGTCCTCTCGAGAATCGTGGGTCGAGCCTCCGCCGCGCCGGATCTCGACCCTGGACCGGACCGTCCCGCGATCGGGGCGGCTGTCGTTCTGCTACGCGGGCTCCGGGTGAGGCGTCCGCCTCGGGTATTCCGATCAGCCGAGCCAGGGCACGACCAGCAGCTCCGCCGTGCCCTTCCACTCGTTGGTCTCGCCGCCGGCGCCGTACTCGGAATTGAGCAGCTTGCGCGCCGCGCCCTCGAGCGTTCCGGGGACCACCAGGAGGTTCGGCATCAGCCCGAGCGGGCGGCCGTAGTCGCCCTTCATGGTGGTGATCGCCGCGCGGGCGGCGGCATAGGAGGTCGCGTCGAGGGTCTGCTTCGACCCGTAGGCCATCTGCCAGAAGCCGAAGCCGACGTTGCAGCGGCCGTCGAGGCCGTAGACGAACTGCTTCTTGTCGAAGACGTTGTCGTCGGTCTCCTGGTCCTTGCGGATCAGGTTGTCGAACGCCTTGCGCTTCTGGAAGATCAGCGGCTTCAGCGCCCGGCTGGTGTCCATCAGGAACCACGGCGTGCCCGATCCGCCACCGCTGTTGGAAACCGAGGTCGTGGTGACGCCGTCGGCGGCGAGCACCGGATGGTCGGTGTCGAAGAAATACTGGCCGTCGTAGCAGAGGCTCGCGAAGCCGGCGAGCAGCAGCGGCCACACCAGCTCGTCCGGGAAGGTGGCGGCGGAGCGACCGAACTCGGTGAACAGCGGCGCGTAGATGCCGATGTTGTCGTCCTCGATGTCCTCGCGATCGACGCCGATCGTGCTCTCGAAGGACTTGTTCTTCAGCGTGTAGCCGCTCGACGAGATGTTGTTGACGACGCGGTCGCCGAGCCACTCCCGGAAGCGCGGCATCTGGCCGAGCCAGCCGTATTCGTTGCTCTTGGTGGTCGACGGCACCTCGGTGGCGATGCGCGTGTAGAGCGGCGTCACGCCGGCGAAGCCGCCCTGGAAGGCGGTCGAGAAGCCGGTGTAGAGCGACCGCAGCGTGGTGCTGTTCAGAAGCATGGCGCCCTCCTCAGGCGAAACGGACCCAGACGCCGAGGGCGTCGACGTCGAAGACGGTGCCGGCGGGCGAACGGGTCGAACTGCCGTTCGTCTTCGCCACGGTGTGATCGTCGACCACGTAGCAGGTCGACCCGATCTCGGCCGCCGTGATCGCGTCGGTCGAGGTCGAGTTGTCGAAGCGGTAGATGCCGCGTTCGAACTCGCCGACGACCGCGCCGTCGGCACCGGCGGAATTGTCATAGACGCGCGGCGAGCGACCGACGGCGATGAGGCCGGTGGCGGTCGATCCCGGCACGGCACGGCCGGAGGAGTCGATGCAGACGAGAGCACCGGCCCAGATCTTGGTCGACGCCTTGACCGGGAACGAGCGACGCTCCCCGGTCCGGCTCGGCGTGTTGCGGTCGGCGGTCAGAGCGGCCATCAGCGCTTCTCCTCGGCTTCACGGGTCTTCTTGAAGGTGTCCGGGGCGATCCCCAGGGCGGTGCAGACGGCGAGGTCGGTCTCACCGAGATCGCCGGCGCCGGCCGCCGGCGGCGGCTTGCCGCCCCCCGGCTTGCCGCCCGGCGCCACGATCGTCGGCGCCGCCTTCGCCCAGGCTTCGAACGCCGCCGGATCCGTCTTCGCGAATCCGAGCGCCCAGTCCTTCTGCGCCGGCGTGACCTTGCCGGCGGCGATCGCCGCCTCGACCACCCCGGCGACCCTTTCGGCCGTCGCGGTCGCGGTGAGTTCGGCGATCCGAGCATTCGCCGTGGTGAGCATCTCCAGCGGGACGTACTTCGCCGGGTTCGGCACCGTCGCGGCCTGGACGGCGGCGACCAGCGCGTCGCCGGTCGCGTCGGCCTTGCCGGCAGCGGTGGCGACCGAGGCGAGCAGCGTCTTCTGCGACGCGGTCTCCTGGATGAGGGTGGTGACGGCCGCGAGGATCTTGTCCTCGGCGGCGTCTTCGGCGAGCCCGAGCGCTCTGGCGACGGTCTTCATGGTCTCTCCGTTGTCTTGGGTGAGATCGGCGATGAACGCCGCGGCGGTCGCCTCGGCGAGATCGAAGGCGGGTGTGTTGGTGAGGGCGGCGTTGACGATCACCCGCACGTCGCCCGCCTTGGTGTGCAGGAAGGTCGGCGAGACGTAGCGGTACTCGCGCGCCCGGATCGCGGCGGCGGCCGCCGCCGTCCATTCGACGCGCGCCCAGATCCCGTCGGGCCGGGCCTCGATCGCCTTCATCCAACCGGACGCGGCCGCGCGTCCCCCGACGCCGGGCACCGCCCCGAAGATGCTCTGATGGTCGTAGTCGACGACCGGATCGGTCGCACCGGCCCGGGCCGCGGTCGCCGCGACGATCGCCTGCATGGACGCCCGATCGCCGACCTCGAAGACGCGCCCGTCCCGGGCCGCGTTGCGGCCGGGCGCGAACAACTGGATCCAGCTCGTCCCGTCTTCGGCGACGGACGACGGATCGAGGGAGACGGCGGAGGCCGCGAGGAGGAGGCGGTTCGACATGCGCCGATCATCGGCGATCGACCCGAGCCGATCCGGTCACGCAGGTGCGCGACCGATCATCCGTCGACGGCGAGGGGAGATGTCCGATCAGGGTCGCCGTCGAAGCGGTTTCGAAACGGTGAGAACCGGCGAGGGCGACCCGGATGGTAGTCCCGGAGCCCCGGAGTGGCAATCGCCGTCCACGGGCCTCCTATTGCCTCGTCTCCCGGCCGGGCTCATAATGTCTCGGAGCCGTCGTGGTTGGTCGGGAAATTCGCCCCGGCCCGGTTGTCCCGCCCTGGCAGCGGGAAACACGTTCACGGGGAAGGTGGCGTACCCCCTCGACGGCGTCACACCTCTCCGACCAACAGATCGTAGAATCGAGCGTCTCTGAGCATCGTGGGATCGACGAGACCCGCCGTGCGAAATGCGTTGCTGACGACGCCGACGCGCCCCTTTCCCGACGCCGCAGGCACCTTACTGGCTCGGTCGATCTGAAAAACCAGCTTCGCAACCCGGGAACCCGGCACGTCGACGACCCAGAGCAGCGCGCCGTTGCGCTTGTCGAGGACGATCGCCGAGGGCGACCGCAGTGCCTCCGGCATCCGCATCAGAAGGTCGACCCCGACCGCCTTTCCGACCTCGGCCTTCGCCGGTCGGAGGGCATGGGTGATCGCCTGTTGCGATACCGTGATCGCCGCCGACTGCGGCCGGATGTTCCGCTCCGCCAGCCGGTCGAGCAACACCTGGTCGAAGGCGCCGACCGTGTACATCGACCGCTCGCCGCGCTCGCCGGCGGCGACCGCCGAGACCCATCCCTCGAATGCGTCGGCGAGCGGTCGAACCGGGAAGTCGGAATCGCCGACCGCCGCGGCCGCCAGCTCCGGCGGCGCCGCGATCAACTTGTCGGCGTAGGCTGCGACCGCCCGCGACCCGGCCTGGCCCGGGTTGTAGGCCCAGCCGGGGTCGATCCCCTCGGGGATCTCCTGGACTTCGCCGGTCCGCCGGTTGGTCCAGGTGCGCGTCGGCATCGACGGCGGTTCGAACACCAGCTCGCCGCGCATCCGCTCGACGTCCCGGTCGGACAGGCTCTGCAGCGTACAGCGGCAGTTCCAGCCGTTCGGCGGCGCCCAGGTCTTCCAGAACGGATGATCGACGGGCAGACACAGGTTGTGGAGCGCGGCATGTTCGGGCCGCGTCCGCTCGTCCATCACCGCGACGTAGCGCAGCCACGGCCGCGTCGCCGTCTGCGCCTCGAACCGCGACCAGTGGCCGGCGGCGTAGGAGACGCGCAGATTGGTGTCGAAGATGGTCCTGAGGCGACGCGTCGATCCGAGCTGCGCCGGCACGGTCTCGCCGGTCAGAGGATCGACGACGAGCTTCCGGCCCCACCATCCCTTCGCCTGTAGGATCGGCGTCAGATCACGGGTCGCGTCGCGGATGCTCTTGCCTTCTCCCACCACCTTCGAAACCTCGTCGAAGATGTCCTGGAGAATGTCGAAGCCGGCGGACTTCGCGACCGTATAGGCGCCCGCATGCTCGGCGCCCTCCATGTCCTGCCACGAATGCGTCGGAACGAGCGTGCGCCCGCGATGGAAGAGCGCGGCGATCGCCTCCTTCGGTGGCAGCGGACGGATCGTCGCGACACTCATCCGTCGGCACTCAGGCGGTCACCGGCGACGCCGGCGAGGCGAGCCGAGAAACCGGCCCGGGCGAGGACCTCGACGAACTGGCCGATGTCCATCGACGTCAGGTGGGCCGCCAGGATCGCCTTCACGTCGTCGAGCGTCGCCGCGTTCTGCAGCTTCTCCTGGAGGCCGCCCACCATCGGCGCGACGATCTTCTCCCATCCGTCGCCGGCGAGGATCTCGGAGACGCCGTCGTCGATCGCATCCGCGGTCGGCAGCTGCGCCGAGGCCGTCTTCCGGCGGAGTGGTTCCGGCGGGACCGCGGGCGGGAGAGCGGCTTCCGGCACCGGTTGCGAGGGATCGGCCGCCGCCGGCGGCGAGCCCGGACGGAGGCACTCTTCGTCCGCTCCCGGATCCGGCAGACCGAGCTTGTCCCTCATCACAGAGGTCGAGACCCTGAGGCCGAGCGGCACCAGCTGGACGACGTTCTTCACCAGGGCGTCGGTGTCCTCCTCGTCCGGCCGCCCGATCCGGATCTTCGGATAGAGCTTGCGCGGGCCGAGGTTGAGATCGACCAGCGGGCGCATCAGGTCGCGGTTGAGCGTCGCGGCAAGCTGGCGCGCGTCGGCCTCTTCGATGTCGTCCCGGACGCCGTCGTGCACCTTGGCGGTGGCGTAGCCGCCGGCGGTCGCGTCGGTGGTCTGTGTCTGGCCCAGCACCACCTTCGAGACCTGGCGATCGAGCCAGTCGCAGCGACGCTCGTAGAGGTCGCTCGACCCGGTGATGTCGGCTTTGACGAAGTCGATCGTCATCGACGCCGGCACGATCGCCGCGAAGTCGGTACCGATGTCGCTGACCGCCCGAAGCAGCGTGTCCTTGTCCTCGTCGGATGCGCCTTCCGCCCATTTGCCGAGCCGCAGCGGCTGCCCGTAGGCCTCGCAGAAGATCGCCCAGTCCTTGAAGGTGAACGACTTGAACAGATAGGTCCAGGCGACCGCCCGGGCGATGCCGCCGCGGATCGGCAGACCCGACTTGACCTTGCCCTGATGGACGATCCAGCCGAACGGCTGCAGCGGTACGTCTCCGCCGGGCTCGCGCAGGAGCAGCGTCTCGCCGTCGTCGCGGGAATGGCGGAACCACTTCGGATCACGCATCCGCAGAGCCGCCGGGCGCCACTGTCCCTCGGACATGTCCCAGATGATCTCGGTGGCGGAGTACCCCTTGCCGATCGCGTCGAGGATGTCGATCAGCTCGTCGGCGAAGCTGTCGCGGGCGACGACTTCGCGAACCAGATCGGCGGCGGCGACGTCGTCGGCCGCGTCGCTCGCCGCTTCGACGGTCACTTCCAGTCCGGCGACCTGGCGCTTGCGGATCCCGAGCACGCCGGCGTAGTGCGGGTCGCGCTCCTCCATGTCCTCGGCGAGCGCGAGATATCGGTCCGGCTCACCGTCGATCGATTCGCGGAGCAGCCGGGCGAGCCGATCCGGGGTCAGCCCGACGGCCGGGTGGAGACCATCGTAGGGCCGGCGGATTCCGCGCGTGGTCGGACCGCCCTGCTCTCGCTTGAGGAGGGCTGTCGAGACCGGGCGACCGAGGTGATCGACGAGTTGCGGCTTGGCCATCAGAAGGCTCCTCGTCTGCGGCGCATCGACGCCATTCTGAACGATCGGTCGTCGTCCGACGCGGCATCGAACCGGCTTCGAACGGGGGGAGCCGGCACGTAGCCGTATTCGGTGCGCGGGCCGCTCGCCGCGTGGACCGCGAGCCCCAGTCCCCAGAAACGGTCGGCGTGTCCGTCGGGCGTCCGCTCCGCCGTGAAGCGGATGTTACCGGCCGCCGTGACCTGCTTGGTGACGGAGCGGAGATCGGCCCGGATCGCCGGGCGGTTCGGAATTCGAAGCCGTCGATCTTCCATGATCGACCTGACCGGATAGGCGAGCGCCTCTTTCACCGCGGGCGTGAAGGTCACCGCTTCGATCGAATGCTCGCCGAACCGGTCCTGTGCGTCGTCCGCCCAGCCGATGCCGAGGCCGGTGGCGTCGATTGCGGTCCGCCGGCAGCGCTTCAGCCAGGGCCAGAGGATTGCCTCTTGCTCGGACTTCCGCATGTTCTGCAGCTCGATCACCGCGCGGGTGTAGAGCACGTCGCCGAGGCGCTCCAGGATCCAGAGCACCGTCAAGTCGCGCTTCCGCCCGATGTCGAGTCCGCCGTAGAGCTCGCCCCCCTCGATCGCCTCCCAATCGACGGCCGACGGATACTCGGCCGAGGCGATCAGGTCGTATTCGAGGAAGGCCGCGTCGTCGTCGGCCGGGCAGCACATGTACT
>CALFRR010000233.1 GCA_937919435.1 uncultured Alphaproteobacteria bacterium | reverse complement strand
TACTTCGCCTGCTCGTGCAGCTTCTGGCCGTAGAGCACCGAGATCGGGTTCTCGACGCCGTCGATCAGGCCCTGGGTGAGGGCCGGGTAGACCTCGCCGAGCGGCATCGGCGTCGGGGTGGCGCCCATCGCCTCGATCGCCTTGATCTGCATGGTGTTGTTCGGCACGCGGATCTTCAGGCCCTTGAGGTCGGCGGGCGTGTTGATCGGCTTCTTGGTCAGCATGTGACGAACACCGTAGAGGTAGTTCGTCATGACGATGTGCACGCCCTTCTTCTTCAGCTCCTCGTTCTTCTTGTTGAACCAGTCGCTTTCGTAGAGCTTGAAGAGCTTGGCCGGATCGTCGGTGAGGTAGGGTCCGAAGAGGATGCCGAGATCCGGGTCGAAGTCGGTGAGGAAGCCGACGTCGGTGATGGTGATGACGTTCATGCCCATCATCGCCTGCTCGGTGACGTCCTTCTTGGCGCCGAGCTGAGACGAGGGATAGAGGTCGAGGGTGATTTCGCCCTTGCTCTTCTCCTTCAGGAGATCGGCCCAGTGGTGCATCACCTTGTCGACCGGTTCGCCGGGATTGTTCTCGTAGGCGACCTTGATCTTGATCGGGGCCGCCTCGACCGCGGGGCCGGCGACGACCATCGCAAAGCAGGCCGCGACGGCTCCCATCAGAAACTTCTTCATTCGTCTCTCCCTATTTCTTTGCCGGCACTTCGGGCGAAGTGCCGGCCCTGCCCGGCCGATCACGGCCGCCGGCCCCGATCGGATCGGATCGGCCCGATCGGGCCGCTCCGTCGCGTCCTCCGGTCGGACGCCTCGCGTGTGTCCCATGGGCTCTGGCGATCGAACCGGATGCCGCCCACGGTGAGCATCCGCCCGGTCGCTTCGACGCTCCGCGAGGAGGCCCGGTGCGACGGAACCGTGTCCCGCGACGTCCTCAGTCGGCGAACTCCTGGTTGAGGACGGCTTCGGAATAGTCGTAGTGGCGCCGCGCCGCGGCTTCGAGCGCGGGGCGCGAGCGACGGCGCAGGGCGTCGATCATCTCGCGGTGCCGCGCGACGGTCTCCGCCCCGTGCTTGGTCTTTCCGATCTCGAGGTAGTAGGTCATCGTCGCCTGCATGATCGAGTAGAGGCGGCGCAGGATCGCGTTGCCGGAGATCTCGACCAGCTTGGCGTGGAAGGCGTAGTCGGTTTCGGCGGCCTCGCGGGCGGTCAATGCCCGGGCCATCTCGTCGACGATGCGATCGAGTTCGGCGAGGTCGTCGTCGCCGATCCGTTCGATCAGCCGATCGAGCGTTCCCAGTTCGAGGGCGCGGCGGAAGTCGACGAGATCGCGGTAGGTGGCGATCGATCGGTCGAAACCGTGATCGAAGGCGGCGAAGGCATGGGCGAGGACCGAATCGTGGTCGGCGACGCGCGCGCCGCGCTGGGTCTTCTCCACCATTCCATAGGCTTCGAGGAACACCATCGCCTCGCGCACCGTGTTGCGGCCGACCCCGAAACGAACGGCCAGCAGCCGTTCGTTGGGCAGCAGGTCGCCGGGGCGCATCGTCGTCTTCATTTCCCGCTTCAGCGCTTCGACGATCGAAGCCACTGCCGAGACCCTGTTCACCGTTTCCATCCGCACATCGTTCTTTTTTGGTCCAACCATTGGACCGTTGCCTCAATGTAGCAGGGGCGGCGCGGATGTGAAGCCGCAAAAGAGGGAGACCCGGATCCGGACGTCGTAAGACCACCGCTCCAGGTCGGGGCGGGCTGCGGGCATCGCGTCGCGATTGCACGGCTCGGCGCGCCGAAGTGGCGAGCTGCGGTAACCGGGTCGGAAAACCGAGCCGGAGCCGCAGCGTTCGCGCGTTCGGAGCGGCCTCCGGTGGCGAATCCGGTAACCGAGGATGTGCGGCGAGTTGTCGCGTCGAGGGCTGGGGACGAACGAAATCGACGCCGCGGGCGAGCCGCCGCGGGTCGAGATACGATGTCTACGGGGATGCCGCCGTTGCTCTCGCCGCGCGGGCGCGATGCCGATGCCCGGACCCTCGCGACGTCCGACGCCGGGCGGGCCGGCCCGAGCCGGACGACCGGCGAGGTCCGCCCATGGGCGACCGTCGGATCTCTCCGACGTCCGCGACCCCGGTCTCAGGAATCGCGGCGCCGGACCCGCACCACGACGTCGATGTCGGCGAGTTCGAGGTTCGGCGGCAGGACCGGCGTCCCCACCACCTTCACTTCGCCCGGAGCGAGGTCGGCGACCTCGCCGGTGGTGATGTCGTAGAGGTGGTGGTGCGGCGAGACGTTGCTGTCGAACACCACCTTTTCGGTGTCGACGATCAGGCGCCGCAGCAGATTCGAGCGTTCGAACAGATCGAGCGTGTTGTAGACGGTGGCGCGACTGATCTCCGGCATCAGCTCGCGGGCGAGGCTCCAGACCTGATCGGCGGTGAGGTGAACCGGCCGGGCGAGCAGTACCTGGGCGATCACCAGCCGTTGCAGCGTCAGCGAGACGCCGGCCCGTCGCAACCTGTCGCCGAGCGCCGCATCGGTCGCGGCCGGATGGCGCGGGCTCGTTCCGACGGCGCCCGCCTTCGGATGATCCGAGTGCCCGGGTGGCGGTGTGGTCTGGCCCATCCTCGGATCGTCCTCGTCGAAATGGGCGGCGCCTTCGCGGCCCACGGGGGGTTCCCGACCATACGGCAGAGAGGGGCTCCGCGTCGACGGCCTCCGCGTTTCCCCTTCCCCGGTCGCCGTCCTCGGCCGGGGAAGAGGAGCGAGGCCGCGGCTCAGCCGAACGGCTTCGGCCGCGGGGTCTTGTCGGTCGACGGCGGTAGGACCGGCAGCCTGAAGTCGGGCTGATCGCCGGTCAGCGTCTTCAGGAAGGCGACGATCGAGGCGTTCTCCTCCGGACTGAACGTCTTGCCGAGCTGCAGGCGGCCCATCAGATCGACGACCTCGGTGAGCGTCCAATAGGCGCCGTCGTGGAAATAGGGATAGGTCATCTCGACGTTCCGGAGCGTCGGCACCTTGAAGTTGAACCGGTCGGCGTCCTTGCCGGTCACCCCGGCGAGACCTTCCGCCTTGCTCTTGGTCTGGTAAGGCTCCATCACGCCCATCTTCTGGAACGACGAGCCGCCGACCGCCTCGCCGTTGTGGCAGGCGACGCAGCCGGAATCCTTGAACAGTTCGTAGCCGGCGAGCTCCTGGGCGGAGAGCGCTTTCTTGTCACCCTTCAACCACTTGTCGAAGCGGCCGTTCGGCGTGACCAGCGTCTCCTCGAAGGCGGCGATCGCCGTCGTCACCCGGTCGATGTCGACGCCCGGCGAACCGAAGGCCTTTTCGAACTCGCCGACATAGGCGGGGATCGATTCCAGCACCTCGACCGCGAGCTGGTGGGTGAAGGCCATTTCGCCGGGATTGGCGATCGGCCCGCCGGCCTGCGCCTTCAGATCCTTGGCGCGACCGTCCCAGAACTGCGCGAGGTTCATCCTCGAGTTGAGGACGGTGGGCGCGTTGATCGGGCCCTGTTGCCACTTGTCGCCGATCGAGGTCGGCAGGTTGTCGGTGCCGCCCATCGACAGGTTGTGGCAGGAGTTGCACGAGATGAATCCCGACTTCGACAGCCGGGGATCGAAATAGAGCTTCTTGCCGAGTTCGACGAGAGCCGGCGAAGTGATCTTGGCCGGCTGAATCGGGACGATCGGTTCGTCGGTCGCGGCGAGCGCGAAGACGGTGGTGGCGCAGAGCACGGCGAGTGTGGTCGGCCCCACGGATGTCGGAACGGTCATGGCGTACCTCCTTCGGATGTCCGGCCTTTCGCCGGCTTCCCTTCCGGTTCTCCGGCCGAACGGGTCCGCCCGTGCACCTCGCCGAGGCGTCGGTTTCCGGTGTTCGGCCTGGAAAACTTCTGGGTATTAGAAGCGATCTAAAATGATCGCGATATCCGGTGTCGGTGCGTAACGACGTCGCAGGAGCGCACCGGGCGTGGTCGCGTGCGGTCGCGCCATACCCGAGAGGCGGAAGGCCGGGAGGGGCCGAGGGGGGAGGCGGAAAGAGGCCACGGGCGGAGGCGAGGGGAGGTCGTCGAGACGCGGCCGAGCGCCTAACGCGGTCCGCCGTAGACCGGATCGCCGCGCCCGCGCGGCGGCGAGATCCCGTCGAGATCGAGCAGCGGATTGATGTCGTTGCAGGATCCGACCTGGTTGCGGAACAGCCAGTCGACGAAGTTGCGGGACGCACAGCCGGACACGTTGGCGCCCCAGTACCCGAAGGTCTGGATCAACATGTCGCGTCGCTGCGGGTCCTCGACCCGGCGGAACGCATCGCTGGTCATCGACGAGACCCAGGGAAACACCCGCCCCAGACGTCCGGCGATCTCCCAGGGCGAGAGCGGCGATGCGAACAGCCCGTCGATGTCGCGTCGGATGATCTCGTCGAACACGCCGCCGCGCCGCGATCGGAGCCCGGCCAGCGCCGACAACCGGACGTCGAGCACCCAGAGATCGGCCGGCGCCAGGGTCTGCGACCGTTCGAACAGGCCGGCGAGTTCGGCGTTCCCGGCCCCCTGCTCGGCCCGCACCAGACCGAGCCAGGCCCAGGCGACGGCCTCGCCCGGGCTGCACGAGAGGACGGCGCGCGCCGTGGTTCCCAGGTGGTCGACCGCCGTCCCGATCCGCGACAGATCGCCCGACCGCACGACCGCCTCGAGCACCGCCGCCTCGATCCGGCCGAGCGCGACGAGCCCCGGTCGCCGGCAGTCTCGCACCACCGGCCGCGGCACCCAGCCGTCGACCCACTGCGCCACCGTCTCGGGAGCGACGATGCGCCCGCGGTCGATCTCTCCGGCGAAGTGCAGCAGCGGCGTGTCGGGCAGTTGCCCGAGCATCAGATATCCCGACGCTCCGGCCGCGAGCACCCCCGCGGCCAGGATCGTGCCGCGCTCCAGAAGGCGACGGCAGACGTCGAACACCGGGAATGCCCCTCAGCTCGTATAGTAGCGGGAATATTTCGAGTAGGAGTAGTTGCGGTACTCGGAGCCCTCGTAGAACTTCATCTTCGACTGGTCGACCTTGTTCAGGACGACGCCGAGGCACTTCTCCGTGACCTCGGCCTCAAGTTCCAGAGTGGACCGCACGAGGCTGCGCGGCGTCACGCCCCATTCGACCACCAGGACGAAGGCGTCGATCAGGTCGGCGGCCGCGCGCACGTCGATCACCGGCCCGATCGGCGGCAGATCGACGACGATGTAGTCGTGGCTCTCGCCGAGCCGGGCGAGGAGCCCCCGCATCGCGGCCGACGACAGCAGCTCGCTCGAGTTGGTCGTCCGCCGGTGGATCACCGCGGGCAGGAAGGTGAGGCCGGATTCCGGCTCGCGCAGCGTGACCTCCGAGAGGCTCCGGGTCTTCTGCAGCACCTCCACCAGACCGTCGGCGACGTTCGGCGCGAGCGCCCGCGACAGGCCGGGATTGCGCAGGTCGGCGTCGATCAGGATGGTCCGGGCCCCGAGGCTGGACAGCAGCGACGCCATGTTCTTGGCGACGGTGGACTTGCCCTCCTCCGGCTGGATCGAGACGATGCCGATCACCTTCGCCGGCTTTCCGCGCAGGGCGATGTCGGCGGCGACCTTGCTGGCGCGCAGGGTCTCGGCGAATCCGGACAGCGGGGCGATCAGCGAATGGCGCATCGACGCCGGCACCGATCCGATCTCCTGCGGGCCGGTGGCCGCGGGCGACGGCAGATGGCTGCGGCGATCGATCGACGGCAGCAGCCCGAGGAACTCGAGCGAGAGGTCCCGCTGGATCTGCTCTCCGGTGCGGAAGGCACGATCTCTGAGCTCGAGCAGGACGGCCCCCGTCAGACCGAGCATCGATCCGAGAATCGCCCCGAAGGCCACCACCAGGGTCTTCTTCGGCCAGCTCGGCTGCAGCGGCGGCGACGCCGACGAGATCACGCGGGCGTCGTTGATCGGGAACGACTGCTGCTGCACCGCCTCCTGATAGCGCGTCAGGAACGACTGGTAGAGCGCCTTGTAGGTGTCCGATTCGCGCTCGAGTTCGCGCAGATGAACCAGCGTCTGGTTGTTCGACGCCGTCTGGGTGACCAGTGTCTTCAGGTTCTGTTCGAGCGACTCCAGCCGCGACTGGGCGACCTGATAGTCGTTGCGGTAGCTCTCGCCGATCCGCGACAGCTCTTCGAACAGGAGACGCTCGTACTGCTGCATCTCGTTGCGCAGATTGACCGCGGCGACGTGATCGCGCCCGAGCTTCTTGGAGATCTCCGCCTCGCGCCGGGACGTGTCGAGATACTTGGTGCGCAGCGTCGCGACCACCGTGTTCGACAGCGATTCGGTCACCGCCGCGTCGAGATTGGCGTCCTTGAGGATCGCCTCCATCCGCTTGAACCGGGCCTCGGTCTCGGCGACCTTGGCGCGCGCGTCCGACAGCGCGGTGTTGGCGTCCTGCAACTGCTGCTCGTCGACCAGTTTGCCGGCCGCCGTGATCAGGCCGTTCTCGGCCCGGAACGCCTGCACCTTGGTGTCGGCGGCGAGCGAGCGCTCGCGCAGCTCGCCGATCCGGTCCTGCAACCAGATCGCCGCACGCGAGGTGGCGTCGTATTTGGCGTCGAGCTGGTCGACGAGGTACTGGTTGGCGATCGTGTTGGCGATCCGCGAGGCCAGCGACGGGCTGTCGTCGGTGTAGCGCACCTCGATGACGTAGGTCCGACCGACCCGGCGGACGTCGATGTTGGTCCCCAGCAGACCGACGATGGTCTGCGTGACGATCCGATCCTGCTCGGCCGCCTTGAGCGCCTCCGCCGCCAGGTCTCGCATCCCGAGGACGTCGGCGACCCAGGTCTTGGCGTTGGTGATCATCTGGCCGAACGCGGTGGGCGGCGGGTTGTAGGTCGGGTTGTTCTTCAGGTCGAGCTTTTCGATGACCCGGGTCGCGATCCGCTCCGATTTCAGGACTTCGACCTGACTGTCGATGCCGCCGGTCTCCATCGCCAGCGAGGCGGCGTTGTCGGAGAGGTCGGCGACCGCGCGGATCTTCGGCGGCTCGATCAGGATGTCGACGACGGCGGTGAACCGGGGGGTGGCGAGCAACGCATAGAGCAGGGCCAGGACGACGCCGAGGACGACGCCGAAGAGAACCACCCGTCGCCGACGGTGCAGCACGGTCCAGATGCGATTGAGGTCGAAATCGGCGACCGTCGAGAAGTGCTGCGGAAATCCGGGTTTGGCACCGACCATCGGAGCGTTGGCGTCGTTCGCGGTGTTCAGCATGAGCCCTTCCAGTTGGCAACGAATTCTGCGGGGAATTCGACCGAACGGTCGCAGGCGAGGTCCTTTCGGACACACGAACTCGTCCGAACACCGTCGCCGGCGGATCGAGCGGGTCGTTCGAGAGGCCGGAGCGACAACGGCTCCGCGGCGTTCCTGTGGTCCGGACGGATCAGGGCGTCGTCGGCGACACGCTGGTCGGAACCGTGATCGTCGTCAAATTCACGATCGTCGTCGAAGTGGTCGTGGTCGTCGTGGACGAGCCCGATGTCGACCGGCGCGACGAGACGGTATCGGTCGAACCGCTCTGCGCTCCACCGGTTCCCGAAGAAGAACGGTTGCCGTTGTCCGAGACGCCGTTCGCGGTCAGGCCGGCACCGCCCGCTCCGGTGGCGGCGGTCTGCAGGCCGGCGGTGTCGATCGCGGCGGTCTCGATGTCCTTGAGGTCGGACGGCAGCACCAGTGCCGCATCGCAGATCGACGCCCGCTGGAAGCTGCCCGACGGCGCCCCCTTGCAGGCCATGTCGAGGGCGGCGGTGACCGCGCCGAGCTTGTTGCCGGATCCGGTCTTCACCGCCCGCACGATCGCCGGCAGATTGAAGTTCTGATCGGCGTAGAGCTTCGACAGCCGGCCGACTTCCGACAGCAGCGCCTGACCGGAGAACTTGCCGACCGTGTCGAGCATCTGCGCCACGGCGGTCTGTTCGGAAAGGGTCAGCGCCTGCTGGGACCGCTCGACCACGGGGTCGCCGCCGGTGGCGGCCGGAGCTGTCTGGGCCTGGGCGCCGGACAGCAGACCCGCCGTCAGCAGGGCGGCGAGGACCAACGGAGATCGCGAAAGACCCGATCCCGACGTCGTCATGTACATCCCCTCCACGCGGCACTGGACACGATCCCGACCCGACCGTGTTTTCACGGATCATAGTCGGTATTCGAATCGAAGTCGATTCTTTCGCCCGGTGGCGCTGCGTTTCGATGAACAGGGTTACCCGGCGTCCATCACTGATTGTGCGCCGCCCGGCCGAGCTGATGCCAGGAGTCGCGAGCGGTGACACCGTCGGCGGGCACGTTGGCATTGGTCGCCGAGACCGCGTTCACGACGGTCAGGAACTTGATCAGCTCCACCGACGACGCGTTGCTGACGTAGATGATGTCCTTGTCGCGCATGCGGAACGAGCGGGCGGCGAAATAGGCGCTGGGATCGCGCAGATTGGTGCGGTAGATGGTCGGCACCTCGGTCATGCCCGCGAAGCGGGTGACGTCGACGCCCATCTTCTCCAGCGACCGGCGATCCTCGACGCGATAGACGAAGGTCTGTCCCGGATCGGCGCGGCTGTCGAGCAGACCGCCGGCCAGACCGACCGCTTCGGCGAGCGAGATGTTCTCCGAGCTGAAGTCGAACTTCTGGTTGGTGCCGGTGGCGCCGAACGCGACGAAGGACTTGGTCTCGCCGTAGACGTAGATGGTGTCGCCGTTGCCGACGAAGATGTTCTCCATCGGATTGGTGACCAGCGCATTGAAGGCGACCGTCGCGCGCTTGCCGTCGCGCTGGACGGTGATGCTCGACTCGTACGGCTGCTTCTTCAGGCCCTGGGCCCGGGCGATCAGGTCGAGGACCCGTTCGCCGCCCGGCTGCACCGAGAACTTGCCGGGCACGTTGACGTCGCCGACGACCGAGACGTCGTTCGACTTCTGGGTGACCAGGGTGACCACCGCCTGCGGCTCGATCGCCCGCGAGGCGAGGCGCTTCTCGATGTCGGCCTGGATCTGGTTCAGCGACCGCCCGAGGGCGGGGACGAGACCGGCATAGGGCACCGCGATGGCGCCGGAGCGGTCGACCGTCTGGTTGGGCAGGGTGACGAAGTTGCCCGGACGCGAGCCGGCGTCGTTCGGGATGAACAGACCGCCGGTGGCGGATTCGAAGATCGTCACCGCGACGACGTCGCCGACGCCGATCCGGATCTCCGGGGCCGGGGCCCGGCCGAGGCCGAAGGTCTTGCCGAGCGACTGGGAGTCGACGGAGACGTGGGAGAGGATGCCCTTGGAGACGTCGACCAGGGCGTAGTTGAAGCCCACGATGCCGTTCTCGGGCTTGGCCGACGCCGCGGCACCGGATTCGATCGCGCTGTCACTCGGGCCGGACGCGGGGAGCGTGCTGCATCCGGTCACGGACAGAGCCGTCGCCGCCACGAGAAGTGCGGCAAGGCTTCCGCTGAAACGCTCGCACGTCATGATCCACCCTCGTCCCGGAACACAATACAGGAGAATGCCATCACTCTTTTATCGAAAGTCTGAGATGGTACAAGTCCACTTTCGATCGGCGGGACACGTGAATCGAGACGAGCGTCACGGTTTGACTCTCGACTGTGGATTGCGGGCCACATTCCGCGACGTCGCCGGCCAGTCGAGCGCCGGAACGGAGGTCAGACGACGGGATCGGCCGGCCATCGTCGGGACGTCAGGCGGGCTGTGAACACCGGCCTGCCGTCGGCTTCGCGGCGCCCCTGGAAGCCGAGCCGGTCGACCGGTCCGGTGCCGCCCGGCGCGTCGCTCTCGATCGTCACCCGGTCGCCGACCCCGGTCTCCTGCAGGAAGTTCACCTCGTAGTCGGCGACGACGTGGTCGCGATGCGCCTCGATCGGGATCGAATCGAGGATCCACTGGGCGTAGCGGGTGTTGTTGACGTGGCCGTTGACGTCGAGATCGCTGTTGCGGACGTCGAATCCGGCGATCGGCCGGAAATCGGGGTCGACCGGGATCTTGGCGGGGACGAGATCGAAGCCCGGGGTGAGGTTGGCCAGTCCGCCCAGGGTCTCGGCGGTGAAGCGCACCGGGCGGCGCTTGGCGGCGTCGAGGATCAGCCAGCTCGCGGTGCCGCGGGCCACGGTGCGATCGCCGATTCGGACCCGATAGTCGCGCAGGGCGAACAGTCCGTCGAGGGCCCGGGCCCAGGTGTCGATCTCGAGGGTCTCGCCCCATTGCGGCCAGTCGTCGACGACCACCTTCTGGCGGGCGAGGACCCAGATTCGGCCTTCGGCGATCAGGTCGTCGTAGCCGCGGCCGAGGCGGGCGCCGTGGATCCAGGCGATGTCCTGCAGGATCTCGAGCAGGCCGACCAGGCCGAGCCGTTTCTGAGGATTGACCACCAGGCTGTCGACCTCGTAGGTCCGGGTCCAGACGGCTTCGTTCATGATCGGTCGTGTCCTCCGCGTCGCCAGCCATCCCGTCGCGGAACGCCGCCCCGGTCAAGCCCGTAGTGATCGCGAGGGGAGACGGTGCTCGTGGTGAGGAGACGCAGCGCCTCACGCCCGCCGAAGCATCGGCCGAGACGTCGAGAGCGGAAGAAGGTAGAGAGAAGAAACCCGCGATTTCGTCGACGCGGAAACCATCTCGGGAGAGATGGTGCCCAGGAGAGGACTCGAACCTCCACTCCTTGCGGAACACGGACCTGAACCGTGCGCGTCTACCAATTCCGCCACCTGGGCAACGGCGGCGTAAGTACGGGGTCGCCTTCGGCTTGTCAACGGTCTGCGACCATCGGATCGAGTTTTCCACTCCCGACGTCGCGCGTCGGCGCTTCACAGACGACCCCGGGAAGGCTAAGAACCGGAGACGCCACAGACAGCGGGAAGGTTCGTCGATATGACCGCTCCTCTCCAGGATTCCTCGCAGGGCAGGCTGGTCACCGTCTTCGGTGGGTCCGGTTTCCTCGGCCGTCAGGTCGTCCGGGCGCTCGCCCGCCGCGGCTGGCGGGTCCGCGCCGCCGTTCGCCGACCCGACCTCGCCGGCCATCTGATGCCCTGCGGAACCCCCGGGCAGATCTCCGCCGTCCAGGCCAACATCCGCCGCGAATACCGCTGGTCGATCGAGCGCGCCGTCGAAGGCGCCGACGCGGTCGTCAATCTGGTCGGCATCCTCGCCGAACGCGGCCGCCAGAAGTTCCCCGAGGTCCAGGGCGACGGCGCCAAGATGATCGCCGAGGCCGCCAGGGCCGCCGGCCTGTCGTCGATCGTCCACCTCTCGGCGATCGGCGCCGACGACGACAGCCCGTCCGTCTACGCCCAGTCGAAGGCCCGCGGCGAGAGCGCCGTCCGGGTCGTTCTGCCGCAGTCGGTGATCCTGCGCCCCTCGGTGCTGTTCGGGCCCGACGACGACTTCTTCAACAAGATCGGCACCCTCGCCGCACTGTCGCCGGTCTTCCCGCTGGTCGGCGGCGGCCACACCCGCTTCCAGCCGGCCTTCGTGCGCGACGTCGCCGAGGCCGTGGCGATCGCGGTGGAGGGCGGCGCGAAGCCCGGCACCACCTACGAACTCGGTGGCCCGACCATCAAGACCTTCCGTGAATGCGTCGAGATGGTCCTCGACATCTCGCATCGCCGTCGCCGGATCGTCACCTGGCCGGAGAAGCTCGCCCGCTTCCAGGCGAAGTGGTTCTTCGAGTGGCTGCCCAACAAGCTGATCACCACCGATCAGATCGAGCTCCTGAAGAGCGACAACGTCGTCTCCGAGGCGGCGATCGCCGAGGGGCGCACCTTCGCCGGTCTCGGCATCGCCCCGACCGCGCTCGAAGCGGAACTGCCGAGCTACCTCTGGCGTTTCCGCGAACACGGCCAGTTCGACCGCGGGCTCGCCTGAGATCGACCGGCGCGCGGGTGGCCTTGTCGCGGGCCACCCTGCGGCCTATACCCGCGGCCCGAAGTCGCATTCCCGGCGAGGTCGGGCGGAGGCCGCACGCAAGACCAGATGATCAGGCTCTTTCATCACCCCTTCTCCTCCGCCAGTCGCTTCGTCCGGCTGATCTGCGCCGAATACGGCGTGCCGGTCGAATTCGTGGTCGAGAAGCCGTGGGAACGGCGGCGCGACTTTCTCCTGATGAACCCGGCCGGGACGCTTCCCGTGCTGATCGAGAACGACGGACCGCCGATCTGCGGACCTTTCGTGGCGATGGAATATCTCGACGAGACCCGCGGCTACACGATGGGCGACCGCCGGCTGATGCCCGGTCACGCCGAGACCCGGGCCGAGGTGCGCCGTCTGGTCGAATGGTTCCTCGGCAAGTTCGACGCCGAAGTGGTCGGCTATCTGGTCAACGAGAAGATCTGGAAGCTCGAGATTCCGCGCGGCCAGGGCGGTGGCGAACCCGATTCGGCGGTGCTCCGGGCGGCCCGCGCCAACATCCGCCATCACCTGAAGTACATCGGCTGGCTCACCGCCACCCGTGACTGGCTCGCCGGAGGGCGCCTGTCCTTCGCCGATCTGGCGGCGGCGGCGGCGCTCTCCTGCATCGACTACCTCGGCGAAGTGCCCTGGGACGACGACGAGACCACCCGCGCCTGGTACGGACTGGTCAAGTCGCGCCCCTCGTTCCGGCCGATCCTCGCCGATCGGATCCTGGCGATCCCGCCGGCCGCCACCTATGCCGATCTCGACTTCTGATCCGGAGAGCCTCCCGATGCCTGCCGACGCCCCTGCGCCCGCCTTCGTCGTCGCCATCGACGGACCGGCCGCCGCCGGCAAGGGAACCCTCGCCGCCGCGCTCGCCGCCCGTCTCGGCCTCGCCTATCTCGACACCGGCCTGCTCTACCGCACCGTCGGCAAGATCATGGCGGTGCGCGGCTTCGACCTCGACGACGGCGACCTCGCCGGAGCGATCGCCGCCGGGCTCGATCCCGACGACCTGAAGCGCGCCGACCTGCGCGGCCGCGAGGCCGGCGAACTCGCCTCGCGGGTCGCCGTCCATCCGCAGGTCCGCGCCGCCCTGGTCGATTTCCAGCGCGGCTTCGCCGCCACCCCGCCCGGCGCGGTGCTCGACGGCCGGGACATCGGCACGGTGATCTGCCCGGACGCCGACGTGAAGATCTACGTCACCGCCAGCCCCGAGGTCCGCGCCCGCCGGCGCACCGACGAGCTCGCCGCCAAGGGCCGCGACGTCGACTACGCCCGGATCCTCGAAGAGGTGAAGGAACGCGACGCCCGCGATTCGAGCCGTGCGGTGGCGCCGCTGAAGCCGGCCGACGACGCGGTCCTGCTCGACACCTCCGATCTCGGCCCGGCCGAGGTGCTGACCCGGGCGCTGGCGATCGTCGCCGGGAAGCGGGGCGCCGCCGGCCCGGCCGCCGGTTGAACCGAGCCGGCGCGGACGACCGCTCGCCGCCGTCGTCGGACCGCGGCGCATGCCGCGGCCCACGGACCCGACCGGGCATCCGCCCCGGTGGCCTTGATGCCGTCCCGATCGGCGGCGAGGCTCGGGTTTCCGGGATCCCGGCGGGATCTCCTCGGCGAGGCGGAGCGCGAGCGAATCCATGGTGGTCGGCGGAGCCGGCTCCGCGACGCCGGAGCGATCGACGATCCCCTCGGCCGGTGGGCGCCGGACGCGCCGGCCGGTCGTCGCCTCGCTTCTCGGCCATGCCCTCCTCGTGGTCCTCCTGGCGAGCCTGAAGGCCCCGCCCCGGCCCGAGCCGCCCCCGCCGCCGAGCCTCACGGTCGAATGGGTGGCGCCGTCCCCACCGCCCCCTGCCGTTTCGCCGCCGCCCGCCCCCGTCGCGCCGCCCGCCGAACCGCGCCCGGTTCCGGCTCCGCGTCCACCCGCCCCGACGCGGATCCCCGCGTCCGTGCCGACGGACGCGCCCGCCGCCGCAGCGCCACCGTCGGCCACG
>CALFRR010000232.1 GCA_937919435.1 uncultured Alphaproteobacteria bacterium | reverse complement strand
CGGGGGTGAGCAGCGCCACCGTCGGCTCCGACGAGGCGGTCGGCGGGGCGATCGACTTCAGGGTGGCCAGCAGTTCGTCGGCGTAGTTCTCGACCGGCGCGATGCGGTGGCGGGCGCAGAGCTCGGGGAACAGCCGCATCATCACTTCGCGGTTCTCGAGCATGTAGGAGACGCCCGACGGGGTGCGGGCGTTGTCCTCGAGCACGTAGAAGGTCTCGCTGTCGACCCGGACGATGTCGATGCCGGCGATCGACACCCAGATGTCGTGCGGCAGGGCGATGCCTTGCATCTCCGGCCGATAATAGGGGTTTCGATAGACGAGGTCTTCCGGCACCACCCCGGCGCGGACCACTTCGCCCTTCGAATAGACGTCCTTCAGGAACATGTTGAGCGCGGTGACCCGCTGGCGCAGACCGGCGGCGAGGCGGCCCCATTCGGGCGCGGTGATGATCCGCGGCACGATGTCGAAGGGGATCAGACGCTCCTCGCCCTCGGCGTCGCCGTAGACGGCGAAGGTGATGCCGATCCGGCGGAACAGCAGTTCGGCTTCGTGGCGGCGTTGCTTGAGGAGGTCGACCGGCGTGTCGCGGAGCCAGTTCTCGACGACCTCGTAGCCCTGGCGGCACCCGTCGTCGAAGCCCGTCATCTCGTCGAAGGCCGTCGTCACCATGGATCGCCTCTCATCCCGGACCGCACGTCATGAGCGTGCTCCGGTGCCCATCTTCGATCCGGAAAATGGGTCGTGCAAGCGTCTTCGGCAGTCAGGAATCTGCGCAAAAGGGCTGATTTTGCTCATGTCTCGGGCGAGGTGCCGGGAAAATGGGCAGGCCCGCGACGCAAGGGAAGAGCGACCGGCGGGGCGGCGCCCGGCGGCGCGGCCGGGGACATCGGCGGATCGATCCCCGTCGCCGGAAACGGTGGGAAGATCGGGCTCGAAGACGACCTTCGGAGCCCGCACTGGACCAGACCCTTCTCCGCTCGATCCGGATGGCGACGCTCGATCTGCGATGCGACCTCGCGGCGCGACGGGTGATCGCGGCCTTGGAGCGATGTGCCGGCCTCTCGGGTACGAACCACTGGGAGACGCAACCGCGCGACGATCATGGCCGTTGGACCGACGGGCCGGGAGTGGGATCGGCGGACGACGCTCCCGTCGTACCGGTCGCGGGCTTCGACTTCGGTCTCGTCGACTTGCGGGAAGAGGAGGCTGCCGGGGGGCACGCGATTTCCGAGCATGTCGGAAAATCGGACGAAGCTCTTCTGATGCGGGTCCGCAACTCCGTCGTGGAAGGCCTGTTCACGACATCGAGTTACCGAAGAGATGGTTCGTTTCCTTCGATCGAGGCGGCCAACAAGCTGGTCAACGCCACTCTGGCACAGAACAGACCGTACGTCGAAGATGTGGCGAATGGAATACTGGACCGCTCACCGTTGTTGGTGGGATATTTCGACTCTCCGACCGGTCGTGAGGCTTGCCGAGTGAGTGTGCGCTCCGCGCCCTATGTTCGCGTCACGACCGGTGTGGGTGTCGTCATCGTCTGGTCCGCACCCCGACCTTGGAGCACCGGAAGGTAGAGTTTCCGGCCTTCTGTC
>CALFRR010000231.1 GCA_937919435.1 uncultured Alphaproteobacteria bacterium | reverse complement strand
TGTTCTCTTTATGTCCGCTTAGCGTATATTCCTGCCCGTTCTATGTCGTCACCCCAAGGCGAAGGAGCTCGCCCACGCGCTCGCCCGCCGGACTGGGATGCCGATGAACCGGCTCGTCGAAGAGGCGCTCGAGCGCTACGACAGCGCGCTCCGAGCCGGGGCGCATGCTCACCCGATCGATGCCCTGTGGGACCTGATGGCCGAGGGCCGGCGCGGTGTGACGGCCGGCGTCACCTCCGCCCACGACGATCTCTACGACGACCACGGCCTCCCGAAATGATCGCCGTCGACACGTCGGCGATTCTCGCCATCGCCCTCGATGAGCTCGAAGCGGAGACCTTCAAGGCGGCGCTGCGCCGCGGCGGCGTGCTGATCGGTTGGCCGACTCTGTTCGAGACCCGCATCGTGCTCGCGGCCAAGGGGTTCGCCAATGCCGCCGACATCGTCGCGCGGCTGGTGGCGGCGCCCAGCGTCACCGCCGTGCCCTTCGACGCCAAGCACTACGCTGCTGCAGAGGCGGCCTATGAGCGTTTCTGCAAGGGGCGTCACCCCGCCGCGCTCAACATGGGCGACTGCTTCGCCTATGCGGTCGCCGCGGTCGCCGGCTGTCCGCTCCTGTTCAAGGGGGCCGACTTTCCGGAATCCGACGTGCTCCGTCATCCCGATGCCGCCGTGCTCGGAGACCGCCGATGAGCGACGGCGCTCTGCTCGCCGATCCCGAGACGCAACGCGCCCTCGCGCTCGATGCGCTCGCCGCCATTCTCCCCGCCGATCGCCGCGATCGGCTCGCCACCGTCCTCTCCGACGAGGACGTCGCCACGCTGCGCCATCTGGCCAAGCGTGGCATCGGCGAGAACACGCTTCGTGCCCTCGCCTCCGATCTCGCCTACCTCGAGGCCTGGTGCCGAGCGGCGGTCGGGGCGTCCTTGCCGTGGCCCGTGCCGGAAAGCCTGGTGCTGAAGTTCGTCGCCCATCACCTGTGGGACCCGACGGAGCGCGCCGCCGATCCCGACCACGGCATGCCGGAGGAGGTGGCGAGCCGGCTGCGCGTCGACGGGGTTCTCCGGTCGGCTGGACCGCATGCGCCGCAGACGGTGCAGCGGCGTCTCGCCAGTTGGTCGACGCTGCATCGCTGGAAGGGCCTCGACGGGCCGTTTGGGTCGCCGTCGCTCAAGACCGCGATGCGGCTGACGGTGCGCGCCGCCGATCGCTCCCGCCGGCGCAAGAGCGCCACCGCCGTCACGCGAGATGTGCTCGACGCGATGCTCGCGACCTGTTCGACCGCGTCGCTCGTCGATCTGCGCGACCGGGCGATCCTGCTGGTGGGCTTCGCCTCCGGCGGTCGTCGACGCTCCGAGCTTGCCGATCTGCGCGTCGAGCGGTTGCATGACGAAGAGCCGATCCCGGCCGATCCGAACGACCCGTCCTCCGAGTGTCTCCCCTGCATGACGATCAGGCTCGGGCGGACCAAGACCAGTTCGGCCGACGACGATCGCTTCGCGGTGATCGCCGGCCGACCGGTCGAGGCGCTGAAGGCCTGGCTCGCGGCGGCGCGGATCGAGGCCGGGCCGGTGTTCCGTGGGATCGATCGCTGGGGCAATCTCGACGGCAATGCGCTCTCGGCCCAGACGATCAACGCGATCGTCAAGAAGCGGGCAGGGCTCGCCGGGATCGAGCCGGGGAAGGTCTCGGCGCACGGGCTGCGGTCCGGGTATCTGACGGAAGCCGCGCGGCAGGGGGTGTCGCTGCCGGAAGCGATGGCGCAGTCGCAGCATCGCTCGGTGCAGCAGGCGGCGCGCTACTACGACGAAGTCGGCCGGCGAACAGGGAAGGCCATGCGGCTGGTGTGAGTGATGTGTTCCGCTGCTTTAATGATGTGGCCTGCGGAGCCAGAAGGCCGAATAGCAAGGAGCATAGCATAGCAAGCGGCATGAACGAGGCGGAAATCCTCTCAACGGTGTAGCCCTGACTGTTCAAATCAGCGAGACCGCCTCTCTTCCTACCTCGGGGGCGCACGTGGAAACGTCGACCGAAGTTCCGATTATCTTCGAGCGCCAGGCGTAGGGGATCGCGGTCAAACTCGCCAGCGGACGCCAGGTGCGTTTCGGCACCGATCCCGAGTCCCTCAACCGCGAGCATCGAATCACCATTCTCCTTCTCTATTTGACGGGGTCGGATCGGGTGAACGCCCGGGGTGCCATGCGGTGCAGAATGGCGATGCGATCGACAAATTCGTGCCAGATCGTTGCTGCGACATGCAGGAAGACCAGCCCATACAGTCCTTTGACCAGAAGCTCGTGCACCTTCCCCATGCCGAACCAGAAGTAGCTCGTGACGACGCCGGTGGCCGTGAGCCCGAAGAGGACCAGATAGAGACCGGCGTGCCCCCAATGGGCCAACCGTCCGCTCGCGAGGGAAAGTCCAGCGGGCAGAGCCGGCACGCCGGTGCGCCAACGAACCGCCAAGCGCAGGATCGTCAGCCCGAGAATGAGCAAGCCGCCATAGATGTGCAGTTTGTGCTCGATCAGGTCGATCGGGTCGGGTCCTACGCCGAATGGATCGTGGGCGTGCGTGCGATAGATCGCGGCGCTCGTCCACCATTGAGCAACGACCAGAAGCACCGTCAGCCAGTGCAGGGATTTCTGGAGGGGTGAATAGCCTGAACGCATTCTCTACCCTTTCATGGTTGCTCTGCCGACGCTCGACAGAGAGAAGTTGAGATCGACGTCATATTGTCGTTGCCCGCACCAAGGCCCATCGGTGTTCCGTCAGTCGAGAGTGAGCTTGCGAAGACGCAGGGCGTTGGCGACGACGCTGACCGAGGACAGCGCCATTGCCGCGGCGGCAATGATCGGTGACAGAGTGAGACCGAACATCGGATAGAGCACGCCGGCGGCGATCGGCACGCCGGCGGCGTTGTAGACGAAGGCGAAGACCAGGTTCTGGCGGATGTTCGCCATCGTCGCCCGGCTCAGGCGCCGCGCCGCCACCAGTCCCGCGAGATCGCCGCGCAGCAGCGTCACCCCGGCGCTCTCGATCGCCACGTCGGTGCCGGTGCCCATGGCGACGCCGACGTCGGCCGCGGCGAGGGCCGGCGCATCGTTGACGCCATCGCCGGCCATGGCGACGATGCGGCCTTCAGCCTTGAGCCGCGCCACCACGCGGCCCTTGTCCTCGGGCAGAACCTCCGCCTCGACCTCGTCGATGCCGAGGTGTGCTGCCACCGCGCGTGCCGTGGTGTGGTTGTCGCCGGTCAGCATGACGATGCGGATGCCGTCGTCGCGCAGGGCCCGAAGCGCATCGGGCGTCGTCGCCTTGACGGGATCGGCGATGGCGATGAGGCCGGCCAGATTCCCATCGACGGCAACAAACACCACTGTCGCACCTTTTTTGCGCAACACATCCGCGCGGGCTGCGAGCACCCCGACATCGATACCTACGTCGTTCATGAGACGCGGACCGCCGACGTCGATACGGCGCCCATCGACCACGCCGGTGACGCCCTTGCCAACCGGGCTGTCGAACTCGCTCGCGTCGACGATCATCAGGTTCCGTGCCTCGGCGGCTTCGACGACGGCTCCGGCGAGTGGATGTTCACTGGCTCGCTCGACGCCGGCGGCAAGCCGAAGCAGATCGGCTTCGGAAAAGCCACCGACGACTTCGATCGCGGCAACGCCCGGCCTCCCCATCGTCAGGGTGCCGGTCTTGTCGACCACGAGCGTGTCGACCTTCTCGAAGCGCTCGAGCGCCTCGGCATTGCGGATCAGCACGCCGGCCTGAGCGCCGCGCCCGACACCGACCATGATCGACATCGGCGTCGCGAGCCCGAGGGCACAGGGGCAGGCGATGATCAAAACCGACACTGCCGCGACCAGGCCATAGGTGAATCGCGGCTCCGGTCCGAGGGTCGCCCAGGCGGCGAAGGCGAGCGCGGCAACCGCGACGACAGCCGGTACGAACCACCCGGCGACCTGATCGGCAAGCCGCTGGATCGGCGCGCGCGAGCGCTGCGCCTCGCCGACCATGGCGACGATCCGCGCCAGCAAGGTGTCACGACCGACCTTGCCGGCGCGCATGACGATGCCGCCGGCCAAGTTGAGCGTGCCACCGATCAGGTCGTCGCCGACCTTCTTGGTCACCGGCATCGACTCGCCCGTCACCATCGACTCGTCGACCGCACTGCGACCGTCGATCACTTTGCCGTCGACCGGGACCTTTTCACCCGGCCGGACGCGCAGTCGATCACCGACCTGCACGGCTTCCAACGCCACATCGGCTTCCGACCCGTCGTCGGCCAGCCGCCGTGCCGTCTTGGGCGAGAGATCGAGCAGAGCGCGGATGGCGCCGCCGGTCTGCGCGCGCGCCCTGAGTTCCAGGACTTGTCCGAGCAGCACCAGCACCGTGATGACGGCGGCGGCCTCGAAATAGATCGCGACCATGCCGTCGGCGGAGCGGAAAGCGGCCGGGAACAGACCGGGCGCCAGCGTGGCGACGACGCTGTAACCCCAGGCGACGCCGGTGCCGAGCGCGATCAGGGTGAACATGTTGAGATGGCCGGTGACCACCGACCGACCGCCGCGCGCGAAGAACGGCGCCCCGGCCCACAGCACCACCGGAGTGGCGAGGACGAGTTGAATCCAAACGGACGTGCCCTCTCCCAGCCACATGTGGAGCCCGACGAGATGTCCGCCCATCTCCAGAACGAAGACCGGGACGGTCAGGGCGAGGGCGATCCAGAAGCGTCGGGTCATGTCGGTGAGTTCGGCATTGGGTCCGACCTCGGCTGCGGGCACCTCCGGCTCGAGCGCCATGCCGCAGATCGGGCAGGCGCCGGGTCCCGGGCGGTGGATCTGGGGGTGCATCGGGCAGGTCCAGATCGTGGCGGTCGACGGCTCGGGGCTCGGCTTCGCCGCCGAGACCGGCGGGGTGGGCTCCAGCGGATCCGAGTCGACCGCCGTGGCGGCATAGCGCGCCGGATCGGCGACGAAGCGCTCCCGGCACCCGGCGGAACAGAAGAACCAGTGTCGGCCGGCGTGATCGGACGTGTGCTTCGCACTGGCCGGATCGACGGTCATGCCGCACACCGGATCGATCGTCGACCCGCCGTCGGGCAGGCCGGCGTGGGCCGGATCGGCCGTGGTCACCCCGGCGTCGGGGTGATGATGGTGATGATGGTGATCCGTCATGTTCGCGTCCTCGCAGTGGGGAGAAATCGTCTTCGTCCCTCTTGCCGACGATCCTGCACCTTCCCATCATGGGAAGGTCAAGCGCCGATCACATGCGGTGTTCCTGAGTGACGATGCCGTTCGCCCGCTGCAGTTCGCGGACGTAGAGGACGATCGCCGCGATCTTCTGATCGCTCACGTCGGGTTGGGCGGGCATGTCGCCGAAGCGCCAGTGATGGGCGCGCACACCGTCGTGAGCGGCGCGAAAGAAGGCTTCGTCGGCATGATGGCCGGGATTGTAGATCGGATGGACGAAAGGTGGGCCCTTGTCGGTGCCGGCACCGTCGGCGCCGTGACAGGCGGCGCAGACGCCGTCATAGGCGATCTTGCCGATCTCGGCCCGCATCGAGAGTTTGGGCACCACGATCGCGCGCGGGGAGTCCGGCGCCGTCGCCGCGCTTCGAAAACCGGGGCCGGCCAGGCCTGCGATCAGGGCGGCAGCCACGAAAACGACGGCGATCAGAACGAAGGGTCTACGGGTCATGAGAAGTGGTCCGTGTCGATGGAAACGGGAGGAGGAGAAGCATGAACATCGGTGAGGCAGCGAAGGCCTCCGGCGTCAGTGCCAAGATGATCCGCTACTACGAAGCGACCGGACTGCTCCGGGCCGCCGCGCGGCGAGAGAACGGCTATCGCGACTACGGCCGCGCCGATGTCCACGAACTGCGGTTCATCCGCCGCGCGCGAACGCTCGGCTTCGCCACCGCCGAGATCGTCGCGCTGCTGTCGTTGTGGCGCGACCGCTCGCGCGCCAGCCGCGACGTCCACATGTTGGCGAGCCGTCACGTCGCGGACCTCGACGCCCGGATCGCCGAGATGCGGGCGATGACCGAGACGCTCCGGCACCTGATCGCCGCCTGTCACGGCGACGACCGGCCCGATTGCCCGATCCTCGAAGACCTCGGCCACCCGTGAGAGGCGTCGGTTGCCGATGCCGTCGGTCAACCAACGCCCTCATAGGCGAAGGTGCCCATCATGCCCGTCGCCATGTGATAGAGGTGGTGGCAGTGGAAGGCCCACCGTCCGGGGTTCGCCGCGTCGACCGCGATGGTGACGGCACGCATCGGCGGCACCAGCACGGTGTCGCGCACCGCTCCGGCGAAGGCCACGCCGTCGATCGCCACCACCTGGAAATGATGGCCGTGCAGATGCATCGGATGAGCCATCATCGACATGTTGCGCAGAGTGATTTCGATCCGCTCCCCGCGCTTCACGGCGACGTCACCGCCCTGCATCGACCATTGGTAGCCGGCCATGGTTCCGGTGAGACCCACGTCGTAGTGGCGATCCGGCGTGCGGGTCGCGAGCGGTGCCATCGCCCTCAACCGGCCCTCGAGCGTCAGATCGAGCACCTCGCTCTTGGCGGCACCGACTGCGGCGAGGCGCTTCACCTCCGCCCCGGCGGTCGCCAGCACGATTCCGGTCCGCTCCATTGCCCCTTCGCGCAAGGCGAGGATGGGGAAGACGCCGCCGTCCTTGGGCACGCGCAGCCTGAGATCGATCCGCTGCCCCATCGACAGCGGGAAGCGACGCCCGATGATCGGCTGCACCGGTTGGCCGTCGACGGCGATCACCGAAGCCTCGAGCGCGCCGGTGTCGAGGGTGAAGGCGGTGGAGGTGGCACCGTTGATGATGCGCAGCCGGACCACGCCGCCGCGTTCGACCCGTGTCACCTGCGGGTCGCCGAGGGTGCGGTCGTTGGCGAGATAGGCATCGTAGTCGATGTCGTTGAGATCCATCGCCATGCCCGGAGCACCGGCCATCGGCATTCCCGACCCCGCCACCGGACCGTGGCCGGACATGTCGTGACCACTCATCTTTCCAGAGCCAGGCATGCCCCGATCGGCCGTCATGCCACCGGACATCGCACCGTGGTTCATCGCCATCCCGGCCATACCCGGCATTCCAGGCATGGCACCGCCGCCGTGGCCCATTGCGGAACCATCCGCCGGCTTGCGCAGATCGGCGAGGATCTCCTCCGGCGGCCGGAAGGCGAAGTCGTGCAGCAGGACGACCACCTCCTGTTCGTCGGCGGCCCGGTCGGCCGCAGTGTGCACGATCAGCGGCGCGGCCAGTAGGCGCTGCTCCTGGAGCGTATGGGCGTGCATCCAATGCGTGCCGCCGTCACCGACGGGGAAGTCGTAGGTGCGGCTTTCACCCGGCGCCATCAGCGGTTTCGGCATGTCCGGCACGCCGTCCTGCTCCCACGGCGGGGTGAGGCCGTGCCAGTGGATCAGGGTCGGCGCGTCGAGACGGTTGGCGAGCGCCACCGAGAAGCGCGTTCCAGCGTCGAGGGTGAGGCCCTGCCCCCCGTCTGGACGGACGAGACCGAGGACGGTGGCGGCGCGACCGTCGATGTCGAGGGTGCGGGAGGTCGCTGCGAGAAGGGCGGCGGCCTGAGCGAAGGCCGGGCCGACGAACGGCAGTGACGCAAGCCCGGAGACGAGCGGAGTGGTGCCGGCAAGCGCAGCCGCGCGCAGAAAATCACGACGATTCATGGATCTGTCTCACGATCTGGTCGACCACGACGGTGGATCGACGGGAAATCGGCGGACGAGGCGCAGTGCTCGGCCGCATCGACGCGTCTTGCGAAGACGCATGTCCGCTCAGATCGCGATCCTGGGGGGGCCGAGTGGCGGGACGGATGCGATTCCGTCGGGCATCGGGGACTCGGAGAAGTGCAGAACAGGCCGTGCCGTGACGATGACGGGGGCGGAGGATCCGACAACCATCATCATCGGTCCGGCGCAGATCGACGAGCAACAGGCGTGCCCCATCCCGCAGTGAGCAGCGGCCTGATCGGCCCCGGGCTTCGCGTGAACGGCCCCGGCGACCGAGCCATCCGTATTGGCATCGTGATGGTGACGCCCAGACATGGAAGCCGTGGTCTCGTCGGAGCTACAGAGCGAGGCACGCGCCACTCCCAGGGGCGCGATGACGAGCATCAGCGCAACCCAGAGAGCAAACACGATGCGTAGAGCCCTGTTCATGCTTCACCTCGACGAAGACACTCTATCAGAAATTCCGCCTACGCAATGTCCCGAGTCACATTGCTTCCGATGACGCGAGGATCCCCGCCGAGGCACGGTCGGTCAAAACGGCGGGGATCCGGGCGCTTCACCTCGCGGGCTTGATCGAATCGACCACCCAAGCACCGTTGGCGGACTTGACGACGGTGAAGGCGACACTGTCACCGGCTTTGACGGTACCGAGATCGATGCTCGGCGCGACGCCGAAATCCATCGTCATGCCGGGCCACCCCAAAGTGGCGATGGGACCGTGGGTCAGATTGACGACATGTTTGGTGGCATCGACGCTGTTGACCTTGCCCGTGGTGCCACCGGTTTCCTGGGCGAGACCGAGGGACGGCGCCAGAACGACGGCGGCTGCGAGAACGACGGAAGCGAATGTCTTGGTCATCATGAGGTTCCTCAGAGGGTGGGGTTGGCTTCGGAGGGGAGGAGAGCCGCAGAGGCAGCTCCGGTCTGCGGGGCGCTGCGCGCCTCGCGAGCCTTGACCAGCGCGTAGATCGCCGGAATGACGAGAAGAGTGAGGATCGTCGACGAGATCATGCCGCCGATCATCGGCACGGCGATGCGCTGCATCACCTCCGAGCCGGTGCCGGTGCTCCACATGATCGGCAGAAGACCCGCCATGATCGCGACCACCGTCATCATCTTGGGGCGGACGCGTTCCACGGCGCCTTCCATGATCGCGTCGTAGATGTCGGAGGGTGTGAGCGGCTTCCCCTCGATCGATCGGCGCTCCTTGACCTCCTCGAAGGCGTGATCGAGGTAGATCAGCATCACCACCCCGGTCTCGGCAGCGACGCCGGCCAGCGCGATGAAGCCGACGGCGACGGCGACCGACAGGTTGAACCCGAGCAGGAACATGTACCAGACGCCCCCGACCAGGGCGAAGGGCAGCGACGCCATTACGATCAGCGTCTCGGTGATGCGGCGGAAGTTCATGTAGAGCAGCAGGAAGATCAGGCCGATCGTGACGGGAATGACGATCTTCAGCTTCTCCTTGGCGCGCTCCATGTATTCGAACTGTCCGCTCCAGGCGACGTAGTAGCCCTGGGGCATCTCGACCTGATCCTCGACCGCCTTGCGGGCGTCGGCGACATAGCCGCCGATGTCACGTCCGTGGATGTCGACGAAGATGTAGGCGGAGAGCAGCGCGTTCTCGGTGCGGATGGTCGCCGGACCCTTCGCCAGACGGACCTCCGCCAACTGGCCGAGTGGGATCGATCCGCCGCCTTCCGGATGGATGAGGACCCCGCGCGCGATGGCATCCGGATCGGCGCGCAGATCTCTGGGGTAGCGCACGTTGACCGAAAAGCGTTCGCGACCTTCGACCGTCGTCGTGACCATCTCGCCGCCGAGCGCGGTGAGGATCACCTCTTGGACGTCGCCGACGGTCAGGCCATATCGGGCCAGTTGGTCGCGTTTGGGCTCGATGTCGAGATAATAGCCGCCGCCGATACGCTCGGCGTAGGCGCTGGTCGTCCCCGGCACCTGCTTGACCACGGTTTCAATCTGACGCGCCAGGCGCTCCATCTCGACGAGATCGTTGCCGAAGACCTTGATCCCGATCGGCGTCCGGATGCCGGTCGACAGCATGTCGGTGCGCGCCTTGAGCGGCATCGTCCAGGCGTTGGAGACGCCCGGCAGTTGCAACGCCTTGTCCATCTCGGCGACGAGACCGTCCAGGGTCAGTCCGGGGCGCCACTCGGACGTCGGTTTCAGGTTGATCACCGTCTCGAACATCTCGGTCGGTGCGGGGTCGGTCGCGGTCGCGGCGCGACCGGCCTTGCCGTAGACCGACTCCACCTCCGGGAAGCTCTTGATGATGCGATCCTGGACCTGGAGGAGTTCGGCCGCCTTGGTGATCGACAGCCCCGGTAGGGTCGACGGCATGTAGAGCAGCGTGCCTTCGTTGAGCGCCGGCATGAATTCGCTGCCGAGCCGCATCGCCGGGACGATGGAAACGCCGAGGATGGCTAGTGCGATCAGGATCGTCGCGATCTTGGCCCGCAGGACGAGCCGGATGATCGGGCGGTAGAGCCAGATCAGGAAGCGGTTCACCGGGTTCTTCTGCTCCGGCAGGATGCGTCCGCGCACGAACATCATCATCAACACCGGCACCAACGTGACCGAGAGGAACGCCGCGCCGGCCATCGAAAAGGTCTTGGTGAAGGCGAGCGGCTTGAACAGACGTCCCTCCTGCGACTCCAGCGTGAACACCGGCAGGAACGACACGGTGATCACCAGAAGGCTGAAGAACAACGCCGGTCCGACTTCGACCGCCGCCTCGATCAGCACGCGCGATCGCGATGCCCCGGGTGGGGCATGTTCTAGGCGCTTGTGAGCGTTCTCGATCATCACGATGGAGGCGTCGACCATGGCGCCGACGGCGATGGCGATGCCGCCGAGACTCATGATGTTGGAAGTCATGCCGAGGGCGTTCATGATCATCACGGCGATCATCACACCGATCGGCAGGGTGATGATCGCGACGAGCGCGCTGCGTACATGGAGCAGGAAGACGATGCAGACCAGCGCGACGATGACGCTCTCCTCGAGCAACGTGTGCTTCAGGTTGTCGACGGCGCGCAGGATCAGGTCCGAGCGGTCGTAGACCGGCGAGACCGTCACGCCCTCGGGCAGGCCGCCCGACAATTCGACGATCTTCGCCTTCACGTTGCGGATGACTTCGAGCGCGTTCTGGCCGAAGCGCTGGAGAACGATGCCGCTCACCACCTCGCCTTCACCGTTCAACTCGGTCAGCCCGCGCCGCTCGTCCGGCCCGATCTCGACGCGGGCGACGTCGCGGATCAGAATCGGGGTACCGCGATCGACCTTCAGCACGATGCCTTCGATGTCGGCGACGCTCTTCAGGTAGCCGTGACCGCGCACGACATATTCGGTCTCCGCCATTTCGACGACACGGCCACCGACGTCCTTGTTGCTCGAGCGGATCGCCTGCGTGATCTTCGACAGCGGGATGGCGTAGGCTTGCAGCTTCTGCGGATCGACCACGACCTGATATTGCTGGACGAAGCCGCCGACGCTGGCAACCTCGGCGACGCCTTCCGCCTTGGTGATCTGGTAGCGCAGATACCAGTCCTGCAGGGTGCGGAGTTCGGCGAGCGTCCGGTTCTTGGCGGTCAGCACGTATTGATAGACCCAGCCGACGCCGGTGGCGTCGGGCCCGAGCGTCGGCGTGACCCCGTCGGGCAGGCGCTTGGCGGCGAAATTCAGATATTCGAGCACCCGCGAGCGTGCCCAATAGATGTCGGTCCCATCCTCGAAGATGATGTAGACGAAGGACGCCCCGAAGAACGAGAAGCCACGCACCACCTTGGACTTCGGCACGCTCAGCATCGCCGTCGTCAGAGGATAGGTGACCTGGTCTTCGACCACCTGCGGCGCCTGACCGGGGTATTCCGTGTAGAGAATGACCTGGGTGTCGGAAAGGTCGGGGAGCGCATCGAGAGGAATGCGCGAGACGGAGTAGAGACCGGCGGCGACCAGAAACAAGGTGCCGATGAGCACGAAGACGACGTTGCGCGCCGACCAGCGGATGACGGAAGCGATCATGATCTCTCTCCGCTCACTGGGTCTTTGCGGCCGGCGGCGCAAAGGCCCCCAACGCCGACCGGAGATTGCTTTCGGAATCGATCAGGAAGTTGGCGCGCACGACGATGCGTTCGCCCTCGCCGAGACCGTCCTCGACGCGGACCCATCCGTCGCCCCGCTGCCCGGTCTTCACCTCGCGCGGCTCGTAACGGCCATCCGCGATCTCGACCAGCACGACTTGCCGTGTCCCGGTGTCGAGGAGGGCGGAATCCGGCACGGCGAGACCCGATCCGGTCTCCCCGCCGGTGTCGAGCCTGACGGTGGCATAGAGATTGGGGCGAAGGACGCCTTCTGCATTCGGGAGTTCGATGCGAATCTTGGCAGTCCGGCTCTCCGCAGCGAGCGTCGGGTAGATGAAGCCGACTTTGCCGGTGAAGGTCTTTCCCGGTAACGAATTTATGCCGATGTCGGCGCTCTGGCCGATGCGGATCGAACCGAGATCCTGTTCGAAGACCTCGGCGATCACCCAGACCGATGAGAGATCGGCGATGCGATAGAGCGTTTCGCCCGGCATGAAGCGCATGCCGCGGACCGCCGTCTTCTCCAGCACGACGCCGTCGGCGCTCGCGCGCAGGGGAAGTGTATGGGACGCCTTCCCGGTCTTCTTCAGCCGCTCGATCTCGATTTCGTCGATGCCGAGATTGCGCAGCCGACGCAACGCCGCCTCAGCCAAGATGCCGCCGACGCCACGGACCGACAGATATTCCTCCTGAGCGAGCACGAGATCGGGTCCATAGACCTCCATCAACACATCGCCACGACGGACGGCGGCGCCGGTGGTGTCGACCCGCAACGTCTCGATCCACGCCTCGAACCGGGGTGCGACGACATATTGGGCGCGTTCGTCGACGGCGACGGCGCCGACCGCGCGCACAGCGCGCGACATCGCTCGCCGTCCTACGACTTCGGTCCGCACCCCCAGCTTCTGGATCTTCTCGGCGCTGATCGTGACGGCGCCGGAGGCGGTATCCTCGCCCTCGTAGACAGGAATGTAGTCCATCCCCATCTGGTCTTTTTTCGGAACCGGCGAGGTGTCGGGAAGGCCCATGCCGTTGCGATAATAGAGGATGCGCTTCTGCATCGGCGGTGTGGCCGGCGCCTGCGCCGCGGGTGGGGCAGCAGCTCGTGGAGCGGCAGAGTCATGGCCGGCGTGTTGATTTCCGCGGAGAACTGACCCGGGCTTTCCACCGAGAATTGACCCGGCT
>CALFRR010000230.1 GCA_937919435.1 uncultured Alphaproteobacteria bacterium | reverse complement strand
TTCTCCAACCGGATGAGCGACACCGCCGTCGCCATGGCCAAGCTCATCTGAGCCGGGTTCGCACGACACCTCCTTGACGTCGTGCGTTTCGCGATCCGGCGGCGTACGCACCGCCCTCGTCTCTCCGCCCGATTGCTCTGCCGCAAGACGGCGCCGACGCCCCCCGTCGGCGCCGTCTTCGCGTCCGCGGACCGCATTCGGCGGCGGCTTTCCGCGCTTTCCGCGACGACGTGCCGCGCCTTTCCGCGCCTCGGACCGCACGTGCGAAGCCCTCTCGCGCTCGTCGTCCTTTTGTCGTAGATTGATGAAAACGCATGTCGACCATGCCGGCATGGCACGTCAAAGCGGCACGATCGCCGATCCGCGACCGCGTCGAGGTCTCTTTCGAATCATTGAAAAGATCGTGAAAACAATGGTCTGTGGGAGGTCGTCGGTGTCCGGTCCGGATCGCGTCGCCCGTGCCGGAGATTTCGGCAGATGCCTCTTTCGAGAGCGAGGTGTGCACTGGGCGAGCGACTGTCGGGTTATCCCCACTGGCGAGCATTAGACGAAAGAACTATACCCGTCTCATCAGCCGCCGGAACTCGGCGGGCTCCGGTCCACGACGCCGCGGGCGTCTTCGTGAGAGGTGACTTCGATGAACATTCCGCTGCGCGACGTGATCGACGAAGCGACGCCGACCGGCACCGGAATCGATCCCTGGCGCGGCTTCGCCGACGGCCGCTGGACCTCGGATATCGATCTGCGCGGCTTCCTGGTCGCCAACGTCACCCCCTACGAAGGCGACGACTCCTTCCTCGCCTCGATCACCCCGCGCACCCAGGCGCTGTGGTCGACGCTGAAGGACCTGCTCAAGGCCGAGCGTGACGCCGGCGGCGTTCTCGACGTCGATCCGACCGTGGTCGCCTCGATCACCTCGCACAAGGCCGGCTACATCGACCGCGATCTCGAGCAGATCGTCGGCCTGCAGACCGATCGGCCGCTCCGCCGCGCGATCATGCCGTTCGGCGGCTATCGGATGGTCAAGAACGGCCTCGACGCCTACGGCTTCTCCGCCGATCCGACCTTCGACAAGGTCTTCCCGTCGGTCCGCAAGACCCACAACGACGGCGTCTTCGACGTCTACACCCCCGAGATGCTGCGGTGCCGCAAGTCGGGCGTGATCACCGGCCTGCCGGACGCCTACGGCCGCGGCCGGATCATCGGCGACTATCGCCGCGTCGCCCTCTACGGCGTCGCCCGGTTGATCGAGGACAAGCAGGCCCAGGCCCGGAGCCTCGAGCTCGACCAGATCGACGAGAACGTCCTGCGTCTGCGCGAGGAGATCGCCGAGCAGATCAAGGCGCTGAAGGAACTCGTCGCGATGGCGAAGTCCTACGGCTTCGACGTCCTGCGTCCGGCCGCCAACGCCCGCGAAGCGATTCAGTGGACCTATTTCGGCTACCTGTCGGCGGTCAAGGAGGCCAACGGCGCGGCGATGTCGATCGGCCGCGTGTCGAGCTTCCTCGACGTCTATCTCGAGCGCGACATCGCCGAAGGGACGCTGGACGAGGCCGGCGCCCAGGAGCTGATCGATCATTTCGTGATGAAGCTCCGGATCGTCCGGTTCCTCAGGACCCCGGACTACGATCAGCTGTTCTCCGGCGACCCGACCTGGGTCACCGAGTCGATCGGCGGCATGATGCTCGACGGCCGGACGATGGTCACCAAGACCAGCTTCCGCTTCCTGCACACCCTGGAGACCCTCGGACCGGCCCCCGAGCCGAACCTGACCGTGCTGTGGTCGGAAGGTCTGCCGCAGGGCTTCAAGGACTTCTGCGCCGAGATGTCGATCCGCACCTCGTCGATCCAGTACGAGAACGACGATCTGATGCGGCCCTACTGGGGTGACGACTACGGCATCGCCTGCTGCGTCTCCGCCATGCGGATCGGCAAGCAGATGCAGTTCTTCGGCGCCCGCGCCAACCTCGCCAAGGCTCTGCTCTACGCGATCAACGGCGGTCGCGACGAGAAGTCCGGCGAACAGATCGGCCCGAACTTCGCGCCGGTCACCGGCGAGGTCCTAGACTACGACGACGTCAAGGCGAAGTTCGAGCGGATGATGGGCTGGCTCGCCCGCGTCTACGTCAACGCGCTGAACTCGATCCACTACATGCACGACAAGTACATGTACGAGCGGATCGAGATGGCGCTGCACGATCGCGACATCCTGCGCACCATGGCCTGCGGCATCGCCGGCCTGTCGGTGGCGGTCGACAGCCTCTCGGCGATCAAATACGCCAAGGTGTCGGTGATCCGCGACGAGACCGGTCTGGTCAAGGAATACGAGATCGAGGGCGAGTACCCGGCCTTCGGCAACAACGATGCCCGGGTCGACGAGATCGCGGTCTGGCTGACCGAGACCTTCATGGACTGCATCCGCAAGCAGAAGACCTATCGCGGGTCGATGCCGACGATGTCGATCCTGACCATCACCTCGAACGTCGTCTACGGCAAGAAGACCGGCAACACCCCCGACGGCCGCAAGGCCGGCGAGCCCTTCGCGCCGGGCGCCAACCCGATGCACGGCCGCGATTCCAAGGGTGCGCTGGCGTCGATGGCGTCGGTCGCCAAGCTGCCCTACCAGCACGCCCAGGACGGCATCTCCTACACCTTCACCATCGTGCCGAACGCGCTCGGCGGGTCGAAGACCGACCGGGTCGAGAACCTCACCGGTCTGCTCGACGGTTACTTCGCCCAGGGTGGTCACCACATCAACGTCAACGTCTTCGACCGCGAGACGCTGCTCCATGCGATGGACCACCCCGAGCTCTATCCGCAGCTGACGATCCGCGTTTCCGGCTACGCCGTGAACTTCATCAAGCTGACGCGCGAGCAGCAGCTCGACGTCATCAACCGGACCTTCCATGGCATCTCCTGAGACGCCTTCCGGTCGTGCTTCCGCGCCCGCTCCGAAAGGGGCGGGCGTCGCGCGTCCGGCCATTCGCGGATGGGTGCATTCCACCGAGACCGGCGGCGCCGTCGACGGTCCCGGGATCCGTTTCGTGCTGTTCCTCGCCGGCTGTCTGCTCAGGTGTCGCTACTGCCACAACCCCGACACCTGGCACATGCACCACGGCAAGCCGACCACCTCGCGCGAGGTGCTCGACGAGATCGCCGGTTACGCCAACTTCCTCAAGCGGGCGCGCGGCGGGGTCACCCTTTCGGGCGGCGAACCGCTGGTCCAGCCCGACTTCACCGCGGCGATCCTGCACGGCTGCAAGGAGATGGGCCTCCACACCGCGCTCGACACCGCCGGGTTCCTCGGGCTGCACGCCGACGACTTCCTGCTCGCCGACGTCGATCTCGTGCTGCTCGACATCAAGGCCTTCACCGAAGAGACCTACAAGGATCTGACCGGTGTCGCGCTCGCCCCGACGCTCGCCTTCGCCGAACGTCTGGCGCGGATGAACAAGCCGGTCTGGCTGCGCTACGTGCTGGTGCCCGGACTGACCGACAGGTTCGACGAAATCGAGGGGCTGGCGAAGTTCGCGGCGGGCCTCGGCAACGTCGAGCGGGTCGACATCCTGCCCTTCCACAAGATGGGCGAGTTCAAGTGGAAGGCCGAGGGCGTTCCCTATTCGCTCGGCGACACCCCGCCGCCGTCGCCGGAACTGGTCGATCGCGCCCGCGCCACCTTCCGTGCCGCCGGTCTGACCGTCGCCTGAGGCGGCGGGTCGTCCCTTCGGTCCCGTTCCGTCTCGTCGCGCTTGCTCCGACCGCCGCCTCTGCGTCAGGATGACGGCGGAGCGATCCCCGGCGGAGGACCGGGACGCCGACCAGGGGAGGGGAGCCCATGGGATCGACGCCGTCGGCACGTGACCGTGCCGAGCGCCGGGACGTCGTGTCGACCGACGTCGTCATCACCGGGGCGGACCCGCTGGTCGCCGATCTCGGCACGATCCTGCCGGCCGAACGGATCCTGACCCGGCCGCTCGAGGTCTTCGCCCACGCCGGCGATGCCAGTTTCTACCGGCTGATCCCGCGGGTGGTGGTCAAGGTCGAACGCGAGGCGGAGATCGTCGCGCTCCTCGACCTCGCCCGCCGGCACGGCACCTCGGTGACGGTCCGCGCCGCCGGCACCTCGCTCTCCGGTCAGGCGGTCACCGACCGGATCCTCGCGGTGCTCGGCGAGGGCATGGGCGGCATCGAGATCGCCCCCGATGCGGCGACGGTGCGGCTCGGGCCGGCGGTGGTCGGCGGCCGGGCGAACGCCGCGCTCGCCCGCTTCGGCCGCAAGATCGGCCCCGACCCGGCCTCGATCGCCACCGCCAAGATCGGCGGCATCGCCGCCAACAACGCCTCCGGCATGTGCTGCGGGGTCGGCGAGAACTCCTACCACACGCTCCATGCGTTGCGTGTCGTGCTCGCCGACGGCGCCGTCCTCGACACCGCCGATCCGCAGAGCATCGCCCGCTTCCGGCATACCCACGCCGACCTGCTCGCCGGGCTCGGCGGTATCGCCGCCGACGCGCGGGCCGACGAGGCGCTGGCCGCCCGCATCCGCCGCAAGTACCGGCTGAAGAACACCACCGGCTACGCGCTGAACAGCCTCGTCGATTTCGACGATCCGGTGGACGTGCTGACCCGGCTGATGATCGGTTCGGAAGGGACCCTCGGGATCATGACCCGGGTCGACTACCGCACCGTCGCCGATCCCTCGACCAAGGCCTCCGCCTTCGTCGTCTTCGCCGACGTCGCGGACGCGGTGCGCGCCGTGCCGGGGTTGAAGGTGGCTCGCGCCGCGGCGGTCGAACTGCTCGACCGCGCCTCGCTCACCGCCGTCGCCCACATGCCCGGCATGCCCGTCGATCCGGCGCGCCTGCCGGCGGACGCCGCCGCCCTGCTGATCGAGGTCCGCGCCGCCGATGCCGCCGGCCTCGCCGCGGCGATCGAGACGGCGAGCGCCGCGATCGATTCCGCCGCGACGCTCGGCGGGGTGCGGTTCTCGCTGGACGCGGCCGAATGCGCCCGCTTCTGGGCGATCCGCAAGGGCACCCTGCCGGCGGTCGGCGCGGCCCGTCCGGCCGGCACCACGGTGATCATCGAGGACGTCGCCTTTCCGGTCGACCGTCTCGCCGACGCGCTGGCCGATCTGCGCCGGCTGTTCGTCGAGCACGGCTACGACGAGGCGATCGTCTTCGGCCACGCGCTCGAGGGCAATCTCCACTTCGTCTTCGCGCAGGGCTTCGCCGACGCGGCGGAGGTCGCCCGCTACGCCCGCTTCATGGAGGCGATCGCGAGCCTCGTCGTCGATCGCTACGACGGTTCGCTGAAGGCCGAGCACGGCACCGGCCGCAACATGGCGCCCTTCGTCGAGCGCGAATGGGGCCGCGACGCCACCGATCTGATGCGGCGGATCAAGCTGCTGCTCGATCCCGACGGCCTGCTCAATCTCGGCGTGCTGCTGACCGACGACCCCGAACTGCACCTGAAGAACCTCAAACCGATGCCGGCGGTGTCGCCGCTGGTCGACCGCTGCATCGAATGCGGCTTCTGCGAGCCGCAGTGCCCGTCGATGGGGCTGACGCTCGGACCGCGCCAGCGCATCGCCAGCCGCCGCGAGATCGCCCGCCTGGTCTGCGACGCCCCCGACGATCCGCGGCTCGCCCCGATGGTCGCGGACTGGGACTACGCCGGCGAAGAGACCCGCGCCGCCTGTTCGCTGTGCTCGACGGTCTGCCCGGTCGGCATCGACA